>CAYNZA010000030.1:0-10564 GCA_964401595.1 uncultured Desulfomonile sp.
CAACCGGATCGTCGGGCCCAACATGGACTTCAATGATCACAATTGTTATCATTTGCGAAAATAGCCATGCTATTGACCGGCATCCAGGTACAACCCACAATGATAAAAAATATAATCGGTAACACGAAGTATTCAAAGTCGGACAGAGCCATCATTGGCATGATGATGTTGTGTTTTGGGCTTTCCATAGGGGTATTTCTGTATCTCACAGGAGATATAGGTTTTCAGGGTGATGACTGGTGGATTTTCGGCATACCTTTCTGGAACAGTTTCCCGGATTCTCTCATTATTTACGCCAAAGAATCGAAGCGACCGATAGAAGGATTTTACTGGCTGACGTTGTACGAAACATTCGGTCTGTACGAGCAGGCTTTTCTGGCCGGATCGTTAATATTGCTGGGGCTTTCATGTCTGATGATGACCAGATGCCTTCTAACAGCCTTTCCGCGCTCCAAAGAATGGGCGGTCATGAGCGGACTGCTTGCGTTTGTGATAACTCCCCTGGCCAACCTTGTTTACATGCTTCATACAGACAATTCAAGAATATCATGCCTGTTTTTCTGGATTTCCGTGTGGTTTTTTCAGAGTTGGGCCAGGGAAGCAGATAAAAGTTTTAAACTTATCCTGCCCATTGTTTTTTACTGTCTGGCTACCCTCACTTATGAAAACTGCGCATTATTGATTTTTTCAGTTCCGTTCATGGTCTTACCCGTGTTTGGGCGTCATGGAGGAAGTCGTTCCAAGATGAGGTTTTTGATAAAACTTGGTTTAGCGACAATGCTGAGTTTCATGATCTTTCTCTCAATCAGATTTATCGTTTTTGGAGGCGGCGCGGTCGGGCATAAATCACTGACTCCTCCCTTGGAACTGGCTTTTTCATACCTGAGTGTGTTCATTCAGTACGTTGTTTTACCCGTGCAATCGATACGTTTTGATCCGGGTAGTCTACTTTGGGCGTGCCTTTACGGTTTGTTTTCACTAATGCTTCTAAAGTGGGGTTCAGGAGGGTTTCTTTCTTCGGACGAGCGGAAAGACGACGTTTCACCACCAGACAATTTCATTTGGATGATATTGTGTTCATTTTCTGTTTTTGGACTCGGCATGGCTCCGTACCTGCTTGCCGGATACAGTCCGGAGGTCGGCTTTACAAGTCAGAGTAGAATATTTTCGTCGGCGGGATTTGGCGCCGCATTGATAATATGTCTGCCTTTGGCGCTCCTGAGAGGGTCTAAAGCGATGGAGTCAGCCATCAAATGCAGTCTGGCCGCTTTCATTTTCGTAAACGCCTTTTCCCAGATTTCACTTCGAAGCGATTGGATTCAGGCAAAAATTCATCGCGACAACATAACAAAAAGTCTGTTGAGTAATGTTCCATGCGTTCAGGATGGGGCCAATTTTCTTTTTCTTGACCTTCAGTATTATTTGTCCAACAACGCAGTAGTCTTTCAAGGGGTCGATGGGCTGAACGAGTGGATCAAGATTGTCTACGGCAACCGCAAGGTCAACGCTTACTTTCTTTATCCTTTTCAAGAGGCTGATCGGGACATGGAAAAAAAAGCATCGATCACTAGAGACGGGATTAGCGCCAGAGGAAGCGTAATGCAGGGTATGTTACCTCTAGACCGTCTGATCTTATTAGAGAGGAAAGCAGACTCTTTAAACACTTTGAGACAAATAAGCAGGGAGGAACAAAAAATTTCTGCACAGTGGGATGGTGTAGAAAAGATCGAAACCAATCAGGATTTGATCATAAAGAAATGATGTGATGCATTCGTCCCGGCATTTCTACAACAAGGGACCTCTCGGTCTATTTTAATGCTCGAATTCCGCGGTCCCTGGATAGAACGGTATAAGTCCATTTATTCAGAATCCGGTATCCCAAGCTTATTCGCGATAAGTTTAACGTGGTGATCAATCCCGACGACCAAGCATTTTTAACAACCCTCTGAGGTATCAGAACAGTATCAGACCAGCCCACGATCCGATCCGGATTCGATTGGATCTGGGATATATCCTTCCAGCATATTCCTGTAGGCGCCTTGCTGTCAAAACAAGACAGTTTTTCCACAAGTTTTAGCTTGTCTCCGAATCTGTTCAGGATGACCAGGCTCTCCAGAGGCAACGGCTTGTCGAGCTTCACGCCTCTGGTACAGAAACCGTCCCGACGGGCGATGCCTTGCTGGCATACTTTATTAGGCCAACTCCAGGCGTAAGGATGAACATAAAATGCTCCGAGATCTCTGGAGTCATATAGCATCCTGACCAGTTCCTTCAGTCCTCCCCATCCCCGAAACACAGCGGCTCTCTTGTGATGATATTCAAGGTTTAAAAACAGAAAATTGGTATTGGGCAGCACATCCGGAGCCTCGGAAACCAGACTTTCGCAGATCGAATTTCTTTTACTGGCAGCTTCTCTCCAGTCTGTAATGAGGCCGGAGTGAAAAATTATAAGGAACCCCAAAACGCCCACAACACAGACTTTGGCCAGTTTCTGCGCCTTATCGCTGGTCCAGAAACCGGCGCACAACCCAAAAAGGATCGCAAGTCCGAAAGAGGCCGACGAATAAATTCTGCTGGACCAGTTAAAATTGAACCAAGCCGTGTTCCCGTCAGGTAAAAAACCATATTTTGACAGAACAGTATCAGCTATTTTGGGAGTGACTGAGCCATATCCAGCTAGCTGGTAAGGGGCCATGCCGAGGACAAAGATCACCACTGCGATAAGGGCTATGTAAAGTTTGCTGTTCTGAAGGTCAAAAGACCCGCTAGAAGAGTGATTGGTGGATTCTGGTCTGTCGTAATAGAACATGATGAAAGTCAAAGCTGCCACCATCAAAAGACCGATAGACACGGAATGCCAATCCAACTGAATGGATACGAAAGGTTCTGCAAGGTAGACAGGGGCCAAAGCCAAATATGACCAGATCAGTTCGAAAGGCGGTAGAAAATGTTTGTGGGAGACAGCGCCGCCTTTAAGCAAAAGGAACCTCAGAAAAAGCGCTCCGCAGAAACCGGCCAAGATCCCTGCAAACAATTTCAATGCGAATTCAAATTTTGATGGTGAGTCTGACAGTCTGAAATAGATGGGGATGACGAACAATGGGATTGAGAATATGAGCAGACTTGGAGCCTCATAGGTCAAAAAAGCGCAAATATACAGAAAGACAGGCAGAAGCAAATCACTCCATTTGCCTCCCCGCTCAATCCAGCGTTGAAACGCCAGCACACAGGCCCAAAAAAATACCATACTCAATCTGGAATTATCAGTAGTTACAACAAAAGTCAGACACGAAACAGTCGGGATGAAAAAAGCCATCAACATCGCTGACACTGCGAGCAGTCTCCGACCTGGAAAGGCCTTCAGCAGACAGGCGCCCATCAATGAGCATGCAAGAACCAGCAGCATAAGCGAGAAAAAATGAAAAACTATTTTGTTGAAACCGAAAATCTCAAACAAGCCTATCCAGTAAACCCCCTCAAGAGGTCTCAGAGATTCTCTGGCATAGATAAATACGGACTGTGGAAAGCTGTTCCAATATGGCCAACTGAATATCCACCAGTCATCCCCTTCAAATCCCAAATCTCCTGAAATTATGGTTACAATGACGCTGTAGGCTGTCATGAGCAGAACAAACGGAAGCAAATAATTTAATTCTGTCTTTGGATTATTCATTTATGAGAAACGATACCCGTAAAGAACATTACTTAGCAACCTGTCCAGGCTCTATGACAAAACAATACGGATAAAGTTTTGCTGAAGCCCGGAACTGTTACACAAACAGAACGATTATAAAATAACCAATTTCATTAGTGAAGATCATTTTTGACCAAAAATGGGGTCCATTTAAATTCGATTGACAGAGTATGGAATAATTGAATCCCGGCTCAGGCCTAATTTTAATGACAACGCGTAAATTAATTGGTTTATTCAATGAGTTGTAAAAACATGATTCAAAGTTCCATTGCATTACCAGATAGTCTCACGAATAGGCCAGCGCGTTATCATACTATGGCCGGCGCCCCAACCAACCCGGAAGCCCGCTTAAAGATTGACATAAACATGCGGCTTGTGGATACTAAAATGTCTTTAATATTTCAGTGGAGCCTTAATAATGAAAACAGTTTTGGTAACTGGCGGCGCCGGTTTCATAGGCAGTCATCTGTGTAGGGTTTTACTCAATTCAGGGGCAGAGGTGATTTGTCTTGATAACCTTTTCACGGGCACAAAACGTAATATATGGCCCTTAATGGAAAATCCGCATTTTGAATTCATAAGACACGACGTTGTCAGTCCAATACTCATCGAAGCGGATGAGATCTATCACCTGGCATGCCCGGCCTCTCCCGTGCATTACCAGAGCAACCCCATAAAAACTCTTAAGACCTCAGTCCTTGGAACCCTGAACATGCTTGGTCTGGCCAAAAGACTGAAGGCCAGGTTTTTGCTGGCTTCCACTTCAGAGGTATATGGAGACCCGGAGATTCATCCTCAACCAGAATCCTATCAGGGAAATGTGAATCCAGTCGGCCCTCGCGCATGCTATGACGAAGGAAAGCGAGCGGCGGAGACATTGACGGTCGGTTATCGTGACTACAATGATGTTGATGTCGCCATAGCGCGGATATTCAATACCTACGGGCCCAGGATGCTTCCGAATGATGGACGGGTTGTCAGTAATTTCATCTGCCAGGCTTTACTGGGACATGAGATCACCATTTACGGGGATGGCTCGCAGACACGCTCCTTCTGCTTCATTTCCGACCTGGTCGATGGCTTGATAAAGCTGATGCACAGTACTGAAACGGGTCCGATGAATCTCGGGAATCCTCACGAGGTTACAATTAAAGAGCTGGCGGAGAAAGTTCTCGAAATGATACCAGAGTCGTCGTCCACCATCACTTATAAACCATTACCCAAAGACGACCCGACAAGGAGAAAGCCGGACATAACTCTTGCCAGAAAAGCATTAAACTGGAAACCTACCATAGCGCTGGAAGAAGGATTGGACTCCACCATCTCGTATTTTATTGAAAACCCGGGACGTATAGATGGCAAGTAAAAACAACCACAAACGGAACTTGTTGATCGTTACGGGATCGTTACTCGGTGTTTTCTTCCTGTGGTTGACGTTCAGAGACATCTCGTGGAATGATTTTATAGATGGATTGAGTCAGATGAAGCCGATATACCTGATCCCAGGACTGGTTTTTGCCGTAGGGTGTCAGTTCATCCGAGCCCTGAGATTTGGTGTCATTTTGAGCCCTTTTTGCTCGCTTTCCACTAAAATGCTTTGGGATTTACTGAATATTTGGGCGGCCGCAAACGTGATCATGCCCGCAAGACTCGGAGAGTTGGTAAGACCTTACCTGCTTCATCAGCGGGGAGTTTCATTTTCAAGCGTCTTCGGGGCGGTTCTCGTGGAAAGATTTTTCGACATGACTGGCTTACTGGTCTTGCTCGGAGCAGTGCTGTGGAAAACCCCAGACATCTCGAGGGAATATTCTTTCATGGGGCAGATCATTCTGGGCGCTTTGGTATTCGGCTATTCCCTTGTATTAATAGTGCTCGCAAAAAAGAAGTATGTTCAAAGGCTCGTAGAAAAGACGCTAACGATTTTTCCTGACAGAATTGCCGGAATAATGGAATCTGTCTTCCGAAAGCTGATAGAAGGTGTGGAGGTAATGGCGAATCTTAAGCGAGCCTTAATAATTTTCCTTTACTCATTGGCTCTCTGGTTTCTTTTTTCGGCCACAACATATGTTTTTCTTCTGGCTTTCGGTATACAGGGATCTTTTCTGGTAGCTGTAACAATTCAGGTTTTCATAGCGTTGGCCGTTGCAATTCCATCGGCTCCAGGTTTTATTGGAACATTTCACGCTGCTGGACGTTATGCCCTGGCCCTATACGGAATTCAGGCCATTGTGGCGGTTTCCTTTGCCACGGTGTATCACCTGTTCAGTCTGATTGTGAGCCTGGGGCTAGGAGCCCTATCATATTTCACAGGCGAATACAGGTTTGATCGATCGGCCTTCGTGGATCAAACTGAAGTGGTCTGACACTCACATGTAATCAGGAATAAGGTAAATGCGGGACTGGGAATCACTCGACAAAAAGTATCTTTGGCATCCATTTACCCAGATGGAGGAATGGCTGGCCTCACAACCTCTGGTCATCGATCGGGGTCAAGGTTCATGGCTTATAGACACCAGAGGAAATAAATACCTGGATGGTGTGTCATCTTTATGGGTTAACGTTCATGGTCATAACAACCAAAAAATTAATGACGCCATAAAATCCCAGCTTGAAAAAATTTCTCACTCCACATTACTGGGATTAGCAGGAACTCCTTCAATAGAGCTTGCTGAAAAACTTATAGGACTGTGCCCTGAAGGTCTTACCAGGGTTTTTTATTCGGATTCCGGATCGACCGCAGTTGAAGTGGCCCTCAAAGTAGCTTTCCAGTATTGGCGAAACCTCGGTCATCCCGGGAAAAAAATGTTTGTTGGCCTGGACCAGGCTTATCACGGAGATACCATAGGTTCGGTCAGTCTGGGTGGTATTGACATATTCCACACTATCTTCAACCCATTACTTTTTAAAACCTGTGCCATTCCCACTCCGTTCCCTTATCGATCACCGGAACTTGAGCCTGAAGCAATAAAACGCAGATGTGTAGATAATTTTAAGAGATTAGCGGCAGAGAGGTCTGATGAGATTGCGGCTCTTATAGTGGAACCACTGGTGCAGGGCGCCGCAGGCATGATAGTGCATCCGCAGGGTTTTCTGAAAGAACTGGAACAAATATGTCGTGACCATGACATTTTGCTGATTTGCGACGAGGTTGCAACCGGATTTGGAAGAACAGGAGCAATGTTCGCAAGCCAGAAGGAAAATGTCCGTCCAGACATCATGTGTGTGGCTAAAGGACTCACTGGAGGATATCTACCACTGGCGGCAACACTGTTCACCGAAAACATTTTTGAAGCTTTCCTGGGGTCACACACAGATTATAAAACATTCTTTCACGGACATAGCTACACCGGGAACGCTTTGGCCTGCGCCGCCGCCAAAGCTTCCATTGATATTTTCGAACAGGAAAACGTGATTGAAAAACTTCAACCCAAGATAAGACTTCTGTCTGATCTTCTTGAAACGATAGTTTTACCTGTCCCGCATGTTGGAGACATCAGACAATGTGGTTTCATGGTGGGAATTGAACTGGTCGAGGACACTTCAAGCCACGCGCCATATCCCCCCGCGCTGCAGATCGGGGCTCAGGTAACAAGGAACATAAGGAAACATGGTGTCATCCTGAGACCTTTGGGTAACGTTGTAGTAATCATGCCTCCTCTTTGCATGTCAGAAAGTGAAATGGATTTTCTGGTTACCAAAACTGCGCTGTCAATCTCTGAAATCTGTGGGGCGAGTTGACATGTCAAATATTTTCATATCAGGCACTGACACCGGTGTAGGCAAGACCTTGATTTCATCAGGGCTTGTGAGACTAGCCAGAAAACGCGGGATCAACTGTGTTGGAATCAAACCGGTTGAAACAGGCTGTCCGATCAAGAACGGCATGCTTGATCCTATAGATGGCAGGATTCTGTGGGAGGCCAGTGACAGGTCTTTTTCACTTGATGAATGTGCCCCCTACAGATTTGCCATGGCTGCAGCACCATTCAGGGCCGCAGCCATGGAAGACAGCAATTTGAGCGTATCAGACATCGTGGAACATGTGTTGGCTGTTTCTGAAGACGCCGACATGACGATAGTGGAAGGCGCCGGCGGATTGATGGCCCCGGTTGAAGATCATAAAATGATGATCGATGTCATTCAGCAACTCCGCTTCCCAACGGTTCTCGTCGCCCGTATGGCGCTGGGTACGATCAATCACACAGTGTTGAGCGTGGAAGCCCTCCAGAAAAGAGATATCCCCATAAAGGGAATTGTGCTGTCTGTATCTCAGGAAATATCAGGCCCTGAGGAGGAGTACACTCCGGGTGATCTGGCAAGAATTTTCCCTGATATTCCGATTGTCAGGTTTCCATTTTTTAAACAGGCCCCAAATGTTGGTCTGGATGATCTCGCTGAGGCCATGACGCTAAATTGGCCGGAGTCATTCATAACGGAAATTGTCGGATTGTAGGATTATGAAGAGGCGCTTTACGTGCGTGCAGACGCGGGGTCCAGCGATCAGGCCCCGATTCTTGTGTCCGGGATAAAATCCAGTGATCTGGCCAAAACTTCCCGTGGGCGACTCGTGCCGTCTGAAGGACCGATGATTCCCTCGTTTTCCATGGTTTCAATTATTCGGGCTGCTCGATTATAGCCTATTCGCATGTGTCTCTGAATCAGGGATATTGAAGCGTGCCCGAGCCTTGTAACCAGTGCCACAGCTTCATCATATTTTTCGTCGTCAATCGAATCAACCCCATTCATAGCAGATTCAGAGTCAGTCATGGCAGAGGTTATTTCACTCAGATACACGGGAGATCTCTGGGCCTTGGTGAAATCGGCGATTTTTCTTATTTCATTCTCCGAAACAAAAGCCCCATGAAGCCTTCTCATTTTTGATGTGCCGGGCGGTAAAAAGAGCATGTCGCCCATGCCCAACAGATTTTCGGCGCCAACAGTGTCCAGGATCGTTCGAGAATCCGGCTTGGCCGAAACCTGATAAGAGATTCTCGCCGGGAAATTTGCCTTGATCACGCCTGTTATTACATCTACAGAAGGTCGTTGAGTGGCGAGGATTAAATGAATACCAGCGGCTCTAGCCATCTGTGCCAGTCGAGCGATCGAAATTTCAATGTCCTTGGCCGCCACCATCATGAGTTCAGCCAACTCATCGATGATGATTATGATATAAGGCAGTTTTGAAGGCTCTTCAGCATCCGGATCCTTCTTCAGGGCGTCTGACTTGAGTTTCTGGTTATATCCCTCAATATTTTTTGCCCCGGCCTTGCTCAGGAGATCGTAACGGCGTTCCATTTCTCTGATGGCCCAGCTCAAGACCTTCGGAACCTTTTCAGCCTCAGTCACCACGGGATGAATCAGATGAGGAATGTCCTGATAGTATGAAAGCTCCAGTTTCTTCGGATCAACCATGAGGAATTTTACGTCATCGGGGCTGCAGGACATTAACCATGAACAGATCAAACAATTGAGTCCAACCGATTTACCGGTTCCGGTTGCGCCTGCTATCAAAAGGTGAGGCATTCGAGCCAGGCTGGAAACAAAAGGTTCACCATCGATTTCCTTGCCTAATGCCATCTTGAGAGGAGCGCTCGATGAAACAAAGGCCTTCGACTCAATTATTTCCTTAAAATAAACAATCTCTCTGTTAAGATTGGGCACCTCTATTCCAACGGTGTCCTTGCCCGGAATAGGGGCCACTACTCTGGTAGACCCCGATTTTAGCGCCATGGCAAGATCATCGGAAGTGTTCAACACCCTACGCAAAGGGATTCCTGGCGCCAGGGTCAATTCGTACATTGTAATCACAGGACCCGGATGGATTTCTACTACCTCTCCCTTGATCCCTAAATCTGCCAGTTTTTGCTCGAGCACCCGGGCGTTTGATTCCAGGATCCTTTCATCAACCATGCGGGTGGAGGCGGGAGGGGTGTCAAGTAAATCCAGCTGTGGCAAGTGATAATCTGTGTCGTCAAGTTTCAACTCCTTAACATCAACTCCGACAGGATTTTCATCCGCCCTTTTTGTGACTTTGATGGGTCGAGAAGGAGCGGAATCTTCAGGAATCTGAGCATGAGTTTGCGGTAAGGTCTCTTTAAGCTCATGAACGACATCTCCTGATGATTTTTGCTGAACTGGAAGATCCTCTGCGTCGCTCGAGAGATCCTCGGGCTCGGGAGATCCGGGTTCAATTTCTATGGACTTCCACTTGAACAGTTTTGAAGGTTCTGGTTCCTTCACGGATTGTGGTTTTAAAGCCATTCCGAATTTGGGAGCCTTCATTTCCATGCGCTCAGGCTCGGGAATGACGGTGATGTCGGGTTCAGGTATGTCGTCAACGGGAAGACACGATAGTCTCTCCCATGAACGAACGCCAATTTCGGGGCGAGCCACTAGTTCTACTTTAGCGGGTTCTAAATGAGCAACAGCAGGTGAAATCTCAGGTAGGCTGTCTAAAATTCCGGATTCCGGCTCGTAAACCATAACCTGTCGCCGGTTTTCCCGTAAACTGGTGATCCATAGGTAGAATCCGGATTTTAAACGAAAAGCACGCTCTTTCAAACTTGACCATCCCAGATTCATCAACCATGCAGGAAGCTGCCCTGCGCTTATAAGCGCCTGAATGAAACGTCTGACAGAGCGTTTCGTCAACTGCAAGCTGTAAAGCAACAACAGAGTGACGCTTACAAGTATGCCACCAGCAGTGCCGAAGAACTTGGTCATGGCGCCGTTGAAAAAAGCGCCAACGGCTCCTCCCGGAAATTCCGTCGGGAACTTTAACAAGGATACGGATCCGTATCTGTCCAGCAATCCGGACAAAACTATTACCAGGCCAACGAGGCTGAAGTAATCCCAAAACGTCAATCTGAT
>CAYNZA010000030.1:10664-27126 GCA_964401595.1 uncultured Desulfomonile sp.
ACCTCTATACCCGGTAATTTCCTGAATTGAGGTTCTTTTGGAGATTTCTTCTCTGCCATTAATAAAGCACATACCGAAACTTGACATTTGACCACCCACATAATTAGCCTTGATGATGGCAAAACAGATTCAAGGTGATCACGAGTAATGGATTGGATGATACCACAAAACAGGTAATAATGCCAAGATAAATAGAAGTGATAATAAAAAGTAAAAGTAAAACAATAATGTAATACTTTAATAAATCTTCTGTTTCAGAGCCCGACGCCTTTTTCAATAACTTCAAAACAATTTTGAATTAAACGGGACATTCAGAAGCAGGAAATCAGGGTAATTGTTGGATTGAAAACGAAAAAAAACAAAAAATTATGAACTGATTCGGGTTACACGACATCTCAATTAATGTAGACTAGTTTGATGTGGTATTTTGGCAATAAACTTTAGCTGATCACAAAAAAATATGGAGAAGAAAAAATGCCAGCCAATCACGACTGTAGTAATTGCGGAGGGGGTTGCACTGACAGGCATACCCCGGACCAAATGAATGAAGAAATCAAGTCAGGTCCTTACCTGTTGCTGGCCGGAATTCTTCTGATAGTTATAAGCGCTGCCTTCAGGTATATTTTTTAGGCAGCGGGTTTGTCGTTGCAGGTAAATTTTACAAAGGCTTGACGAATATCCGTGTTGCGTCCGCTTTAGGAAGAGAAATATGGTATCCGTTAATATTCAATGTAACACTATTTCCCAGAGGGTCTATCTTTTCAATTGTTATGATAGCGCCTTTTTCCAAACCGTCTTTTGAAAGCTGGGATCTGAGTTCGATGGACCCCGCCACGGACTGAACCAGTAACTGATCTCCAGGGGCAGCTTCAGACAGAGTCAAGCCGGCCTCAACGGCTGTCTTTTGAGCCTGATTTCTGGTGGAAAGCTTTTTACGGGCTTCTTCCAGGCACGGCTCACAGTTTTGACACTTATTGGTGTCTTTTTCAAATCTCTTGATAGTTTCCACAGGACAAAGTTCGACCATCTTCACAAAGTGAACAAGTTTTTCAATGACCTCAGGGTCGAGGTGATGTTCGATCCTGCAAGCGTTGTCCTCAGCTACGGATTCCTCAATCTTCAGAATTTTATTCAGGAAACTTTTAAGGATCTCATGCTTTCTGACTATTTCTTTCGCCCGGACAAGGCCCTTGTCTGTGAGCGTTATAAACTGATGAGGATCGTATTTTATCAGATCTCTGGAACCAAGGGTTTTAAGAGCGGCGCTAACAGAGGACATACGAACTTTCAACTTTTGAGCTATGTCCCGCACCCGCGCAATTCTACGCTCTTGTTCCAAATGATAAATTGCTTCCAGATAATCCTCCATGGCCGATGTGAGCTTGATGGATTCATTTTCAAGATTCATTTTACACGCCTGAAATAAATATCAATTTATCAAAGATTCTCATATTCGTCAGGAACAGGTCTCTCCTAATGTATACCCCAATTTTAAACTATTAATCAAAAAATAAAAATCCGCTGGAGACAATTGTGCAATGCCTCAGTTGGAATTGGACAAAGCGTCTGTCATGAACAGTCGCTAGAGCATCAGGTGATCCAACAAAAAACATCCCGGAATCACATGCCGTGGAAGGCGCTTGAGAGGTTCACTGGGGAAATCCCTCTCTATTGACTAGCATGAGCTTCACAAATGTGAGAAAAGAATGTAAGTTGCATTGGTCCTGCGGTATCATCATTCTCAGCAAATTTGGTAAAATCAAAACTTGAAACATTGAGCCGAATAAACGGGGGTTTTCGATGAATGTCATAGTGGGTGGTTTCATTCCTGGTAAATCGGAGGATCATCGTGATCCGCAATACAATGAAGCGCCCGTTGTCAGGCATCATGAGCCTAAAGGAAGGACAGACCATGTTTAAGTTCATTCACGCGGCGGACATTCATTTGGACAGTCCTTTACGAGGCTTATCCCGATATGAATCGGCGCCAGTCGATTCCATTAGAAATGCTACCCGCAGGGCATTCGAGAATCTTGTAGAAGTTGCCATAGCAGAAAAAGTAGCCTTCGTCCTTTTGGCGGGCGATCTCTATGATGGAGACTGGAAAGACTACAGCACCGGTATATTCCTCAACCGACAAATAGCCAGATTGGGACAGCACAGAATTCAGGTTTTTGCTGTAACAGGCAATCATGATGCGGCCAACCGGATGACCCGAGCATTGGAAAGCCCACCCAATATGAAGATACTGTCCACGAGGAGCACCGAAACAATCAGGTTGAACGATTTGGCCGTTGCAATCCATGGCAGGAGTTTTGGGACACAACACGTTGATGAAAATCTGGCGCTCAGTTTTAACAGGGCGGAAAAGGGCATGTTCAACATAGGGCTTCTTCATACCAGTCTGAATGGTCGAGAAGGACATGCCGTCTATGCTCCTTGCACCGTAAATGACCTCCAATCCAGGGGCTATCAGTACTGGGCTTTGGGACACGTTCACCAACAGGAATTCGTTTCGGAAGATCCCTGGATAGTATTTCCCGGCTGCATTCAAGGGAGGCATATTCGGGAAAGTGGATCAAAAGGATGTGTACTGGTTACCGTCGAGAACGATGCTGTTTATGCAGTAGAAAATGTCCCTCTGGATGTCCTTCGCTGGGTTCAGCGCAGCGTGGAAATCACAGATGTGGCGACGATATCAGAGGTCATGGAACGCGTCAGGATGGCCATCGAAAAGGAACTGACATCAGCAGAAGATCGCACGGTTGCAATGCGGATCCGGCTTGAGGGCGCAACCAGAATATCAGACATACTGGCTGTACATCCGGAACATCTGGAACATCAGATAAAAGCGATTGGAGCGGAATTTACCGGTTATGATCTGTGGATTGAGCGAGTTGAGAACTTGGCACAAGGTAAGCTCGATCTGGATTCGGCCCTGGTCGATAACACCGCATTCGGAAAATTGCTCAGAGACATTCTGAATACGCCAACCAACCTTTCTGAAATTGATGGATTGGACAGGGTACTCGCAGACCTCCGACAAAAAGCGCCCGAAGTGTTTGCCAGTGAATCCGTCTTGAGTCTGGATGAACAAAAAACTGTTCAGCGCCTGGTTGAGGAGGCAAAACGCATGGCAGTTGGCAGGTTGTTGGCGGTAGGGGGCGCTAAATGAGAATAGATCGTCTCGACCTCATTGCTTATGGCCCATTCACACAAAAATCGCTGGATCTTTGCGATGGAGATTTCGGCCTACACTTAATATATGGCGATAATGAAGCAGGCAAGAGCACGACCCTCAGAGCCCTCATAGCATGGTTGTTCGGGATTCCCAGCCGCACTAATGACAGTTTTGTTCACTCCAATTCGCAACTTAGAATCGGAGGTAAATTGAGATTGTCTGATGGCAGGGAATTAGAGTTCATTAGGCGAAAGGGGACCAAAGGCACCCTGCTAAAATACCGCACGGATGAACCTTTGGACGACGGGATTCTTGCCCCTTACATGCCCAGCGCCATCGATGAAGACATATTTACAAAACTTTTCGGAATTGACCATGTCCGGTTGGTTGAAGGAGGCCGGGAGTTGCTGAAGCAATCTGGAGATCTTGGTCAAGCCCTGTTCAGCGCTGCAGTTGGCACCGCAAGTCTTCGAGAAACCTTGTCCGAACTTCAAAACGAGGCGGAAGAAATCTATAAGCCTCGGGCATCGACCAAGATTCTGAATCAAGCAATATCAAATTACAGAGACGCCCAGAAGAGAATTAAAAATACGAGCCTGCCTACCGCAAAATGGAAAGAATTGCAGCAAGACCTTTCTCAGACGCTTTCAGATATCAAGCAGATCGAAAAAGAAATTGAATCTGGGAACATGGGAAAAAGTCGGCTTGATCGTCTCAATCGAGTTAAGGGAGCTCTCGCTGAACATCGATCCTTACTCAGCCGAATCGATGGATTGGGAACAGTTTTACTTTTGCCGGAAGACTTCGAGGAAAAAAGAAAGACCGCAAGCGAGAAACTGCAATCAGCTGGAGAGTCAAAGGAAAAAGCCGGGACAAAGCTTAAAAGTCTGGAAGAAGAAGCTGCAACTTTGAATGTCAACAATGAATTGATGAAAAATGAAGGGGTTATTCTGGAGATCTTCAAGGAACTAGGCGCTGTCGAGAAGACAATCAAAGATCGGCCTCAGCAAGATGGCAAGCGGCGTTTATTGCGCAATGAAGCTGAGTCTCTTCTCAAGAGCGTGCGTCCTGATGTGAAACTGGACGATGCTGACGATCTGCGGCCACTGCTCAACAACAGAAAATGGATCTCGAGCCTCGCTCAACAGCATGTTCTGCTGACTCAAAGGAAGGCCAGGGCCAGATCTACTCTCAGAGATATCCAGGACGAGCAGGAATCAAAAAAAAATGAACTTGCCAAACAACCGCAATCTTATGGGGATTTAGGTGAACTGAAAGCCACCATCGCGTCTGCTCGTAAGGCGGGTGATGTTGAACAACGATTGGCCGACCTGCAAAAACGGGCCACCGCTGAAAACTTCGCATGCGAGAACGAGTTTGGTACACTCGGAAGATTCAAAGGCACTGTCGAATCGCTATTGAAAGTGGCAATGCCCGTTTCAGAGACGTTGGACATTTTCGAGAAAAAGGGTGATGAGCTATTAAACAAGATCAGAGACTGCGTGCGAATACAAAAGGATGTCCAAAAAGAAACCAAGCAGACAGAACAGGACTTGAAAGCGCTCTTGCTGACTAGCGATGTGCCGACAATTCATGAGCTAGAGGAATCGCGGAACAGCCGGAATAGCGTGTGGAGACTGATCAAGCAAAAATATATCGAGAAAATGGATGTTGAGGAAGATCTTGTAGAATATGCATCCGGATCAGAACTACCCACCGTGTACGAACAGAAAGTCAGTACCGCTGACCACGTTTCAGATCGCCTTCGGATGGTGGCTAACCAGGTTGCAAAAAGAGCGGCCCTGGAAGCCAAGCTAGAAAACCTGAAATCACGTCTGAATGATATCGCGAATGAAATGGAGACGGCCAATAGGTCCCAAAATGATTATCGGGAGGCATGGTATGCCATTTGGGAGCCATTATGGATTACCCCGGATACCCCACGGGAGATGAAACAATGGATTTTGAGAGTGGAAAAACTCGTTAAGACGGTTCATTCAGCAAATGCGATTGATAGTGAAGCACAAACGCTCGCAGGACAAATCAGGATGCTAAAGGAGGAGGTGGCCACTCGGATAGCCACGTTCGATGGATCGCTATCCACACAGGAAATGAACCTTGAGTCCATGATTTCTCTATGTGAACAACGCTGCCAGCAGGAAGAAAGCAATAATACAGTGAGTCGTGAACTAAAAAAGTCACTCAGCGATTCTGAAATCCACCTCAAAAGAACCCACGACGAACTCAAGTCGATAGAGGCTGAAGAGTCAGATTGGCTGCGTGAATGGGGGCAATCTATCAAAGGGCTGGGCCTAAAAGCGGATGTTCCCCCGGAGTGCGCGACCGAAACGTTCGACCGTTTATTTAAGTTTTTCGATACCTTTGACAGGTCTGAAGATCTTCGGAAACGAATCTATGGGATGGACCAGGTCGAAGAGAAATTCAGTAAAAGAGTATTCAGATTTGCTGATGAGATTGGATTCAAAAGGGATGGGCAGGAAGCGGCGACGATCGCTACGCAGCTACATCGGGATCTCAATTCTGCACGGGAAAATAGGGCAAAGCTCCAAAAGATTGAGACCCAAATCAAGGAAAGACGAGTGGAAATAAAAGAAGCCGATATCGATATTAGGGCTGCAGAAAACCAACTTGCCTTATTGAGGAAGCAAGCTGGTGTTGAAACTGATGATGATCTGCGAGGCTCCGGTCAGCAGTCCAAAACTTATCGAGATCTTCAGCAGAAACTTGAGATGATTGGGCAAGAGCTGAACCGTAACGGAGACGGCCTTAGTATCGATGAATTGAAAAAAGAGGCTGAAGAATCAGAAATTGATGCGATTGAAGGGGAACTCGAGAAAATTTCTACAGGCCTGAAAGAACTACAAGCTAAAAAAGAAGGTTTGCTCGAAACTAAATATAAGCTCCAAACTGAAATCGAAGAAAAAGATGGCAACGCTTCAGCTGCAAACGCTTCACAAGAGGCCCAGGAATATTTTACCACAATGGTGTCAAGCTCAGAGCAATATCTTCGATTGCGGATCGCTGCGCTTATCCTGGAACAGCGCATAGAAGACTACCGAAAAAAAAACCAGGCCCCCGTCCTGGCAAGAGCCGGCAAACTCTTTTCCAGACTTACTCTGGGCTCTTATGCGAACCTCCGGGATGAGTTGGATGAAACTGGAAGACCAATTCTGTTCGGCGTTCGCCCAGATGATAAAGAGGTTAAAATCGAGGGGATGAGTGACGGCTCCAGAGATCAGCTCTATCTCGCGCTCCGACTGGCAACACTGGAACAACATCTGAGCAAGGGTGAGCCCATCCCATTTATTGTTGATGACATTCTCATAGGCTTTGACGACAAACGTACAAAGGTATGCATAGAGGTTCTGGCGGAACTGGCAGAGAGTACTCAGGTGTTACTTTTTACCCATCATGTGCGGGTTCTTGAGCTGGCAAAAACAGTTGACTCGAGAGCAGGAATTTACTCACACTCTCTGGTTACGGGCGCTTGATACCCAATGTGCAGTTGAAATTATTCGTAAAGAAAAATAAAGATTTGGATGCATCAACCGCTGATCATGGTAATCTTTCAGACTTGTAGGAGTTCATCTCCACGCAGACGTCTGATTGCGCAACAACTTTTGCTTTAAAATGACTTTTCAGACAAGCGCCCTGATACGTTATCACGGCGCACACCAACGAATGAACCTTGGGAAAAATATAGCCATTGGGTTGTAAAATCATATTAAGACATCTTTTTAATTGAACAAATCATAAGGAAATACTATGTCACCAGACGCTCGCTCCAACGAAGAACTCCTGCAGGAAATAGAAATGCTTCGCAAGCGAGTATCCGAGTTGGAAAATCTCAGGCCCGGTCGTGAATCAAACCTGACCTCTGATGAGACATTCAAAGAGGTTAGAGTGCTTGATCGCAAGCCCCTTTTCATTGAAGTTCCGATAGTGGTGGTGGGGGACCCCCACAACCTTGGGACGGTTCTCAACATGACAGTGAAGGGCCTGGGGGTCAGAGGGATTCGTTGCACGGCTCAGGAGACGCTGAAACTGGAAGTTTGTCCTCCGGAGGATCTCAGCCTGCAAAGTTTCTCTTTCGTCGCGGTTTGTCGGTGGACCCATGAAGAGCAATCTGACGGAATGCTGTACAGCGGTTTTGAAATCATTGATATTTCCTCACAGGAAATGTCACATCTACGGGGATTGCTGATGGCCTTGGGATATGAGTACCTTCGTGATCAATTCAGGCGAAAAATAGGCGAAGAGGCTCTAAAATTCATAGAGGCCAGTTCGGACCTGATCTGTCGAATGACGCAAAAAGGAGTGATCAGCTTCGTCAATAATGCATTCTGCAGGTTTGCCGGCTTGTCTCGAAGCAGTTTGCAGGGACTTGACCTTGAAATTTTTGTTCCGGAGTCTTCTAGGGATCATTTAAAGGCTTTTCTGTCGGCTCACCGTTCCGAAGACTATCATGGTTCCTTTGAGTTCCCCCTGGTGGGAGCCTCCGGCGAATGCCGGCTGTATCACTGGACAATTGACGCCCGCGGTGACTCAGATGCGCTCAGTCTGGAATTTCAACTGGTAGGTCGTGACATCACCGAACCCAGGATGAATGAACAAAAACTAAGGGAATCCCATTCCGAGCTTGAACGTGAAATTCGGGATAGGACGTCAGAGTTGGAACTGCTCAACACCGAACTGCGTCAGGAGATAAAAAGGCGCAAGAGAATTGAAGAAGCGCTCGATAGAAAATTGTGGGCTTTGACAAAGCCAAACGTGGACATGGGAGATCTGGAATTAACCGATTTGATCGATGTGGCGGCATTACAGAAATTTCAGGATTTTTTCTGTGATGTTTGGGGCATACAGGTCGAGTTGATAAACATTGCAGGCCAGATGATCACCACTCCGGTCAGTTTGCCCGATCCTTACAGAACACTCATTTCAACTGTGCCTGGAAGACGTCTGATTGAAGTAAAAAATGCTGAAATTGTGTCGAAGATGGGTCTAGAACCAGTTCAGATTCACAAAAATTATTTATTGGCAGACGATTCTATTTTCCTGATACCGATCATCATTCAGGAACGGAACATGGGCGCATGGAAAATTTGGAAAGGCTCAGATCCAAAAACCGCGCAACAAGAAGTCGCCCAACTGGCTTTGGAAACTGGCACAGATGCAAATCTGCTTCTAGATTCGATTGCATCCACCCCCGCGATTGATGAAGATGAACTCCTGAAAGCATGTAATCTCCTTAGTCTGATCTCCGCCCAGGTTTCGGCTCTCGGACTTCAGAACCTGTTCCAGGCAAGAATGATCAATGAACTGAATGTGGCTCAAGCAGAGATCAGGCGCTCTGAGCAAAAACTCAGAAATTTGCTGGAATCGGCGCCGGTCGGTATTTTTCTCATGAACAGCGGCGCTGTATCATTTGCAAATAAAGCGCTATCACAAATGTACGGGGTTTCTTCACCCCTGGAGATGGAAGGCCTGAAGCCAGGTTCCTTTTTTCGAAACGGACAATTCGATGAAAAAGTATTGGAATCAGGGAATTCTGGAGAGTTGATCGAAAAAGAGTACGTGGACTTGCAGGCAGTTAGAAAAGACGGCAGCGTCCTGGATGTGGATTTTTATTGCAGCAAAATGCACTCGGGTAGCGATGCGACGATCATTGGATTTGTGATCGACAAAAGTCAGGAAAAAGCTCTGCAAAACCAACTGTTGCATTCTCAAAAAATGGAGGCTTTAGGAACCTTTGCCGGAGGGATTGCTCATGATTTCAACAATGTTCTTACCATCATCATGGGATTTGCCGAAATAGCGTTGATGGATATAGGTCGTAATCATGTCATTTCGGCACAGTTGGAACAAATAATTGAAGCGGCAAAAAGGGCTCGAGATCTGGTACACCAGATACTGACATTTTGTCGAAAGGCTGAACAACAGAAAAGACCTCTCAATGTGGTTCCGATCATAAAGGAGACGCTCAAGTTTCTGGAAGCGTCTTTTCCGGCGACAATAAAAATTCAGGGTAAAATATTGGCGAACGACAGGCTGATAATGGGTGATCCGAGTCAATTTCACCAGATCCTGATGAACCTCTTCTCAAATGCCGGCTATGCAATGCGCAATGAGGGCGGAGTACTTGAAGTAGTTTTGGAAGTCGTAAACTCTGGAACTCTGGAATCTGAGGGAATTGATGTTCCAGCGCCGGGAGAGTATCTTAAACTTACGGTAAAAGATTCGGGTCCCGGAGTCGAACCAGAAATAAGAGCGAGGATATTCGAGCCATATTTTACTACCAAACCGTCAGGTGAAGGTAGCGGATTGGGACTGGCAGTAGTTCACGGAATTGTAACAAGTCATGGGGGCGTGATACGACTGGATCAATCGTGCATCCACGGGGCCCGTTTCGAGGTTTACCTGCCGGTAGTGGAGCCAGTCGAAACAACAGATGAAAATGAATTCGAGGAGGATTTTTATGGAAACCAGAGGATCATGGTGGTCGATGATGAAAAGGTCGTCACCGAGATAGCCAGGGAAATGCTTGAGAACTTCGGATATAAGGTCTTTACATTCTCGAATCCCATAGTTGCCTTGAACATATTCAGAGTCGGTCCTTATGACTTTGATTTGTTGATAACCGACTTGACCATGAATGAAATGACCGGCCTGTCTCTGGCCCAGGAAGTGAAAAAAATCAGGCCTGACATCTCGGTGTTGCTGATCACCGGTTATGATACCACCGACGAAACCTCTACCAATGAATCTGGAGTTATTGACGGCATGGTTCAGAAGCCCTTCACAAACAAGACCCTGGGCCGCGCCGTAAAAAGAACGCTGTTACGGAATTCAGCTCATATTCTGGATCGACTAAAACTTACCTAATAGGTCAGCACCATACCTCCATCAAACAGTAAATCGCCACCTACGAGGTAATTTGAGTACCTGGAAAAACCTATAACAAAAATATTTCCCACATCAACAGGAGACATCATTTCCTTGACTTGAGACTTTCCCATCATGACATCTCTGACGACTTCCTCATGTGAAATTCCACGTTGGGCAGCTTGAGCCGGTATCTGTTTCAAGGCAAGTCCGGTTTTGACAAAACCGACACTCACACTGAATGACCTGATCTTTCCCGCGCCTTCGGCAGATATTGACTGAGAGAGCGCCCTCAAGCCGAATTTGGTGATGTTGTATACCGGTTTGTTCATTGTGCATATATGACCGTGAACCGATGACATGTTTCCAACCACACCCACTCCATCTGATGATTTTTTCATCAGGGGTATAGTCAGCTTGGACAGATAAAAAGGGGCCCGAAGCATTATTTTCTGCATCAGGTCGTATTTCTCCATGGGAAAGTTCTCGACGGAGTCAATATGCTGAATGCCGGCGATATTAGCCAAATATCTGACTGCGCCAATTCTCGAAGCCTCATCCACCGCATGGATGATGTCGTCATCGTTGGCCAGATCAACTCTCATGGCTGACATCTTGCCTCCAAGGGCGTTGGCCATTTTGACAGTGTTTTCAGCTTCTTCGATATTGATGTCCAGTCCTAGCACATGCAGTCCGTTCACCGAACATGCGATGGCCGTAGCTCTTCCGATTCCTCCACCTACTCCAGTGACTATGCAGACATTCTCTGATATGAAACTTGGGTCATCCAGAACAAGTATCTGATCCCTGGTTATTTCCGGCTCCCTGATTTCCATGGTCTACCCGCCTTTGCGATTTTATCTGCAATAAAAGAAAGTAATATATTGGTCAGATCCTAACGAAATAAACGCCAGGTTAACGATTTCTGAAAGTTTTCTCTGCGGCCAGTGGGAATCTGTCCAGGCGCAGTCCCTTAAAAAGATTGCGCAGCGCCGGCATTGCTGTACTCGATACTTTCTGAAGAATTCCAAAAAGCTGCGGATTCTTCACGGCCACTCCGAACGAGGCCATCAAAAAATTCTCTGCAGACGCAGACTTGTTCATGTTTACGCGCATTTCACGTAATGAAGTGATAAGTTTTACTAAAGGAATTTTCACCGGACAGACTTCCTCGCAAGCGCCACAAAGGGTGGACGCGTCGAGTAAGGGGTGCGCTCTTTCAGGAACTTCAAGAAGATTAGTGAGTATTATTCCCATTGGCCCTGGATAAACCGATTCATAGGCATGCCCTCCGATAGCTCTGTAAACAGGGCATATGTTAAGACAAGCGCTGCACCTGATACACTTCAGGATATCTCTGAAAGGACCTTTCAAAATTCTGGACCTGCCATTATCGAGAAGCACTATGTGGAGTTTGCCGGCCCCCGTGGCTTCCCCGTGTTTTCTCGTGCCGGTGATCAGAGACATATATGAGGACAAAGGCTGACCCGTTGCAGATCTTGTGAGGAGTCGGGAGAAAAGAGAGAGATCTTTTATGGTGGGCAGAATTTTCTCAATACTCAACAGGGCTATGTGTAACGTGGGAACAGTTGTGCACATCCGCCCGTTTCCTTCATTTGAAAATATTGCAAGACTTCCCGACTCAGCAACGGCAAAATTCACCCCCGAAAAACCTGCGTCGGCCGTCAAAAATTGAGTTCTAAGAATTCCTCGGGCAGTTCTTGCCAGCGTTTCCGTGTTTTCAGAATATTCCACTCCCAGTTTTTCGGTAAACAGACTTCCAATTTGTTTTCGATTCTTGTGAATGGCCGGACCAAGTATGTGAGAAGGGGTTTCACCGGCTAGCTGGATGATATACTCGCCAAGATCCGTCTCTACAACTTTGATATCGTTCGCTTCAAGAAGACGATTCAAATGAATTTCTTCCGAGACCATTGATTTGGCTTTAACAATCTTTCTAACGCTATTATCCTTTAACAAATTGACAATAATGTTGCCGGCGGAGTCGGAATCCTTGGCCCTGTGAACTACTGCGCCAGCCTTGGTGGCATTCGCTGAAAATTGGTCGATAAACGCTTCAAGGTTGTCTAGCACGTGATCTCTAACCGTCGAAGCCTTCTGACGCATTTCCTCGACAGGTAAACCGGAAAGACCATGTTCTCTCAAGGTAGTGAACAAGTGGGTAGCGGATTTCATTGCAGAACGCAAAGTAGGGTTTTCCAATGCTTCCCTGGAATTACGCCTGAGATCTATCGGACTAGATTTTATAGACATAAAATCTCCGGGATAAATGATGGAATGTTCAACATTACATCGCCGGAATTATTAACTCAAACTAATTCTAAACACCCCGGTTTAAAAATTATTGCAGAACTGAAAACTCAAACTAGCTATTCCGAGTTGGTTTCTTCAGGTTTTTCCACTTGATCCCAGGTATTTATATTGGAACCTTTGGACAGGCGGTGGTATTGCCAGGCAAGGTGACAGTGAAGCATAACTTCTTCCATCCAATCCCTCATATCGGTCATGGGGCCGTAATTGCCCTTGGCTTCTTCCTTTTCGGCTTCCAGTCGAACGGTTTTATCCATTTGAAGAAGAATTTCGAAAATCCGATTAAAGCATTTGTGAACATGCAGTTCAAATTCGTCAGCACTTGAAAAATTCACTGTTTGCGCTCCCCAAAAACACTCCCCGGTTTCTGAACTCGTGGGCGATTGATTCTGGAGGGGCTAACTCCAGAATCAACATGACAAAAGCCAAAAGACAGCCCGAAAGGGCTGCGAGTTAAACAGGCCGGTCAGCCGATGCGCCTATTTATTTGTAACCGTCGATTGGATGCCATTTGTCTTCTGGAATATTCAGTTCCGTTATCCGATCAATGGCAAGTTTGTTCAAATAGAAGGTAGAGGGTGTTTCCGGACCAACCAAGACGACCGGACCATGAAATTTCCCGCAAAATTCTTCAATTGTGGTGGTTCCACCAAAAGAAGCGCCTTTTTCGATGTAACCTATTACGAGCACTTCATAATCGCCCCTACGAAAACATTTCCTCAATTCTACTTCATCAACCCCTTCGCATAGTCTGAAACCAACATCAGTGTAATCTCCAAGACGATCATCAAAACCCATTCTCAATTCTTTGTCCTTCTGTGCGATGAGGTCTGGGGTCACAGGAGCCGTTTTGGTTTTGGCTGCGTCAACAAAAACCACGTCTCTGCGCATCGTGTACGGGGACTCAAGGAACTGGAAAACATTTAGTTTGGTTTTGTGAGATCTGGCCAATGAAAGGGCATAATCAAAAGCCCAATCTCCCTGTCTTGAAAATGTTGCACAAAGTCCTACACCATTCATTTCATCCTCCTAGATTATTTCGAAATAGAGTAACCATTCAAGCTCATGACGCTTCTTGTAACGCTTGCTGAGTCTGCTCAAACTTTGCTGGAATCTCAATGATGAAGGTTGTCCCAACCCCCAATTCAGATTCCACCCGTATGCTCCCTCCATGTTCATGAACCACTTTTCGGGTTATAACGAGTCCCAATCCAGTTCCTCTGGAGCCCTTGGTCGAGTAAAATTTCTTAAAAAGATTTTTTGACACTTCCTCCGGCATACCTTCCCCGTCATCACTAACCTGTATAACAAGAGTTTCCACTTCACTCATGCATGAAACCGTAACCGTATGGGATTGCTCCTCGTTTTGATTCTTGCACGCATAAATAGCGTTCGAAACCAGATTGGAAACGGCGCTGTGAATACCCGACGGATCTATGAAACACGGTTTTATGTCATCCTGAAAATTCCGGACTAACGAGACACCTTCATTACGGGCTTTGACCTCGTACAAGTCGCACACTTCGGCCAAGAGCTTGGCAGGAGAATATACCCTGTATTCGGGGGCTCTCTCCTTTGAAGCGTATAGAATCCCCTTGACCAGGTCAGAGATTTTTTCAACATTGTTTTTAACCATGGCCCAGCCCGCTCGAATCTTGTCTTCTTTACCCCTGGTTAAACCCGAATCCAAAACGTAGACTCCACCCTGCAACCCCGACAGAATATTTTTGATTGTGTGAGACATTCCGGCTATGGTTTCACCTAATATTGCCAACTCACCCTGAAGGCGTTTAACCTCGGTAATGTTTGTGCTCATTTCCATGACAGAAATGATCTTGCCCTCATCATTGTGAACAGGAGCCGTATAAACCACTATGTATGTTTCTTCTCCGTTCTGTCTCCAAATCTCCTCGGAATAATGTGTGGTCCCATCGGCAAAAGTCTTCTCAACAGGGCAATTGTCGCATTTGTGATCAGAATTCTTGTAGGTTTCGTAACATTTTTTTCCGATACTCTGGCCAAAATCCCGGTCAAACAGATTGTTTGTCGTGACAATGTTGAAATCCCTGTCTATCACAGTCAGATAACATGGAACATTGGAAAAAAGTCTCTTGAATTCAACCTGTTTTCTCTCAAGCCTGAACTGAAGTCTTTTCAGGAGCGTGACATCGACGGCCATTTCCAGAACTTCGTAGACTTTGCCCCGATCATCAAAGATCGGAGACGTCTTGACCATCACGTAACAGTCTCTCCTGTGCAGTCGCCATATTTCTTCAGACTGATGAACGGCGCCGTCTTCAAACGTTTTGGCGACCGAACAATTTTCACAACGCTCGTTCCGGTTCTTGTATCCCTGGAAACAGTTCTTGCCTACCTGATCACCAAATTCATTTATAAATGCCCTATTAGCCCTGACTATTTTAAAATTCCGATCAACTACCGTCAGATAACACGGGACTTCATCAAAAAGTGATTTATAAAGTTTTCGGCTGGCCTCCAACTCCATGGTGCGCTGATTTATTTGCATGCTCATCCTGTCGAATGAGCGCATCAGTTCCGCCATCTCGTCAGAACCGCCGTCTTTGCCGAGTGGATTGTATTCACCGCGAGCCATCTTGGCCGCTTTTTCCTGAAGTTGCCTGATCTTGGGGTTCACGAACCAGAGCACTCCAAGTCCTGAAACGGTGGAGATTAGAAAAAACAGTGAAATGGCAAAAATTATAGTCTGTTTGGAGTTTCTGGATACTTCCTGGTTGAGTCTTTCCAGACCGAGCTTGACTTGCAGCGCGCCAAGGGTTTTCTCTATTTCAGGACCAAAATGACACCCGGCAGTGGAGCAGCTTGCAGTGTTTATTAGTGGATTGACAACAATGATCGAGTTCCCGTCGCCCGATATACGGTGACGAAGTCTCACATCATTTTTAAAATCTTCCATCAAAGGCTCGGTCGATGTGTCTACCATGGTCCTGGAATTAATGGGCTTGGTAGAATAATGAAGCTCACCCTTGTTATCAAAGATATTGATTTCCTTGAATCGTTCCTGCTCTCCAATTGCCTTGACTATCTGTCGGATAACCTCTCTATCCTTGGTCATCATGCCGTTCCAGATTGCGGCCTTGATGACCTCGGAATCCTTGAGTGATTCCTGAATCATCTTGTTTATCAGATTGGTTTCATGGGTGGAGATAGACTGGTAGGAAAAGACAATTATGACGAGAAACATTATCAGCCCAGCATAAAAGCTGAGCTTGAAACTCAGGCTGTGTGTGAACTTTTTGAACCAGTGGATGGCGCTTTTGAACATAGTGGCAATTCTATTACGGTCATCTAATTGCTACGGAGTCCAACAATCGAGGACTCCAATGGTCAACTCTCTGTCAAAGACGCCTCAAACGGTTCCAATAGGGCTAAAATCAGTTCCCCACTTTTTTTCTCAAAAAAGATGCGCCAAGCCACAGCGTTATTCACGCTGGCGCTGCGGCCTGGCCGTCAATCTAGCCTATGATCTTTTTTATGGCGGCTAACAAGGCGTCTTTATCAACCGGCTTTTCTATGTAGGCTTCTGGTGGTTTAATTGAGCGTTCATGAATCCATTTTTTGAAATCCATGTTCGGAGTGTCGTCTGTCCCAAAACCAGTCACCATGACCACCGGGGTATTCGCAAGATCCGGATCCCGGCGAAGTTCACGAAACATCTTGATACCGGTCTTGTTCGGCATCAACAGATCCAGACTCACCAGATCAGGCTTTTCAGCCTTCAGTTGTGCCAATCCTTCGTCACCGTCCGTGGCCGTCACCGTCTCGTATCCGTGATCTTCCAATAATGTGGTCAAAAAAGTGACCATATCCGGCTCGTCGTCTATCACTAGAATTTTCTTGGCCATAAATACCTCCTTCGCGCAACTGGAAATAGTTTTTTGCTCTCTGATTCGAGGGCTTTAGTCAAGCTTGTTCATCTTCCTTCCTTGAATAAGCTAACTATTTGCTTTTCTGAGTGTTGAGTAGCAGTTAGATTTAAACACACACTATCATGCAAATGGAATCCTG
>CAYNZA010000031.1:0-6017 GCA_964401595.1 uncultured Desulfomonile sp.
TCTTCATTCGGATCACGTATGTCAATCATGTGATGGTAAATACGCGCTTTTTCGTCTTCAGTTGGTTTGGCCGAACCGATGTCCATACCTCTGTATATCTGGATCGAATCAGCGGAAACAATTTCTCCACGAAAAAGACCTGCCAGTCTTATGGCGAGTGCGGTTTTGCCGGAGGCCGTCGGACCGGCCAGGACTATGATTTTGTTTTTGCAATTGGGCATGTGCTAAGCAACAATGTCAGTGTGAAAAAACGGCGCTGACCCATTCCGTTTTGATCAGTTCTCTACATAGTTTCAGAGAGTGGGCCCGAAAGAGTTCTTTGATCTGGTCCCATTGATCGACGGTTACGCCAGATATGACAAGTTTGTCGAGAAAGATATCTTTCAGAACATCGATATTTGATGTCAGCGTCATGGCGTCCAGATTGGCCGTGACTACGGGAAAGCTTTTTGACCATTCCTGGATTCCGCGGTTCTCAAAGATGATCTTTCTTTCTATGCCGTTCAATTCGGCGTTTTCCACGGCTGATTCTATTGCGACAGGGTCATTGTCAATCGCAGTAACGGAATCAGCGCCCAGTTTTCCAGCCGCTATGGCAAGAATTCCGGAGCCACAACCGATATCTAAAACCGCCGTCGATAGACCTTCTTTTTCCCGTTCATCCAGGACTTTTTCCAGGAGCTCGAGGCACCCTTGGGTCGTCTCGTGTGAACCCGTGCCGAAGGCTTCCGCCGGTTCTATAATTATCAAACGGCGTTCTCCGGGCTCTGGATCCAACCATGGAGGACTTATCATTATTTTCGCGCCGACTTCCATGACTTTGAAATTGTCTTTCCACGCCACCGCCCAGTTTTCAGACAGCGCCGCGCTATATGTCAGCTCAGCCTTGGGATATTCCGGGAAAGCCTTTGAAAGTTCCTGGAGGTAACTGCCAAGTTGCTTACGGATTTCATCCGATGAATCAGGATCAAAATAAGCCGTTATTCGAGCATTGTGCGCGTCTTCCTCTATAGTCACACCGTGTATACACATTTCATGCATGAAACAACTCAAGGCTTCGAGAAGTTCAGTGCAAACTACTGCCTGAACAACATACCATTCCCTGGGAATGAACTGCGTCATTTTTTATGCCTTTCCGTCATTGTTGAACAACATCTTACAGCAGGTTTGTTTGTAAATCGACAGGTATCCGAGCCAAGACCGTTCGTCGGCGTTTTTCATGTCGGCGGTGTGAATGGAAAGACAGGAGCCTGATGTCAAAAGATATCAGGCTCCTGTAAATGCGAACTGTTTAGTGTTTGATTCGTCGAGAGTAGTCAAAAATCAGGGCCGGAGGGTTGAATTTACTAATTGACAGATTTCATGCAGCGCTCAGCCTCCTCAGAGGCTTGTCGAAACAACTGCCGAAACTTGTTTTCCATCTCCCGGTTTTGATCATATTGCTGAAACAGAGTTTCTAAGGCCTGAGAAGTTCCTGAGTTCTTAGGCTGTTTAGACATGTTCTCAATCTGTTGCATCAGGTTTTTGCAAACCCGATTGTGCCATGTAGCCCTACTTTCATAGTTTCTAGCATTGTTCACCAGTTCCTGGCACATATTCAGCGCCATGCCGCTATCGGAAAATACCTGGCCAGGCCCTGTGACCAACAGGATTGAAATCAAAGCTATTACAACAAAAATGGACCTGATCATTATACTACCTCTCAACTGTTTTGCATTTGATATAGCAGTGACTTCTCAAAATATCAAGTAATTTTTTATTGTTTTGATATATATAACTAATTTTATACATTTTATATTAAATAATTTGCATACAGGAGCCTCTTTTTGTGTGTGTTTACAACGTCTTTCTTGAACATGAAAACCGTTGTCTAGTATGCTATTATGGTCTTCTGGAAGGTATTCCCCGCTATAATCCTGAATTTTGCTCCGGCGCTCAGGGTTTACGCTATTTTTTGCTGTACTTTATGGAGGCCAATTTGTCAGATCCATTTAGAACGATAGAGTGGAAAGGTGATCACATACGACTTCTCGACCAGACTCTCCTGCCTTTGCGCGAAGAGTACATCGCAATACGCAATGTAGACGAGATGTGTGAGGCCATAAAGCGTTTGTCGGTCAGAGGCGCGCCGGCTATTGGTGTAGCGGCCGCCATGGGAATAGCCTTGGGACTTCTGGATTCAGGTGATGACTTTGATGCAATGTCGGCCCGGTTTGGAGAAGTTTGTTCAGCTATTGCCGCAACCCGACCTACAGCGGTGAACCTTTTCTGGGCTGTCAACCGGATGAAAGCTCTTTTCGAGAAACTGGGCGGGCTGAGTCCTTCTGAGATCAGAAACGCTTTGGTCAGAGAGGCGGTACTGATGGAGACGGAGGACAGAAAGCTTTGTGAACGGATAGGATTTCATGGGGCGAACTTGATCAATGACGGGGACACGGTGCTCACCCATTGCAACGCGGGTGGACTGGCTACTGCCGGTTATGGCACAGCCTTGGGAGTTATAAGGGCGGCATTTGAGCAGGGTAAGAAAATCACGGTTGTGGCGGACGAGACCCGTCCTTTGAATCAAGGATCAAGGATCACATCGTGGGAATTGATGAAACTGGGGATCCCCGTAACCCTAATTCCTGACAATACGGCCGGAGCGATGATGCAAAGAGGTCTCATAGATAAAGTGTTGGTCGGAGCCGACAGGATCGCTTCAAATGGTGACGCAGCCAACAAGATTGGAACCTATTCAGTGGCGGTTCTGGCCGGTTACCACAAAATACCGTTTTACGTTGCTGCGCCTCTATCGACAATAGACATGTCTTTGAACAGCGGCTCGGAAATCCCCATTGAGGAGCGCAAGGCCGAGGAAGTGACACATATCGGCGGTTTCAGAATTGCCCCTGAAGGCGTCAAAGTTAGAAACATCGCGTTCGATGTCACTCCCAACATATTAATTCACGGGATTGTCACGGAATGGGGTGTCGCCTCCAACCCATATCAAGCCTCTTTCGAAAAATTTTTCAGTGATTCCAAGAAAGATGTCATCTAATGAAACCGAAATTAATTGATGGATCGTCCGGGGCCACAATCGCTAGCGTAAACGTGATAGATCAGAGTAATGGGCAATTTATAGGGGGCGTTGACGCCCAAAAAGCCTACTGTGGACTCAAATGTGAAAATAGAACAATTGATACGGATCTTTACGAATTGACGATGGTCGCAGGCTATAGGTCTCTTGGAAGAAATGGACAGAACGCCTGTTTTGATCTGTTTTACAGGCAAAACCCCGACAATGGCGGTTACAGCATATTTGCAGGGTTGGAGAGTGTGATCAGCCATGTAAACAACTTGCGTCTATTCCCTGATGACCTTGAATATCTTGAGAGTCTTGGAATTTTTTCGGACTCGGCAATGGAATCGCTGTCGAAGGGGATAAAATTTACAGGAGACATTTGGGCGGTTCCGGAGGGAACGGTAGTCTTCCCCGGAGAACCGCTCATCAGAGTGACAGGCCCTATTGATGAGGCTCAAATACTTGAAACCACGATGCTTGCTCTAGTGGGGCACCAAACGCTCATCGCCACCAAGGCAGCCAGATTGAGACAGGCCACCAGAGGGGAGCCCGTGGTGGAATTTGGCACGAGGAGGGCCCATGGAGTGGAGGCGGCGGCGTATGGGGCTCGAGCCGCATACATCGGTGGGTGTTCGGGAACGTCAAATGTGCGTGCCGGAAAACTCTTCGGTATCCCCGTCAAAGGGACTCACGCACATAGCTGGGTCGAAAGCTTTGACGAAGAACTGGATTCCTTTCAAGGGTTTGTGAAAGTTTTTCCGGACAACAGTGTTTTATTGGTGGACACCTATGACACTGTTCAGGGAATAAGGAAAGCTATATCGGTGGCCAGGGACATGAAAGTTCATGGCAAGGCGCTTCAGGGCATAAGAATTGATTCCGGAGACTTGGCTTATTATTCCAAAATTGCCAGGGAAATGTTGAATCAGGCAGGCTTCCCAGAGGTCAAAATCCTAGCTAGTAGCGATCTGGACGAATGGATCATTGAGAGCCTCCGGGAACAGGGGGCAAAAATTGACATATGGTGCGTGGGAACCAAGTTAATTACCTCATTTCAAACACCCGCTCTTGGGGCAGTTTACAAACTGATGGCGGCCGACTGCTCAAATGGGGAACTGACGCCGAAAATTAAAATTTCTCACAATCCCATAAAGGTTACGAATCCTGGAGTAAAAAAAATTTTTCGGTTTTACAACAATAATGGAGGAATGATAGGAGATCTGCTTGCCCATCATGATGAACCAACTCCGTTCGGGCGAAAGATTACAGCGCATCATCCCATGTACGACTACATGAAGAAGGTCTACAAACCTCCTTACCGCGCTGAAGAGCTTATGATACCCGTTTTTCTCAAAGGAGAGCAGGTTTATGAGTCCCCTTCGCTGGATGAATGTCGTAACAGAGCGATTGCACAAACCGGGCGCCTTGAACCCGAATTCAAAAGATTCTCCAATCCACATATTTACAAGGTTTCCCTGTCTGAAAAGCTTTACAGGATCAAGAAAAATCTCTTGAAAATTCATGGAAAAACCTTGTTGTCCAAAAGTTTTTGACCTGTTTTTTCCTAAATAGTGGTCAAAGAATCGATTATTTTCGAAATTAAGCTCACAATTGGTCAATTATACAAAAAAGCCTTTCAATCCAGATACCCCCGCTCTTGACAACCGCAATCAGGGCGCCCAAATGTCCATGTAAGTCCGAACCAGGGGTCAGTATTGAGACGGAAGTAGTAAAATGGATGCTCCGTCTGGTTAAAATGCATCGAGGTTAATTGGCTACCTCATTTGCAAGTCGCAAGTGTGGCTCTGGTTTTTGCGAATTGTCAAACTGATCTGTCATAAAAAAATACTGATTTCTTCCGCTACTATACACGGGGTTAATTAAATGACTGATAAAAATGGCGATCAAATTAAGCTGCATGTTGCCGGCCAAAAAGAAGGCCTGACAACGGACGGTTCTGATTTGACTCAGACAAACATTGCTAAGGGCGCCGGAGTGGTCCAACAGGAAGATATACCGGGGGATTCAGAACAAACTGACAGTGAGGAAACCCAGGTGAACGAGCTGGTTAAAGCGATCCGGTCGGCCGAAGAAAATCGAGACAAATGGATACGCGCCGTAGCAGAGTTCGAAAACTATAAAAAAAGAAGCATTCAAGAGAGAAGCAAACTCCTGAAGTACAAGAATGAAGACTTGATCAGGGATCTCTTGCCTGTAATGGATAACCTGGAAAGGGCAATTAGGGCCTCGGAGGCTCAGACGCCGGGAACGCTGCTGGACGGAGTAAGAATGACGGCCAACATGTTCAACGATGTGCTGGGGCGTTTTGGCGTGACTGCAATTGAGTCCATGGGCAAGATTTTCAACCCTGAATTTCACGAGGCAATTGCAACCATCAAGGATCCGGCAAAGGATCCCAACACGGTAGTTGAAGAGCTGGAAAAAGGATACATGTATCAGGACCGATTGTTACGTCCTGCCAAAGTCGTTGTATCAAGCAGATAAAAAGGAAACGATTGTTAGTTAATACATATGGCGCCGTGAGGACGGCGTCGGGAGGAAAAGATGGCCGGTAAAGTTATAGGAATAGATCTTGGAACAACAAACTCATGTGTTGCAGTCATGGAAGGTGGAGACCCAGTAGTAATCACTAATTCAGAGGGTGGAAGAACCACACCATCCATGGTCGCTTTCTCTGATTCCGGGGAGAGGCTTGTTGGCCAGGTAGCAAAAAGACAGGCAATAACCAATCCTGAAAACACGCTTTTTGCCATAAAGAGACTGATCGGAAGAAAATATGAATCCAAAGAGGTTCAGTCTGACATCAAAATAAGCCCGTACAAGATTGTTTCAGGTAAAAACGCAGACGCTGCCGTTGACGTTCGTGGTAAGGAATACACTCCTGCGGAAATCTCGGCGATGATCCTCCAGAAGATGAAACAGACAGCGGAAG
>CAYNZA010000031.1:6117-27036 GCA_964401595.1 uncultured Desulfomonile sp.
ACTCCTGCGGAAATCTCGGCGATGATCCTCCAGAAGATGAAACAGACAGCGGAAGATTATCTGGGTGAAGAGGTAACTGACGCCGTGGTTACAGTCCCCGCCTACTTCAATGATTCCCAGAGACAGGCGACAAAAGACGCCGGTCGTATTGCAGGCCTGAATGTGCTCAGAATCATCAACGAACCAACGGCCGCATCTTTGGCCTACGGTTTGGATAAGAAGAAGGAAGAAAAAGTAGCTGTCTTCGACCTGGGCGGCGGAACCTTTGACATATCGGTCCTGGAAATAGGGGACGGCGTCTTCGAAGTCAAGTCCACCAACGGTGACACCCATCTGGGTGGCGAAGATTTCGACCAGAGAATCATTGACTATCTGGCCGATGAATTCAAAAAAGACCAGGGAATAGACCTTCGCAATGACAAAATGGCCCTCCAGAGACTCAAAGAAGCTGGCGAAAAAGCCAAGATAGAATTGAGTTCCTCAATGGAGACCGACATAAATTTGCCTTTTATCACTGCCGACGCGTCCGGTCCCAAACACATGACCATGAAGCTGACCAGGTCCAAACTTGAGGCCCTTGTCTCTGACCTGATCGAGAGGACCGTCAATCCCTGCCGCACCGCCATCAAAGACGCCGGTGTCACTGCCGCTCAGATTGATGAGGTAATTCTGGTGGGAGGCATGACACGCATGCCCGCTGTTCAGGCCAAGGTCAAGGAACTTTTCGGTAAAGAGCCGCACAAGGGAGTTAATCCTGACGAGGTTGTCGCTATTGGAGCCGCCATTCAGGGAGCTGTTCTCAAGGGTGATGTAAAGGATGTCCTTCTTTTGGACGTGACGCCGCTGTCACTCGGTATCGAGACTCTCGGCGGGGTGTTCACTCGCTTGATTGAAAAGAACACCACCATCCCGACCAAGAAAAGCCAGACTTTCTCCACGGCATCTGATAATCAGCCCTCAGTTTCCATCCATGTTTTGCAGGGCGAGAGAGAAATGGCCCAGGATAACAAGACGTTGGGGCGATTCGAACTGGTGGGTATTCCGCCTGCGCCCCGAGGGATACCCCAAATCGAGGTCACCTTTGATATCGACGCTAATGGTATCGTCCACGTCTCCGCAAAAGACCTCGGCACTGGAAAAGAGCAGTCCATAAAAATCACCGCTTCCAGCGGATTGACAGAGGCCGAAATTCAGCAAATGATCAGGGACGCAGAATCACATGCAGAGGACGACAAGAAGAAGCGTGAGATTATCGATCTCAGAAACCAGGCTGATTCCACTGTCTACATGACCGAAAAGACACTCAAGGAGCACGGAGACAAGGTTGACGCGGGAGTCCGTAGCGCAATTGAAGGGGCCATCACAAAAACCAAAACAGCCATGGAAGGCACGGACGCTGCAGCCTTGAAGTCGGCCATGGAAGAATTACAGCAAGCTTCACACAAACTGGCTGAAGCCATGTATCAGCAAACGTCCGGTCCGGCCGGCGCCGGAGCAGAGCAAGCAGGTGGGCCTCACGGTGGCGCTTCCGCATCCTCGGCGAAACCCGACGACGATGTAGTTGACGCCGATTTTGAAGAAGTCAAAGATTCTAAAAAATAGTATTACACTGCAAACAGGGGAAGGGGTTCATCCCCTTTCCCAAAATACTTCCCGATTGTCACGTTGAAGTCCATCGAACACTGTTCTCATTCACTTCAAAACCACTTCGGTCTCCATTTCCACTAATAACATGCGAATTTTTTTATGAATGCTCCTTGAAAGGCCTAAACCGGACCTAACGCGTTCCGGTTCCGTTCATGTTCCCATATTCCTGGACTTTCCCAATCTTTATTGTTTGACCAGAAATAATTCCTCATGATATGTTAAAATGATGTTCTTTTAGTCACCAACACTCTTGGTGAGTTTGCCAGTTTTGCACTCATATAGGGAATTCACTATACAATCAAACCACTTCTGTTTATCAAGGAAAATCCGATGGCTCAAATAAAAGCATTCCCGTTAGTCAAGTATGGACAACATCTCACAAAAGAACTTGACGAGCTGATTACCCCTCCTTATGACGTGATTTCACCTGAGGAACAGCAGGCGTTTTATCAATCACATCCATTCAATATAATAAGATTGGTCCTGGGGAGACAGTTTCCGGATGATGATGAACGGAACAACAAACATACCAGAGCCTCAGAGACACTCTGTCAATGGATCAAAGACGGCGTGCTGGTCAGGATTGATAAGCCGGCGCTGATAATATACCAGATGGAATTTGAACAGCCAGACGGCGGCAAAAAAAGACTTGATGGACTTGTGGCCGTTGTTAAAGTCGATGACTATGGAAAAGGCAAAGTCCTGCCTCATGAAAAGACTTATTTGGGACCAAAGAAGGATCAACTAGAGCTTCTCAGGGCTTGCAACGCAAACCTGACACCCATTCATTCGCTTTTCAATGACGATCATGAAAAAATTTATGGTCTGTATTCCGGATTCATGAATAACAAACCTGATCAGGTCACCATTGACTCAAACAAAAACATTCACAGGACATGGATCATAGATGACGAGGAAGCAATCAGTTCCATAGTTGAGGAATTTGCTCCCAAGAGTCTCTTCATTGCTGATGGTCATCACCGTTATGAGACGGCGCTGGCATACAAAAGGGAAAAGGAACAATCGGCTTCGTACGATCCGCAAGCTCCTTACAACTACGTGATGATGTATTTGACTTCCATGTCTCACCCGGGCCTGACGATATTACCCGCTCACAGAATGGTGAAGGGGTTGGACAATTTTAACGCCTCCGAGCTACTGGCGGCGTTGGCGCCATACTTTGATGTCGAGGAACTTCCATGCTCGGCTGAAAATTTCTCTGAAAACGCCGAAAAATTTATTTCAGCCATAGGCGAATATTCGGAGAAGGGTGGATGTTTTGGCCTGGTAACCAGTGGACAGAGCTGTTTCAGACTTCTCAAGCTCAAGGATTTCGACGCAGCGGGTAACGTCATGGACCACTCGATTCCGGCCACCCTGAAACGGCTTGATGTAACCATATTGCGTGAAGTCATCATGACTCTGGGGCTTCGTATAGATCCGGGTAATTCAGAGGGCAAGATTGAATATTCTCCTGTAATATTGGACGCTATAGAAAAAGCGCTCCGTGGAGATGTTCAGGCAAGTTTCATTCTGAATCCTACTAGAGTAGATCAGATGAGAGAGGCTGCCGAGAAGGGTTACAAAATGCCACAGAAATCAACCTATTTTTATCCGAAACTTTCGTCTGGAATGGTCTTGAATGTGTTCTGATGTGGGTCTATGGCACAGGACGGACTTGACTCAAACGTAGAAAACTGTGAAGTCGCTCATTTGAAACTGTCATCTGAAACAGAAACCATCGATGGTGTGTTTCGAAATAAAGTCCGGATAATTCAGGCGCTTAAAGGGTATCGTGTTTCCGAAGACGCCCTCTTGCTGACGTGGTTCACCCATATTAATGATGATAGCCTCGCGCTTGACGCTGGGACCGGAAACGGCGTTATAGCCTTTGGACTGGCCCGGAAAAACAAGACTATTATCTGTTTTGGCATTGAAATTCAGAGCGCCCCTGTATTGAGAGCAAAACGTGGGGCCTTGATAAATAATCTGGAAGACAGGGTGTTTCTGATCCGAGGGGATTTGAGGCAGGCCGACAGGCTCTTCAGACCTCATAATTTTGATATTGTGGTCTCTAATCCTCCATATCATGAATACGGACGCGGGAGAATAAACAGACTCAGTGAGAAAGCTCTCTCCCGCCATCAAATCATGATGCCGGTAACGAAGTTGTTCACTGTTTCCTCCAGACTGTTAAAACAGGATGGACATTTGTCTCTCATTTACCCGGCCAGCGGTATGGATTTGATAAGGAACACGGCAACTGACACTGGATTTAAGATTTCCCGTGTGCTATGGATTTATCCACGAGTCAACGTTAATCCCAGTTTAATCTGTGTAGAAGCAAAACTAACTAAAGCAAAGGTTGAACTTGTGGAGAGCGCAATTGAATTGTACGGACCCGACGGAATCAGAACACCAAGAGCGGATTCCATTTTGTCGGGTTCGGAAATAGAGGACTAGGCGGTAGCTTTAATTTCACTCAATTGAGATGAATATGGCCATTTCAGTCCCCAAGCCAGTTGGAGGTAAAATTGGAAGAGTTCAGCAGAATCAAGCGTCTCCCCCCGTATGTGTTCCAGGTCGTCAATGAGCTGAAGATGAAGCTCAGACGAGCGGGCGAGGACATTATAGATCTTGGAATGGGAAACCCGGACATCGCTACACCTCAACATATAGTGAACAAGTTGATAGAAGCGGCGCAGAATCCACGCAACCATCGTTACAGCGCATCCGCGGGCATACCGAAACTAAGGATGGCATTTGCCGATTGGTGGAAGCGGAGATACGACGTCGAACTTGACCCAAACCGGGAAGTGGTGGCGACCATGGGCGCAAAAGACGCTCTTGCGCATCTCGTTCTTGCCACGATCAATCCTGGGGACGTGGTATTTGTTCCCTCCCCTACCTACCCGATTCATCCCTATTCCGTGGTAATAGCGGGAGGAGATTTACGTCACGTTCCGATCCGTCCGGATAGCGATTTTTTTGAGGACCTCAAGACGGCAGTGAGGTTGACATGGCCGCTGCCTAAAATGCTCATCATATCGTTTCCGCACAATCCCACAACCATGGTGGTGGACGATGACTTTTTCAAGAGAATAGTCGAGTTTGCTCATGAGTACAAGATCATGATAGTGCATGATTTCGCTTACGCAGACCTTGTGTTCGACGGATACAAAGCCCCGAGTTTTCTTGCTGTTCCAGGAGCCAAGGAGGTAGGAATAGAAACCTTCTCACTCTCCAAAAGCTATTCCATGGCCGGCTGGCGAGTAGGATGCGCTGCGGGTAACGCTCAAATGATTGAAGCCCTCAGACGTTTAAAAAGCTACATCGATTACGGCATGTTTCAGCCTATACAGATAGCGGCGATAATAGCGTTGAACGACAATCAGGACTGTGTCGGCGACATAGTCCAGGAATATAAGGATCGCCGAGATGCTCTTTGTCACGGACTGAATGAGGCAGGATGGAACATCGATCCTCCCAAGGGAACGATGTTCGCATGGGCAAAGATCCCTGAACCGTTCCTGAAAATGGGCTCCCTGGAGTTTTCCAAAATGATGACTGAACAGGCTAAAGTTGCAGTAAGCCCGGGTATAGGATTTGGTCCTTTTGGCGATGAGCATGTCAGATTTGCATTGGTGGAAAACAGAATGCGTATAAACCAGGCCGTCAGGGGTATCAGGAATTTTCTCTCAGGACATGTCAGTCAGGACAAGAATCTGCAATCGGAAGCCGAAAATGTAGCCGTGTAGATTTTTCGCCGTAATTGAGGGATTGGCTCAGGCCAATCCCGATCATCATTTTGTGTCACAGTCCGGAATCGCTTTGTTTCATGCGCTTCCAATTTTGATTGGGGCTTTTTATGAAAGAAATTTGCATAGGTTTGATTGGTTTTGGAACCATAGGTGTGGGTGTAGCCAAGGTATTGCAAGAAAATGGCAAATTGCTTGAAGACCGTGTGGGGTTCAAACTCAGACTCAAAAAAATTGCCGATTTGGATATTACCACCCCTCGAGGGATAGATATTGAGCCCGGCGTACTCACGACAAATGTAGATGAAATCCTGAACGATCAAGAGATCCAGATAGTGATCGAACTGATTGGTGGCTATGAGCCTGCCAAAACATTTATAAGGAAAGCGCTTGATAGTGGCAAACACGTTGTGACGGCTAACAAGGCGCTGCTTGCCCAATCCGGCATGGAACTCTTCACGCTCGCCAAGCATCATAAGGCCGACATAGCCTTTGAGGCTGCCGTCGCAGGAGGCATTCCCATAATAAGGTCCTTGCGAGAAGGATTGGTAGCCAACAAATTTGAAAAGGTTCTGGCAATCCTCAACGGCACGTGTAACTTCATCCTGAGCGCCATGACGGACAATCCCGGGATATCATTTGACGAAATGCTCAGGAAAGCCCAGGAGCTAGGATATGCGGAAGCTGACCCTACCCTGGACATAGAAGGAATAGACAGCGCACACAAACTGGCTCTGGTCCTCGCAATCACTCACGGTATTCTTATACCGGTAGATGAGATTTACGTTCAGGGCATAACCAGGATTGACTCCTTCGACATTCTCATGGCTCAGGAATTCGCATACAAAATAAAGCTGTTGGCAATAGCCATCAGGCATGGGGACAGAGTTGAGGCAAGGTTGCACCCTGCCATGTTACCCAAGAATCATCCTTTGGCGCAGGTTGATGGAGTTTTTAACGGAATTTACCTCAAGGGTGACATGGTCGGAGAACAATTGTTTTATGGTCGTGGAGCAGGGCGAGAACCCACGGCTTCGGCGGTCATTAGCGATGTAGTCGAAGTCGCCAGAAATATTGGTAGAGACGCCAACGGGAAGGTGCCCCCTCTGGGATATTCACACGACAAACTCTCTTCCGGCCGGGTAATGGACATATCTGAAATTCAGACAAATTATTATCTCAGGATTCAGGCATCCGACAGACCTGGTGTCCTCTCAAAGATTGCCGGAATAATGGCCGAACATGATATCAGCATTCATTCGGTCATTCAGAAAAGAAGGGTCACCGGAGGAGCTGTCCCGGTGGTTTTTGTTACTCATGTGGCCAAAGAGGCGGACATGCGGAAAGTCATCGAAAAAATCGGACTCCTCGATGTTGTAGAGGGGGCCCCGATCATTATCAGGATCGAGGATGAAGAACTCTGCTGAAAGCGGACTTTAAGTTAAACAAAGGAGAAGCGCCGGTCAGACGCAAAACAGAATCATGTGGAAAGGCATTATAAGAGAATACCCTGATTTTTACCGATTTGACGACGACAGGCACGTGGTGTCCATTCTTGAGGGTAATACACCGTTAATACCCGCTCCGAGACTTGCCGCAAAAATAAATCCGAAGATTTCAATCTATCTCAAATATGAAGGCCTCAATCCGACTTGTTCATTCAAGGATAGAGGCATGACGATGGCTGTTTCAAGGGCGGTTGAGGCTGGATCAAAAGCCGTAATTTGCGCCTCTACAGGAAACACCTCCGCCTCTGCCGCCGCCTACGCCGCTCGCGCCGGGATAAAGGCTTTCGTGGTCATCCCTGAAGGCAAAATAGCATTGGGCAAATTGGCCCAGGCAATGATCCACGGGGCAACGGTCATCAAGGTTCTGGGCAATTTTGATGACGCCTTGAAAATAGTGAGGGAAGTGTCTGAAAATTATCCTGTCACACTGGTCAATTCGGTTAATCCTCATAGAATAGAAGGTCAAAAATCGGGCGCTTTCGAGATCTGTGACTGGTTCGGGGAGGCTCCGGATTATCATTCGCTTCCGGTCGGCAATGCAGGAAACATCACAGCTTATTGGGCCGGTTACAAAGTCTACAAAGACGCCGGAAAGATCAAGAGTCTTCCTAAAATGATCGGTTTTCAGGCTTCCGGCGCCGCTCCAATAGTTCTGGGGCACATAGTAGAAAAACCCGAGACTCTTGCCACGGCCATCAGAATAGGCAATCCTGCATCCTGGAAAAAAGCAGAAGCCGCTCGGGACGAATCTCACGGACTTATTGACATGGTTACCGATGAGGAAATCCTGAACGCTTACTGTATGGTCGCATCCCTTGAAGGCGTTTTCTGCGAACCGGCTTCGGCCGCCTCCATCGCCGGATTGATCAAGAAAAGCCAAGCCAATTTCTTTGCCGGAGGGGAAAGAATAGTTTGCACTCTGACAGGTCATGGTCTCAAAGACCCTGATAACGCTATAAAAGTATCCACTGAACCGGTCACATGTGAACCGGATATGAAGAAGGTGCTCAATGTCCTCGGATTCTAAAACCAAGTATTTAATTTTAGTGCCGGATGGCATGGCTGACTCATGTGATGAGGATGGAGGTCAATTAACCTGCCTGGCTGAGGCAAAAACGCCGTGGATGGATCGTATGGCCAGCGCCGGAGTCATAGGACTCACTTCAACTATTCCGGACGATATGGCCCCGGCGAGTGACGTCGCAAACTTGTCCATTATGGGTTACGATCCCAGGGAAGTATACTCCGGAAGGGCCCCTCTCGAAGCTGCTTCCATGGGCGTTCTTCTCCGGCAGCGCGATCTGGCGTTCAGGTTGAATCTGGTTACATTGGAACGAAATTTCACTGTGATGGCGGATCACAGCGCCGATCATATTTCCACTCCTGAAGCTCGTGAGCTAATAGGAACCCTCGGGCCGGAAATTGAAGCCCTGGGATTCTCCGTAAGTCCCGGAGTTTCATACAGGCACCTACTGATATGGGAAAACGGACCGGATGGTCTGGTTACCCATCCACCACACGACTTTCCGGGTTTACCAATAGCTTCCAACCTTCCTACCGGCCCAGGCGCCGACAAATTGATCAGATTGATCATTAATTCCTGGAGGATCCTGGACAAGCATCCGGTAAACCTTCGAAGGACCAAACGTGCTCAAGGGCCTGCCAATTCGGTCTGGCCGTGGGGACAGGGGAAACCACCGGCTCTTAAAACACTTAACCAGCGTTTTGGAATTACGGGCTCCGTAGTCGCCGCTGTTGACCTCATCAAAGGGTTGGGGAAATACGCCGGTCTGGAAATAGTCAATGTCCAGGGCGCCACCGGATACCTCGACACAAATTATCTCGGCAAGGCCCAGGCCACCATCGAGGCTCTAAAACACAAGGACTTTGTATTCCTCCATGTAGAAGCCCCGGATGAAGCCGGTCACTCGGGACAGAAAGAATTGAAGATCAAGGCAATTGAGGATTTCGACGAAAAGATACTTGCCCCCGTTATGGAGGGTCTGAAGCAGTTTGATTCGTGGAGAATCCTTATAATGCCTGACCATCAGACTCCGGTAACCAGCAGAGTTCATGAGCGAGGGAAAGTCCCGTTCCTGTTACTGGATTCCTCCGCATGGGTAAAAAGCTCTGGAGAGATTGGAGACGGTTTTACCGAAAAAACGGCTACATCTTCAGGTAAAGTAGTCCCTGAAGCGTCAAAAATGATTGAGGTTCTTCTGGGCAGAGAAAAAATCTGAGGATGGGCTCATTGCAGCATTGGACAGATGAGAAAACGCCGGCGCTGACTAAAGACTTGGAATAGATACTGATCAGACGGAAGTAATGGGGTCGTGGCGCCATCGTTTTCTCATGATGGAATTATGCATTTTGAGGTGGATTGTTTGCCATGACCGAGTTCGTCTCCAACAATGAGGGTGCCATTCGTCTACTATTCTTTTTAGGCATTTTTTCAGCGGTTGGCATAGCTGAAACAATTTATCCCCGACGGTCGCTTACCACATCCAAGTCTGGACGCTGGTTTGCAAATGTCGGTATCATCTTTCTGAACACTGTTTTTATAAGGCTCTTGTTCTCAGCCGGAGCGGTTGGAGTCGCGCTTTTTGTGTCTGAACACAACTGGGGAATATTCCACAGTTTCACTATCCCTTACTGGTTGGCGGTAATCCTGACCGTGATCATCATGGATTTTGTGATTTACCTGCAGCATGTCATGTTTCACGCCATTCCGACGTTATGGCGACTGCACATGATGCACCACGCCGACATGGACATTGATGTGACTACAGGAACACGATTTCATCCCATTGAGATGATGCTTTCCATGCTGATAAAGGCCTCAGCAATAATAGTTCTTGGCGCCCCCGCTCTTGGTGTGATCATTTTTGAAATCATCCTGAACGGCACAGCCATGTTTAATCATGGTAATGTGAAACTACCCATTGATCTTGATGCGGTTCTAAGACTGTTTGTTGTAACACCGGACATGCATCGGGTCCACCATTCCGTTTTCCCAGTGGAGACAAACAGCAATTTTGGGTTCTGCCTCCCCTGGTGGGACAGATTGATGGGCACTTACAGAGCGCAGCCGATGAAAGGTCACTCTGGGATGACGATAGGTCTTAACCAGTTTAGAAATCCCGAGAGCCTGGGGCTGATAAATCTCCTGAAAATGCCTTTTGTTGCCCCTCAAGGGGCTTATGCAATAAACAGGCGTGGACAATCAGAAAACTCCAAAGACCGGTAAATCGGGAAACAAGCAAAACTGAAATGGATATCCGCCGTTTAGAGGTTTTTCTCAAGGTTGTTGAGTTGAGCAGCTTCACCAAAGCAGCTGAAGCTCTTAACCTGTCCCAACCCACAGTGAGTGAGCACATAAGATGTCTTGAAGAGGCTTTGAACGAGCGGCTTGTGGACCGGGCCGGACGCGAGGTTCGCCCCACCCCCGCCGGGAAGGTCTTCAGTCAGTACGCCGAAAGAATCCTGAGGACGTATTTTGAAGCAATACAGGCTTTGGAGCAATTCAACGGAAAGATGTCAGGATCACTTCTGGTAGGAGCCAGCAGCGTTCCAGGAGCCTATGTGCTCCCAAAATATCTCGGGGCTTTCAAGGCTCTTAATCCGGATGTCCAGATCATGCTTCGAATTTCGGCCACATCAGAAATCATCGACCAGGTTCTGGATGGATCTGTGGAAATAGGTTTTGTCGGATCGATAAAAAATGACAGGAAACTTGTTTTTGACGAGTTGATAGAGGATGAACTTGTTTTGATAACCGCCCCCGAACATCGGTGGGCCAAAGCAGCAAGCATCGGCCTTGACGACTTGACATCCGAGCCCATGATTTTGAGGCAGAAAGGTTCCGGCACGCGATCGGTAACATTACGGATTCTGGCTGAAAACGGTCTTGACATATCCAGGCTCAAAATTGCGGCTGAAATGGGTGACGCGGAATCAGTGAAACAAGGGGTAAAATCCGGTATAGGCGTGTCTTTCGTGTCCGTGCATTCTGTTTCGTATGAGCTTGTGACAGGGTCCCTGGCCTCAGTCTCCATCATGGGCTTGCGTTTGTTGAGACCTCTTTACACGGTGACCAGAAAAAACAGGAGAATTTGTCCAGTCTGCCTGTCATTCAACAATTTTTTAATGGATGAGATTAGCAGGCTTCAAAATGCTCAGAATTGAATCTCCAAGATTCCCTGAAGCCTGTGGTTGTTACCTGATCCAGTTGAAGATTCTTCCCCACCTCACGTCCGGAAAATCCTGCGCAGAATAGTAGATGAGGAAAGCCTTCCCCTTGACGTCCTCTACGGGCACAAACCCCCAGAATCTACTGTCATGGCTATAATCCCTGTTGTCACCCAGGACGAATAAAAAGCCATCCGGAACTTTGGTCGGGGGCAGATTGTCGCGAGGGCTAATATCGCCTGGCATGACCACATTGCTGTAAAACCTGGCCTGGGGCATGGGAGCTTCCACGCCGTTTATATATAACCGCTTGTTTTTAATTTCGACGGCATCCCCGCCAACTGCTACCACACGTTTGATGAAATCCTTTGTCCTGTCTTCGGGGTACACAAAAACGATCACATCTCCTCTTTCAGGTTTGAATAACGCCGGCCATCGCGAGTCAGTGAAAGGAACTCTTATGCCATAAACAAGTTTGTTCACCAGAATGTGATCACCGATCAACAAGGTAGGCTCCATCGATCCCGAAGGAATTTTAAAAGCCTGTACAAACAACGCTCTGATCAATATGGCCAATACGATTGCTACAACCAGGGCCTCTGTGTATTCCTGAAGCAGAGTGCGATGTGATTTTTGTTCAGCTACCTCTGCCTTCGTCTTTGTACCCATTTCATACTCTTTCTCAAATAAACTCGTAAATATGCGCCTGGCTTTTCTGCCATCTCACCGTAAATCATTTTTATAAAACATTATGAAAATTAAGTAAAGTTACGATTGTATGGCGAGCTGGTGAGTGCTGGAATTCACACAAAATAAACCGGAGGGGAGGCTGTTAAACTCACCCTCCGGTTCGCCGGTTAAACGGCCCCTCCCTCCCCCGAGGTTGAGGCCGGCTTCTTGCTATCAGTACACACAAAAAGAGTCAAGCGTCTTATCGTGTTTTTTATAAATAATGAAATATAAAATTAGGTTTTCTTTATAATTTAGTTGCCTAAAACTGCTTTATGGGTTGTATCTCCCAAGTAAGCGGACTTGACTCTGGGATCATTCAACAGTTCCAGACCTGTGCCTTCAAGTGACAGCCTTCCGTTTTCCAGTAGAAAGACATAATCTGAAATTTTTAGCGCAGCGTTGGCGTTCTGTTCGATCAAAAGAACCGTTACTCCTTCGTTACGTATCTGTTCAATCACGTTAAAGACATCATTTACAACCAAGGGGGCCAGCCCCAAGGAAGGTTCATCCATGACCAGCATCCTGGGTTTTGACATCATGGCTCTTCCTATTGCCAGCATTTGCTGTTCTCCACCGGACAGTGTCCCCGCCAGCCTCTGCCTCTTGTCGTCCAAAGCCGGAAATATTGAGAAAAAACGGGTAATCGATTTCAGTATGTCCGACTTGTCTGGATTGTTGTAGGCTCCCATCAACAGATTTTCGTTAACAGTGAGATTGGCGAATACTTTTCGTCCTTCCGGCACATGAGCCAAACCCAGGCGTTGAATTTTGTGAGGGCTCATTGATTTTAGTCTGATCCCGTTGAAATTGATTTCACCGGATGCAATTGGAACCAGACCGGAAATGGCCCTGACCGTGGTGCTTTTGCCTGCTCCGTTGGACCCCAGTAAAGAGACTATTTCCCCCTGTCCCACTTCTATGGATATACCTTTCAGAGCGTTAATCCCCCCGTAACTGACATGTAAATCCTCGACCTGAAGCATCCTGTCACACCTGCGATTTTTCTAGCTTTCCCCCAGGTAGGCTCTTATAACCCCCTCGTCCCGACGTATCTCATCAGGCTTTCCCCAGGCTATTTCCATCCCGTGGTCAATGACCTTTATCCTGTCACAAACATTCATCACAAAACTCATGTCGTGTTCTATCAAACCGATTCCCAAAGTCAGGTCTTTCCTGAGCCTGATTATGAATTCTGCAAATTCAGATGTCTCGGTTGGGTTCATTCCCGCAACGGGCTCATCGAGTAACAGTAATTTCGGCTCCAATGCCAGCGCCCTGGCTATTTCCAGCTTTCTTTGTGAACCGTAGGGCAGGGAATTGGCTTTTTCCGACAACATATCCCCTAGTCCCATAAGGCCTAGCAGTTCTTTCGAACGTGTCCGGATGCGTCTTTCATCCCTTCCAAACCGACCGAGACCGAATATGGCTTCTACGACAGAATATGAAATTGATGAGTGGCCCGCGACCATTACATTTTCGACAACAGTGAGGTCTTCGTACAATCTTATGTTCTGAAAAGTGCGCGCAATCCCCCTTCTGGCGATGGAAGGAGAAGATTGATACGTAATCTCGTCGCCAAGAAAATATATTTTCCCCGAGGTCGGTTTAACAGCTCCGGATATTGCATTGAAAGCTGTGGTCTTACCGGCGCCATTCGGGCCGATCAGCCCGATAATTTCAGAATCATCTATGCTGAGATTCAGGTTGCAGACAGCACAGACTCCGCCGAATCGAACCACCAGACTATCCATTTTTAACAGATTGCGACTCATCGGGATTTTGCCACGGATTTCATCTGCCGTCTGAACAGATTGAACAGAGATTCCCACTTAAATTCTCTTCTCCCCATTATCCCTCGACGGGCAAACAGCATCACCAGTATCAAGATGACGCTGAACATGACCATTCTCATGCCTGGAATACCAGCATACTCGTATCCCAAAAATGTGGCGGGCTCTTCAACTACCCGCAGGGCCTCACCACCCCATGTGATCAGAATGGCCGACAAGATTGCCCCTGTAGTGCTTCCAAGGCCTCCGATGACGATTATGATCAGGAGATTGAAGGTGAGCATGAAAGTGAAGAGTGAGGGAGATATAGTCGTAATCAGGTGAGCCAGCAGACCCCCGGCTACTCCCTGAAAAAAAGCGCTGAAAGTAAACGCCAGTGTCTTTATCCAAAAAGAGTTAATGCCCATCGCCTCAGCAGCGGTTTCATCCTCCCGAACCGCTTTCATGGCCCTTCCGTATGATGAATTCACCAGTCTGACCACGCAGTAAACGGTGAGCATGCAAATACCCCAACTCCACCAAAGATTCGTGTGAGGCGCCAGTCCCTTTATGCCGAGTGGACCATTCGTAACCGGCACGAGGTTGTTAGTCACCACCTGGATGACTTCCCCAAATCCTAACGTTACAATTGCCAGATAGTCTCCCCGAACCCTGAACACCGGCATGGCCATTAGCAACGCTATCATCGCCGTGACCGAACCGGCCAGCAAAAGCGAAACTGGAAAAGAGAAAGTGATTTCAGAAAGCGGCCATATCATCGGCTCTATGATGAACGATCGAAGTTTCTCTTCAGGAGACAATGTAAAAATGGCGCTGGTATATGCGCCAACTGCGAGAAATGCGTTGGTCCCCAGCGAGAATTGTCCTGCAATTCCGTTAATGAGGTTGTAGCTGACGGCCAGTATTATGAATATAGCTATATTGTTCAGAATCCTGTTTGTGTAATTGCCGAAATTGTTGTCGGCATACCATAAGAACGAGAAAAGAGCGGCCAACGACAGAAAGGTCAATAATTTGTCTCTTGCTGGGTTTTCCTGGGCCAATTCGATATGAACCTCTGTGGAATGTGTGCAGATCAATCGGGGAGTTTTTCTCCCATGATGCCTGTTGGTCGCGTCAGTAGAATGAGTATCATTATGCAGAAAGCGATGGCGTCCCGATATCCTGACCAATCAGGTTCAACTGCCACTATCAACACCTCTGCAAGTCCCAGAATCATGCCTCCAATGGCTGCGCCCGTAACATTTCCAATACCCCCTAAAACAGCTGCCACAAAGGCTTTCAACCCGGGAATCACCCCCATGAAAGGATCAACAGCCGGATATTTCATGCTCCACATGACTCCGCCAAAGGCGGCCAGGACGGATCCGAGGGCGAAGGTGAATGAAATTACCCTGTTCTCGTCTATTCCCATCAATGAAACAGTCTCTATATCCCTGGAAAGCGCCCTCATTGCCATCCCTACACGAGTCCTGTGAACAATAGCAACCACCACAATCAGTAGAACCAGGGTCACTCCCAGAACCCAAATGGAAAGCACCGGTATCTTCAATTGGCCTATTGTCAAGGAACCGTTGAATAACATGGGCAAAGGAAATGGTTTTGGTCGTCCACCAATTAAGACTAAAGCCAGGTTTTCCAGTAGGAAAGAAACCCCAATAGCGGTTATCAAGGCGCTGATTCTTGGGCTGTTACGGATGGGCTTGTAAGCGCCCCTGTCTATGAGTATACCGATTAGTCCCGTAATTAGAGCAGCCCCGATGAACGCAAACGGCCACGGAAGACTGAACATCACTATTCCGAAAAAAGCCACATAGGAGGAAACCATGAATAGGTCGCCATGCGCAAAATTGATTAGTCTCAATACGCCGTAGACCATCGTGTAGCCTATTGCCAGCAGACCGTAGAGACAGCCTACCGTGAGGCCGTAAATTATTTGTTGGATAGCAAAACCTGGATCCACTTGATTAGCCTTCACAATGGGTAATTAACCTGATGTGGCGAAATGTGGTAACGCCCCAGACTTATTACACACTTTTGATCGAAAAGTGTCATGGTGTTATGGTTGTCACGTAGGTAAATTTGCCATCCTGCACCTTATTGACAACCATAGCCTTGGACGCATTTCCATCAGATCTCATGGTTATTTTTCCTGTAACACCCTGAAAGTCTTTTGTGTCAAGAATAGCATCCCTGACTTTCTCAGAGTCCGTGGAACCTGCGCGATTTATGGCTTCCAGCAGCACAAAGTAGGCGTCCGCAGCTTGAGCCGCATAAGCATCAAGCGATTTACCTGTATCCTTTTTGAAGAGTTCCATGAATTTTTGGGACATTGGCGCATCTAGACGATCTTCATGAAAATGAGTGGTGAAGTAAACCCCCTCGACATCCTTGCCGCCTAATTCTATAAGTTCAGGGGCTGAAACGCCGTCAGCGGCCAGTATGGGCGCCTTTAGCCCCATCTCCCTGGCCTGTTTGGCAATCAGGGCGCATTCTGTGAAAATCAGAGGTGCATAAATGACATCCGGATTGACTGCCTTGATCCTACTGAGTTGAGCGGTGAAATCCCGGTCGCCGGTTTTGAACATGGTTTCAGAGACGACTTTTCCGCCAAGTCTGGTGAACTCTTTCTGGAAGAAACTCTTGATTCCTACCGAATGATCAAGAGATATGTCATAAATGATGGCCGCAGTATTTGCTTTAAGCTCATCCCTGGCCAACTTTGCTCCTACTTGTCCCTGTTCCGTGTCTATGAAACAAACCCTGGAAACAAATTTTTTGCCCTGAGTGACAATAGGATTGGTAGCGGTGGGAGAAATCATGGGAATTTTTGCCCGTTCAGCATAGTCGCCAGCCGCAATTGTGGGACCTGACATCATTTCACCAATCACGGCGACAACTTTTTCTTTTTCGATCAACCTTGATATGGCGTTTGCCGAGTCCACCTTATCGGACTTCGAGTCCGCAAGTTTAAGCTCAACAGGTCGGCCAAGCGCCTCCGGCTGAATCTTGCGCGCAGTCTGTAAAGCATCCAGCCCCATTTGTCCGAAAGAGGCTGTGCTTCCTGTCATAGGCAACAAAAGTCCTATCTTGATGGGATCGGCAGCAGAAGCAATTGTCATCATTAAAGCTGACAGCAGAAGGGGCAAATAAAAAATACGCAAATCAAATTCCTCCTCACACAAAAAAGGTGCAGTATTTTCAACCAGTGGGCACGAAAAACCCGATCTAACCCACAGCATCCGCATTTAACATCATTTCTCAGGTTCTTAAAGATAATTCGAAAATCGTTCTCACGGTATGATGGTTGTAACGTATTCGAACTTGCCATCTTTCACCTTGTTCACAACCATAGCTTTTATTGCGTTGCCGTCGGGTTTCATGGTTATTTTACCCGTTATACCCATAAAATCCTTGGTCTTGACAATTTCATCCCTTATTTTTTCCGGATTTGTCGATCCTGCCCGGTTGATGGCGTCAATAAGCACAAAATAGGCGTCTCCCGCCTGGGCGGTGTAAGAATCAAGTTCTTTGCCGGTTTCTTTCTTGAAAAGTTCCAGAAACTTTTTTCCTAAAGGACTTTCAACTACATCTTCGTGGAAATGGGCAGTGAAAAATACACCTTCAACATCTTTGCCACCAAGTTGAATCAATTCAGGAGCCTGCACACCGTCCCCTGCAAGAATGGGCACGTTAAGACCCATTTCACGCGCCTGTTTGGCCATTAAAGCGCATTCTGTGTAGTAAATGGGAGCATAGATGACATCCGGATTCACAGATTTTATTCGACTGAGTTGAGGTGTGAAATCCCTGTCACCCGTCTTGAACATGGTTTCGGAAACTATTTTTCCGCCCGATTGCGTGAAGTCCCTCTGGAAAAAAGTTTTTAAGCCTACGCAATAATCCTGAGATATGTCGTAAATGATTGCAGCCGTTTTTGCTTTCAGGTTGTCCAAGGCGAGTCTGGCTCCTACCCGACCCTGTTCGGGGTCGATAAAGCACACCCTGAACACGAACTTTTTGCCCTGGGTGACAATAGGATTCGTAGCGGTAGGAGAAATCATCGGAATTTTAGACCTTTCGGCATAATCTGACGCTGCTATCGTGTCTCCTGATATCATCTCGCCGAGAACCGCCACAACCTTCTCTTTCTCAATGAGTCTGGACATTGCGTTTGCCGAATCGACCTTGTCTGATTTGGTGTCTGAAAGCTTTAGCTCGACCGGACGTCCCAAAGCCTCGGGCTGAATCTTGCGCGCAATCTGGAAACCGTCCCACCCCATTTGTCCAAAAGCAGCCACACTTCCGGTCATGGGAAGTAGAGCGCCCACATTAATCGGTTCGGACCCTAAACCAACCGACGCCATTAAAGCCACCAGGATCAACGCTAGAGACAAAAGACGCGCCATGGATTCCTCCCTCTTTTCATTGAATGGATTGTGACAAACGGATCTCTGCCAAAAAGGACCGGCCACGACCGCGGACCGTAGTTCCAAAACGTAGATATTTAATCACAAGTGGTATAGTAAAGTAAACTTTTAAACCTTTGACGAACTTTTTGCAGAAGTGTATCTTTTCACTCATGAAAAACGATCAACGGAAAATACGTGTCGGAGTTGTCGGTGTAGGCGCAATGGGCCAGCACCACGTCAGGAACCTTCATCAAATCAGGGACGTCGATTTCGTGGGATTTAATGATCTGGATGAATCGAGGGCTCTGGAAATCTGTGACCGTTATTCCTGCACGGCTTTCCCATCATTGGATGAACTGATCGAACAAGTGGATGCTCTGACGATAGCCGCGCCCACTTTCCTGCACCATGAAATCGCCATGAAATGCCTGTCCAAATCCAAGGCTCTCCTGGTGGAAAAGCCGTTGGCCGCTACTGCCGAGCAAGCTGAGAAGATTGTAGAATTGGCCCGGAAAAATGGGGTCGCATTGATGGTCGGGCACATCGAACGTTACAACCCTGCAGTTGCCAAACTAATGGACCTGATAAGTGCAGAGCCCGAAGCAATTATCTCAATTGAGGCTCGTCGATTAAATCATTTCGATGGTTCACGATGTCTGGATGTGGATGTTCTATACGATTTGCTCATACACGATATTGACTTGGCCCTGGAGATCGCCAATTCGGAAATCAGGTGTGTCTCTGCGTCCGGCAGACCGGTTTTTTCGGAACTCAACGATGTTGCCTACACCAGAATTGAATTTGTAAACGGAGCGACGGCCGTTCTCACCACGTCAAAAGCTTCTCCAAAGAAAACAAGGACCATTTCTGTCACCACTCCAACGAGATTTCTTGAAGCCGACACAATCGATCGGTCTTTGGTCGTTCACAGAACAGAAAATCTCTCTATTGATCGATTGGGGACCTGCGTGATGCGTGATTTTCACGTGGAGGAAATCGATGTGGAAAACAAGGAGCCGTTACGGCTGGAAATAGAGGAATTCATTGATTGCGTTTGCTCGGGTGGGAAACCCACTGTGGATGGTGAACGGGCGTTAAAGGCCATGAAAGCTATCGAACTGGTTGCTAATGCTATAAGATCTGGACAAACAGTGTATTTCTAACAATCATTACCAGATGTCAAATACTGCTATCAAGGGTTACAATTGAATTTCATTTTTCAGGGTATTATTGACGGCCTCGGGCTCATTTGGCATTTCGATTCAGAGGTCTATTTCATAATATGGACATCTTTGAAAGTGTCGTTGATCGCTGTGCTAGGGGCAGCTATCGTGGGGATTCCGCTTGGTGTCCTTATTGCCATCAAGAATTTCTTTCTGAAGAGAGCGCTCATTTTGGGGCTCAATACCGCTATGGCCTTTCCAACCGTTGTTTTAGGTCTCATTTTTTATGCGTTTCTGAGTCGAAAAGGACCTCTTGGTGATTACGGATTACTTTTTACACCGGTAGGGATGGAACTGGGACTGTTCTTCCTTGCCACTCCAATTGTCATAAATCTTACTCTGGGCGCAGTTCACTCATTAGATCCAAGATTGTTCATAACATGCAAGACCCTTGGCGCTAACGCCTGGCAGGAATTCTGCATGATTGTCCGGGAAGGGCGGTTTGCCATTACAGCCGCAGCAGCTTTGGCGTTTGGCAGGGTAATTTCCGAAGTGGGAGTAGCGATGATGCTGGGTGGGAACATCAAGGGATTTACCAGAACTATGACCACCGCTATTGCGCTTGAAACAAGTAAAGGGGAATTCGAGCTGGGAATGGCCCTGGGAATGGCTTTGCTGATCGTGGCTCTTTTTGTGAACCTGGCGCTTTACGCTCTTCAGAAGCAATCATGAACAAATTTGCCTACATTCTGGATGGAGTCACATTTTCCTACGGCCCTCGAGAGGTTTTGTCGATAGATCAAATTGACATACCCTCAGGGGTAGTGACAGCAATTCTCGGATCAAACGGGTCCGGAAAAACCACTCTTTTGCAGATGCTATCTTTCGTGGAGCAACCAACTAAAGGTTCAATAAAATTCTTCGACAGTCCGGTGACCGGATCAAACCGTTTGTCTTTCAGGAGACGCATAGGCTATCTCATGCAGAAGCCTTTTCTGTTCAACACAGACGTTTTTGAAAATGTTTCCTGGGCTTTGAAACTTAGGGGGATTGATAGGAAAACTATCAGGTGTTCATGTTTAGAGGCGCTGTCCCGCGTGGATTTGAAGGGCTTTGAAAAACGGCCGGCCCGTTCACTGTCCGGAGGGGAAGCCCAGCGGGTTGCCCTGGCAAGGGCATTAGCAATTGACCCGGATGTCTACCTGTTTGACGAACCGACATCTCATCTCGACACCAAAAGTCATTCACTGATAAAAGAAATCATGATTGATTTGGGTGGAACAGGTGATAAAACCATCCTGATCATCACCCATGATTACTCCGACATAGAAAATTTCGTTCCCAATTTTATCGAACTTGCCGCAGGCAAAGTCATAAAGCGCCACCTTGACTCGTGATGTCACATACTATTTATTGACGGTAGTTTCTTAATGCAAGTTTCAGGAAGGCTTTGGTTTGATGCCCCTAAATCATGAGAAAGCTCAACAATCTTATAACATGGTAATTGACCTGCTGGATCGCAGGGGATTACTCAAAGAGCGACTGCCCTTTTCTCCGGGTCTTTTGGAGGAAGCCGTTTTTTTTGCATATAAAATGAGGCTAATCACCCAAGGCAACGTCAAAAACCTGCTGGACCTGGACAGAAACGGTCTTAAGAAAATCATCCAGGAATGGAACAACGGGGATGAAGGAAACTGCACATGCAGGATGGCCAGAAATCC
>CAYNZA010000032.1:0-26582 GCA_964401595.1 uncultured Desulfomonile sp.
TTTCGAAACATAGTAGTTTACGTTAAAAATGTCAAGTAAATTTAGAATTAAAAAAACTATAAATACGTTTACATTAGGTTTTATTTATTTTTGTCATGAGTTTCAGGCTTTTGTGGTATTTAATTTTGTCCTGAGACATGGAGCAAGGCGAATCAGGAGGTTTTAAATGGGAGTATGCCGTGATACAGACGGCATTCAGGTAGATATGGTCAAGGAGATGGCCGAGGGACTGGGTAATTCCGGGGCCGCCCTTGAGCAACTGATCGTGAAAGCCTCTGAAGCGCGCAAGGAGGTTCTGGCGCTGATTGAAGATTTCAATTCGGGAAATCAGCATAAACATGATCATATTGAAATGGTAAATGATTCAGTCAAAAAATACAATTCCATGGTTGACAAGGCTCAGCATGCCCTTGACTGGCTGTTGATCCAGCGCGAGGCCTGTGGTTTCAGGACTCATAGACATGTGAACAAGTTCTATCCAATTCCGCCGAAAATCAGGTTGTTGAAGAAATGACACGGAACAGATTTCCATTTCTAACTAAATGTGTTTTTGTCGCCATGATCGGTTCGTTGTTTTTGTCCTTGCCGGTCTACGGGACGGTTGACTCCTCAAAAATGACAAAACACGAGGTTTGGGCCGTATATTTCGGTTCCAGCGATTGTCCGGTATGTGAACATATTGGTCCCCTTCTGAAAAGCCTGATGGACGAATATGGTTTGAAGGTGCGTTGTTACGACATAACGCGTCCGGATGACTACATGGTATTCGAACGAATAGAGTCGGTTCATGGTGACGGCAAGTTCTCTGTACCGATGGTAATAATAGGCGAACACCTGCTGGTAGGCGAGAAGCAGATACAGTCCAACCTCAGAAAACTTGTGGATAAGTATCGTAACGGTTCGGGTTCGCCCCTTCCCTACCTTGGAGATACCCAAAACGCCCATTCTACCGAGCGCCCCAAGGATCCGGATTGTCCTGACTGCAGGGACAAGGGACGGCCACCGCCTATCCGGAGTGAGTTAAAAAAACTCAAAGTCATCATAGACAAGCTCCTTGAATAGCCAAGAATCGGATATATGACAGTGTGAGTAAAGAATTTTAAAAAGAAGGGCTTGACTATATTTGGTTATATGAATAGTCTTGTAGTAGTAGGATGACGTATCTCATTAGGAGACAAAGATGTTTACGATTGATGATGATTCAACGAAATTTCTCAGGGAGAAACTGACTGACAACCAGTTTCTCAGGGTTTTCTTCGGCGGCTATGGTTGAGGCGGTCCCAGCATGGGATTGGCTCTGGATGAGCTAAAAGAAGGCGATGAACAACATGTTATTAATGAATTACCCTTGGTTGTGGACCCGTTCGCGATGAAGATAATCAAGGAATCGGGCGGTCTGGCGATCAAGTCCAGTATATTTGGTCCGATGGCGGAACTGGTTAACTCCGGATCCGATGGCGGATGCGGTAGTGGTTGCAGTTGCGGATAGCGAGGATCAGCAATGCCTATTTTTGAATTCGTTTGTAGTAAGTGCGGCAAGGAATTCGAAAGACTGGTTTTCTCTTCTGATCTGGAGACTCTGAGATGTCCGGATTGCGATAGCCCTGAAATAACCAAGATACTGTCGGTGTTTTCAAGCTCGGCTATTGAGAAAAGTCTTGGGGCGTCCTGTGGCCACGGGGCCTCCGGGGGCCATTCCTGAGGCTAGATCAACGGCGCCGTGGGCGCTGACTGAAAAAAAGAGGCCGGTATTTCGGCCTCTTTCACGTCTTGCAACCTGATCAGTCCCACTTACGAATATCTTCGATGACCTTGAATCCTTCCTTGAGCGTGTCACCGGGGATCCTGGCGACTGAGCCCTTCAGCTTCAAGGTCTCCTTGATGGAATCTTCTATTGAAGATCTCAATTGCGGTGTCAGTTCCTCCTTCAGTTCCACTTCCAGAGTCATAACATCCTGATCATGCTTTCTTTCCACCAGAAGGCGTCCATTGAGAATTTCAGGAAAGGTGTCCACGACCCTCTGGACCTGTGAAGGATGCACAAACATGCCTTTGACCTTTGTGACCTGGTCGGCCCTCCCCAGTATCCTTGTCAAGCGTGGCGCCTTTCTTCCGCAGGCGCATTCGTCCGTAGTCAAACAGGAAAGGTCACCGGTTCCAAACCGGACCAAAGGATAAATCTTGTTGTTGCATGTCACAACTACTTCACCGACGGCCCCCTCGGGCAGAACATCACCGGTTTGCGGATCGACGATTTCGACAATCACATCATGGTGAATGTGCATTCCGTTTAGTTGATGGCACTCGTAAGAAACACATCCCACGTCGGCTGTTCCGTACGCCTGCCTCCCTATTATGCCGTATTCGTCGAAGAATCTCTTGCGCATGGATTCCGGCAGCATTTCGGCCGCTAAAAATGCGACCTGGAGATTGACCTCGGATATTATGCCAAGGTCCTCTGCCTTCTTGAGAATTGCCATGAGGAAACTCGGCGTCCCGATATATCCGGTCACTTTGAGGCTCTTGATTATATCGGCCTGGGTGTCGGTGTTTCCCACTCCGGTGGGAATCACAACAGCTCCCAGTTCGGTCATGCCCTCTTCGAACATGTGACCGGCCGGGGTCAGGTGATATGCAAACGTGTTGATTACAATGTCACCCGATCGGAAACCTACGGAATACAGCGCGGTTTTCCATCTCCAGTAATCATGTGTCTTTCCAACGGGATCGTAAATCGGGCCTGGAGACTGATGAATGCGGGCCAGCTCAGACATTGGAACAGTCAGAAAACCGCCAAAAGGTGGACGAACCTTTTGAGCTTCGGACAGGTCTTTCTTCTTGGTTATGGGAAGTCTGGAAAGATCATCGATGGACTTTATCGAGTCCGGTGTCAGACCCCGCTCTTCCATTGCCGCCCGCAAGGGAGTGCCTGCCCCGTATGACTTTGACACTACCTCACTCAGGAATTTCTCCTGATATTCCCGTCTTTGCGCCGGACCAAAGGCTTCCTGCGCATGTAACATCCCGGAGTTCCTGTCAAGTTGACTCATTCATCCCCTCCATACATGAACTTGTGGAGAAATAGCTCACTATTTTCCATTTACCATACTGTAAACTGAATCTGGTCGCCGGAAGTTTTCAACAGGGCCTCACAACCGAATTTACCATGAAATCCATGAAAATTCGGTCATTGAGGGCCTTGAGCCATATCGAACGTAGCCACCCAATCTTTCACCATGAGGAACCGATGATAGCGTGAAACCCTTATTTTGGGCAAACTGACACCTAAAAACGTTCATCAGGGTAATAGCTGTTGACAGAGCCATGAGCCCAACATATTATACGGAAAGACTTTTGTTTTTATTCACCTTTATCATCCCATTTTTTGAAACAAATATCATTTCATTTTTGACGTAAGTTGCAGCCGGATAGGAATATATTTCATTCTAATGAATCTTTAAAAGTTTTAGTGATCGGATAGTCTTGTATATGTGACGTTGACACCCGTTAGATTTGCCCGCTTCAATTTTCTTGGTAGCGCGCATGGCTGAACCGTAACAGGGAACTGAACAAAATAGAGTTTTTTGGAGGGTTTTATGACGGTAAGCAAGTGGATTCACATGGGAGTGGTATTGAGCCGCCAGGCAGAACAGTATCCCGATCGACTCGGATGCCAGGACAAGAGTCGGGATTTCACATTCAGTCAGTGGAATGAACGCAGTTGCAGACTTGCCAATGCCTTGGCAGAAATCGGCTGCCGGCAGGGCGACAGGTTTGCTATAATTGCATTCAATCGTGTTGAATGGATGGAAATGTACGCCGGCAGCGCCAAAGGAGGCCAGGTTAGCGTCCCCATCATGTTCAGGCTGGCCGGTCCGGAAATTGAATATATTGTGAACAATGCCGGCTGCAAGGCTTTCATCGTGGAGAAACCCTTTGTAGACATGGTCAACGGTATCAAGGACCGATTGACCGTTCCCGCAGGCTCTTATATTTACCTTGGGGAGCCCGGAGAAAAAGCTCCCGATGGCTATGTGGAATATGAGTCCTGGTTGGCGGCCGCTTCTTCTGAAGAGCCCGATGTACTGATTGACGCAGAATCACCATGGACGTTCATGTACACATCGGGAACCACCGGCAAACCCAAGGGGGTAGTCAGAACTCATGAGTCGTACCTGGCCATGTACTACCTGGATATTGCCAACATGGGCTTGAGACCCGCCGACAAGGCCCTCATGGTCATGCCGATGTGTCATGTCAATTCGATTTTTTACTCGTTCCCGTATACATTGGTTTCGGGTGGCGTATGCGTCTACAACGAATCAAGTTTCAATCCGGAAGATTTTCTGGCTACAGTTCAAAAATACAGGATTTCATTTACATCTCTTGTTCCCACACACTACATAATGATCCTTTCGCTTCCGGACTCCGTAAAAAGTAAGTATGACGTCTCAAGTATGCGCCAGCTACTGATCTCCTCTGCGCCGGCCCGTAAGGAGACCAAGGTAGCCATACTGGATTTCTTCAAGAATGCCGAACTATGGGAGGCCTATGGATCGACAGAGGCAGGCCTGGTGACTCTGTGCCGTCCGGAAGACCAGCTGAGGAAGCTGGGCACCATCGGAAGGGAAATATTCGGTGTAGACAGGATAAAAGTGCTCGATGACGAAGGCAATGAAGTTCCCGATGGTGAAGTTGGCGAACTTTACGCCCGGACACCCATGCTCTTCAAGGAGTATTGGGGGCTACCCGAGAAAAGCAGGGAAGTTTTCCAGGGTGAGTGGTTTACGGCTGGTGACATGTGTTTCAGGGACAAGGACGGCTTTTACGTGCTGGTGGATCGCAAGGCAAACATGATCATAACCGGCGGAGAGAATGTCTTCCCGTCCGAGGTTGAAAATGCGCTTGCCTCACATTCAAAAGTCAAGGATGTAGCGGTAATCGGAGTTCCCCATGAAAAGTGGGGGGAGGCAATTCACGCGTTCATCATCCTCAAGGACCCTGAAGAAGGCTCAGACGGTCTCAAGGAAGAGATCAAGAGGTTCACGAAAAACAAAATTGCTGCCTACAAGGTTCCTAAATCCATTGACTTCATAGAGGATGAAGAGATGCCGCGAACAGGAACCGGGAAAATCCTGCACAGGGTGTTACGGGAACAGTTCGGAAAGTGGAGCGACAACCGCTGATCAGAACTCACTTCTAACCCGGTAAAATCTTCACTCAGCCTGATCGTTCTGCAACCCGTTCCTGGAAAATTGATTTTTAGGAGCGGGTTGCTCTGCCAATGTTGTCTTCGGATGACAAATGTGATAGTCAGAGATCGCATGTTATGAGGACTGCCCAAGCGATCCGGAGGATTTACCTGACTGTAATGAAGACTGGAACTGCCCTTTTTCTGATTTTACTCGTACTTGGTCCATTTGCGTTTCAACCTGTTCACGCTCAATCAGGACCCCAGACCTCCAGGACCAACCCTGAACAGTGGCGTAGCCATCAGATGAACCAGCCGGCCCCGACGGCAAGTGAGAAAAACGACCTTTCCAGTGAGAGGATCGAGGAGATAAGGCAGCTATACATGGAGGCTCAGCGGGAGATGGAGAGTAAAAGCGATTCTTCACAGCCAAAATCAACTCAACTTAACCATCAGATGAAATAACCGGATTCTCATCTTTCAGCCGCAAGGAATTATTGGGGAAAAAGGACGCAACCATATGGCCGGTTTGCGTGCCTCGCCTATCCTGTTGCGTCGAATTCAGGACTTGGTCCCGACTATAATTACCCACCTGAAATTCAACTCATCCGGATGAATGTTGTCGAACAATGCAGCTAACCTGGCAAGTCTGTTTTCGTAATCAAGTGATGGAAACAGACCGGCGGACATGGCCGGAATGGAAAAGAATTCATGGATCTGTCGTTTGGACAGCCTGAATTTACACTCATGGATCGATACAGAATCAAACACCGACCTCACAAAAACCTCGAGATCGGATAAAGATACAGCTTTCCTGAGACTAACGCCGAGGCCGAGCCTTTCTTCAACCACCGAAAATAAATGCTCACCTGAATCCGAGTAAACGCCGTCCATGAAAGTCATGCCAACCTGTCCGGATGGCTTGAGCAGTCCATAGGCCTGCCGGATACTCTCCTTGAAATCGGGAATAAGAAATATTGAGGCGCTGTATATAATGGCGTCGAAATCCTGGTCCAGGCATGAAGTCAAGGCTGAAGCGTCCCCTTCAACAAAAAGGATTCTATCGTCCGGGCAACAATTATCCCTGGCCTTCTGAAGCATTGCCGGGGAATTGTCCAGCCCGACTATCCCGGCCTGCGGACAGGCTTGAGCCAGTTGAAGGCAACTGGCCCCTGTGCCACAACCGATGTCAAGGATACTCCCCGCTCGTTCAGAGTTGATAAACTTCAAAAGGGAGGCGTTGAGACTTTTGAAGAAACCATATCTTGCTTCGAATTCGTCATATTGAACCGGGCTTGAGTCAAAATTACGTCTGACGGCATCCTTGATCTTGTTTACTTTTTCCGGGTCCATCATCTCCACCCACCAGGATCAATCAACTTTATATCTTGCAATTTCATTGGGCAAAACGATCAGCCTCTCAAGTTTACGCTTGAAACTCGATTCGCTATGGTCATCACCGTGCTTCCACTGCCTGAGGAGATCCTTGGCCTGCTTTTTGTCAATACCGAGGACTTCCCTGAGTTGTCCCATGGTGATACACTCTTTTTCATAAACGTACCGTGCCAGAACTTCCAGGGGCGTTTGCCTGAGCGTATCAATGGTGATGTCAATGCCAACACCGGCCAGGTAACCCCGCAGCGCCACATACGGATCCAGGGATCGTTTCGGGGTCCCGGCGTTCTGGTCGTCTTTTTTGTCCTGGCTGAAATAATTGGCCGATCCATCGATAAAGTCCTGCCTGACAGGCGAAAAGACGTCCATAACCTTGCAGCCTTCCGGACCGCTTCTGGCGCTATGAGGTTCAGATGAAGGTATTATCAGAACATCGCCGGAGTTTAGTTCAACATCATCCTTCCCAGGGAAAGACAAAAACAGGGTTCCTTTTTGAACCATTGTCATCTGCTCGGAAATGTGGTCATGAAGAGGAACCTTGGCGTTCGGGGCCAACTCTATCATGACTGCCATCACATTTTCCCCCCACACCATTTTTCTGGATGTGCTCTCATTTAACTGTTCAGGCTCGATGTTCTTCCACGATGTCAATTGCACTGTGTCATCTCCATTAGTTCTAATTTCATAATATGTCAGGAGTTTCCCGCATTCTTCCTTGGAAAGTCCAGAATGGCCACTTTCGAGTTCTTGAGGTCCAGCCACTTGTCACAATGGACGCATTGAATTCTTACCCCTGATTTGCTGATTATTTTCTCTACAGGCCTCTTACAGTCATCGCACCATATATCAGCGGTTTCCAGTGCGTCCAGCGCATAGGCCTCCCAGATTTGACCGCTGGATTTTTCTATTTCGATCAATTTTTTTACGGCCAGAGTCATGCTCGCTGCGTCACTTGATCCAAACCCGTCCCGAGCGCAGACATTTTCAACAATTTCAACCAGCTTCCTGTATTGCTTGCTCGTTTTGCCCGGCTTCTCAATTGGGGGTGAAACAATGCCAGGATGCCTGGCGACTTTCGATTTTGGCCTTAAAAAGGCGGGCATTTTGTCAGGATAGTTCCAAGCATACCATACCACAAAGATTATGACCCAAAATGCAGCGCCTAGAAGTATTTCCATCAAGAGTTTCTGATGCCTCACTAAAATGCAAAGATAAGCTATGAGTCAGGCACGGGAAGAGGCCATTGACTTTAGAGTTTCGAGCGCCTGTTCGAATCGTGTGCGGGTGTTCTCCATGGAACCGGAGTTGTCTATGACCAGGTGAGCTTTCTTCTTTTTGTCATCGAGGGACCACTGTGAATCCAGCCTCGCCTGCGCTTCCCGCTCCGACAGGCCATTACGCTGGACCAGCCTGGAAACCTGGAGGTCCCGGCCGACATAGACCACGACTATTACATCCACCTCGTGATTCCATCCGGCCTCGAACAGCAATGGAACATCCACGACCGCCATTGGATGGCTTTGAGATGAATATTTTTCCAGGAGTTCGTTCTTGCCGCGTTCAACTACCGGATGGACGATGTCTTCGAGCTTTTTCTTAAGACGGTGATCGGCAAAGACTTTGGCCCCGAGTGCCAATCGGTCCAATTCTCCACATTCATCGAAAACGTCATCACCAAAAAGCTCACGAATCTCATCCAAGGCCGGAGACCCGGGCAACACCGCTTCATGAGCCAGTTCATCAGCACAAATCACAGGGACGCCATGTTCCCGGAACATGGAACTCACAGTCGATTTGCCAGATGCTATTCCGCCGGTAAGACCTATTATCAGCAAAATATTCCTGCCCCAATGCTTCCCTGAAAAAAACCCTGTCAGTCTTTTTTCTTGATTTCTTCCCATGCAGCTTCCACTGCGCGATCTATTTTCTTGCCCGTCTTTTGCATGGTGTCACAAAAGACCCCCCACTGCTCCTTGAAAATCCTGGCCATTTGGTCTGTGTGTTTCTGGGCCTCTTTGACGTGGTCCTCACCTATCCTGCCAACAGCCGACCATTGCTTGTCAAGGACTTCCTTGGTCTGGTTCACACACAGCTCAAAAGTCTCTTTGGTTATGTCTCCAATTGCCTTGAGCCTGTGTTTGAGGTCTGTAAGAAAACTATCCCAATCAAGGTCCTTCTCCTTGTCCAGGATTTCCCAGGATTCCTTGATCTTTTCAGCGGCTCTCTCAATGTCATCCACCGCCATCTTGCCCGATTGCTTCATCGTCTTGGAAACCTGGTCTATGGCTGCAAAAAATTCCTCCCTCGATGCGCCCCAGCTCTTCCTCAGAAAAGCCCTGGACTCTCCGAGCATAAAAACTCCTATCGTTCCAAGATTGGTCATCAATTCCAGAATGGATTCTTTTACATCCGGGGTCTTTTTTTCCATTACCTATCCTTTCCCTGAATAATGGCCGGACAAGAATTCCCTGCCTAACTGATTCCAGTTTACAACATGTTGCCGTCCGGCTCAATACAACAAATTGCTGCCAACATACAACGAATTGCGCCTTTAAGCGCACATGGGCTTTTAGCGACCTCCTGAATATATTTGGTGACAAACCGGCAATAATCATTATAATAGGCATGTTTAGTAATCTTATTGGACTTATACAAACAAAAGCTTCGGTCTTTGTTTACAATTGATGTTTCCCGGCATTTCCCCATAAGAGGTAACGATAAAGGGCACAATCATGACAGACAAAAATCCTGTTTTCCGGGTGGTGAAAGATGCGGATCCTGCGATCCTCAGGGATTTACCCCACCTTGAGTTGATCACGACTTCAGCATCAACGGAGATGAAAACCGCAAGGAACAACACTGCTTCCCAAAAGCAGTCGGGGACCTTTTCAGCAAAAAACTCCACCGACCTGACCAAGGAAGCCGGACGTGTCCCGGTTTCTGACAGTCAACCCTCGATGGTCATGCAACCTGTCGGGGAGAGTTCATTTGCTGGTTACCCTCCACTCCCAGCTATGCTGACAGGATTGTTCCTGCTGGTCTTAATGCTGCTTGGTGATTGACTGGGACGATTCCAACTCACACAAAGTTCTGTGTCCTCCACCCCGGCCATGGCAGCCGTTCTCATTGACATCTATTGGATTTACTGGTAAACTTTCAGCTTGGCATAGTACCGTTCGTAATCTTACAAATAAAATTGATCCTTAAAGTATTTATGACAGGTGAGCGTTAGCTTTGGGCTTAGCTGTCCTGTTTTGTCGTTTTGAGGCCTGTCGGCCCGAAAGGGTAACAGCGGTATTTACCGTGACCGAGAAAATTCGAATGTAACGATTCAGGAGGTTTTTCCTAGTGAAAGTTTTGGTTTCAGACAACCTGTCAGAGTTGGGTGTCCAGATTTTTAGAGACGCCCCCGGCATTGAGGTGGACGTCAAAGTCGGACTAAGCCCGGAAGAATTAAAACAGATCATTGGGCAGTATCATGGATTGGCGGTAAGAGGGGCTACAAAAGTTACCGCCGATGTCATCGAAGCTGCTACCAACCTTAAAGTGGTCGGTCGCGCTGGAACCGGTCTTGACAATGTCGATATCAAAGCCGCCTCTAAAAGGGGCATAGTGGTCATGAACACTCCTGGCGGCAACACTGTGACCACGGCAGAACATACTCTTTCGATGATGATGGCGCTGGTCAGAAATATTCCGCAGGCCTGCGCTTCGATGAAGGAAGGCAAATGGGAGAAGAAGAAATTCTCCGGAGCTGAAATCCTGAACAAGACACTGGGCATAATCGGACTGGGAAAAATTGGGGCCGTGGTGGCAGACAGGGCCTTGGGGTTGGGGATGAGCGTTATAGCTTATGACCCGTTCCTTTCTGAAGACCAGGCAAAACAGATGGGTGTGAGGCTTGGTTCCGTCGATGACATATTCAGGGAAGCTGACATAATTACTTTGCATGTTCCGCTGACGGCCGACACACGCGGAATAATCAACGCAAAAAACATAGCGAAGATGAAAAAGGGTGTGCGCATAGTCAACTGTTCCAGGGGTCCGGTTGTCAACGAGGATGACCTGGCAGACGCCATAGAATCCGGTCACGTGGCCGGAGCGGCTCTGGACGTCTTCAACACCGAGCCTCCCGGATTGAATCGCCTGGTGACCTCTGAAAAGGTTATATGCACACCACACCTTGGAGCATCCACCCAGGAGGCCCAGGATAATGTGGCCGTAGCGGTGGCGGCTCAAATTCGTGATTATCTGGTTTCCGGCACGATAAGAAACGCGGTAAACGCTCCTGCGGTCTCCGGAGAGGCCATGGAGACACTCAAACCTTATCTGGAACTGGCTCAAAGTATGGGTCTGTTCCTGGGGAACATGGTCCAGACTGGTATCAAGAGTGTAGAGGCGCAGTATTGCGGGGAAATTCTCTCCATGGATCTCAAGCCCATCACCACCACATTTTTGACGGGTCTGTTAACTCCCATAATGGGAGACGACGTCAATCTGGTCAACGCTCCCATGTGTGCTGAAGAACGCGGAATAACCGTGCTGGAAACTAAGGTAAGCCGCTCTGAGAACTTTACTTCGCTAGTTCGATTCAAGGTTCAGACTGAAAATCGTGAGCACGATGTAGAAGGCACGTTGTTCGGCAAGTCAAAACCGCGCATGGTTAGGTACGGGGCTTTCCGCGGTGAATTTGACCTGTTCGGTGAATTGATCCTCATCCATTCCTATGACAGGCCGAAGGTCATCGGTTCCATAGGACTGACTCTTGGTGAACATGGCATAAACATTTCGAGCTTTCAGTTCGCCCGTGAACAGGTCGGAGGTCAGGCCCTGGTGTTCCTGAACACCGACACAAAAGCCGAAGAGGCGGCTCTGGAGGCCTTGAGGCAACTGCCTAACATAATAAGCGTGAGAACTCTTACAATATAGCCCACGGGTTTTTACGAAAATTGACTAATTGCTCAACAGGCGCCTTTCAGTATCCTGAAAGACGCCTGAATTCTCATTTATCTGGTTTCATGCAATGCTCAACATAAAAGATCTTTCAGGGCCGGCTCTACCCAAACAGGACAATTATGAGCGCGCTCTGAAACTGGGACTTGAAGTCTTTTCAAGAAAAGACCCCGGAAGGGTGGCAGAAAAGGCCGCCGCTGAATTCAAGGGCAGGCAGATCATATTGCCCCATCTGAACAGGCGTATCGTGCTGGATGTGGACAGCCATGTCTTCACGATCATGGAAACCGGCGAAGAATCGCAGATTTGGCTCAGCATTCTCGCAATTCACTACCTGAACAACTCCGATGGAAGACAGCCCTTAGGTAAACTCAAACATTTCAGGGAATTCAAGGAAGGCAGTTTCTACGAACCGGCCTTTAACAGACGAACCAGGGACATTCTTACGGCCGTATTCGGGACTGATCCTGAACCGATGAAAGAGGCGGGCCGTAAACTTGGCGGTAAAATAATAGACTCCGCAGACGCTGCTGTAGAGCTGAATTATTTTCCTATGTTGCCCATAACATGCCTGGTATGGAGGGGAGATGATGAATTTCCGGCGGAGGCCAGTGTGCTTTTCGATGAGACCGCAGAGCTTTTCTTCAGCGCCGAGGACATGGCGGTGGCGGGACAGATGGCGGTTCTCGAATTGATGAAGGCGGCTAAACCTTAATCTCGTTTTTTTCTTGTTGACTGGAATTGATGCAAACTGTTCTAATTGTCCTGAACTGGAAGGCAGACTCATGAAGATAGCGGTATCTGGTAAAGGTGGGGTTGGTAAGACTACATTGAGCAGTCTCCTGGCGCGTCATTGGGCCAGAAAGGGTTACAGGGTTCTTGCGGTGGACGCTGACCCGGACGCGAACCTCGGATCTGCTCTCGGCATTGATACATCGGACATAGTTCCCATAGCGAAAATGGAAGACCTCATTTATGAAAGGACCGAAAGCAAAAAAGGCACGGTAGGCGGTTTTTTCAAAATGAACCCGAAAGTGGACGATCTTCCGGATGCCCTGGGAAAAGAGAAGGACGGCGTTCGTCTTTTGGTGATGGGAACTGTCAAAAAGGGCGGCGGCGGGTGTATATGCCCTGAAAGTGTCCTTTTGAAGGCATTGGTGTCTCATTTGGTCCTGTATGAGAAAGATCTGGTCATAATGGACATGGAGGCCGGTATAGAGCATCTGGGTCGTGGAACGGCTCAGGGAGTTGACCGGCTGGTGATTGTCGTTGAACCCGGGCAGAGAAGTATAGAGACTGCGACAAAGGTTCAACAACTGACCAGTGACATAGGACTGCATAAAGTGGTGGCGGTAGGCAGCAAGATCAGGAACAGCCAGCAGGAAGAGTTTCTGGTCAACAGTCTTGGAGGGATTCCGCTTATCGGGATATTGCCTTTTTCGGAGGAGATAGCGGCGGCTGACCTTGAAAACCGGCCTCCATCGCTGGATGACCCGGTCATCAACAAGGCCATTTCCCAGATAGCTGAAAAACTGGAGAACTAGATCGACACAAAAAGATGTCATCTGAATTTTCCGTGTTTGATTTACTGTATTGATACCCATCCGTTTTGTTAAGGACCGTAACCAGTATTTGAGTCGTGGGGGGCGCACAGGCTGCTGTTTTGTATCTTGAGCGCCGAAAAGCATTTTACAACTACTTGCAATAAAACAATTCTTCCAAGGAGGACCGTATGTCGGCCAAAATCATCAGTGGAAATGAAGTATCCCAGATTCTTAAAGACGAGATGAAGGAAGAGGTCGTAAAACTCAAAGCTCAGGGTCTTGAACCGTGTTTGGCGGTTATTCTGGTGGGTGAGGACCCTGCTTCCAAGGTCTATGTGTTGAACAAAAAGAAAGCTTGCGAGTACATCGGCATTAAATCCCTCGAAACTCGTCTTCCGGCTTCAACGACCACTGAGGAACTGTTAGCAGTCATCGACGGATACAACAAGGACAAGACCGTTCACGGCATTCTGTGCCAGTTACCATTGCCCAAACACATTCCTGAAGCCAAGATATTGCGTTCAATCCTTCCGGAGAAGGACGTGGACTGCTTCCACCCGTTCAACGTCGGCCTCATCAGCATCGGTGAAGTCCGTTTTCTCCCCTGCACGCCTGCTGGAGTTATCGAACTGATCAAACGCGGTGGTTTCGAAACCTCCGGCAAGGACATTATCATCCTTGGAAGAAGCAACATAGTGGGCAGGCCTCTGTCAAACATGCTTGACCAGAGGGACATGAACGCCACGGTAACGATGTGCCACACAAAAACCAAGAATCTCAAGGAGAGATGCCTGGAAGCCGACATAATAATAGCGGCCATAGGTAAGCCTGAATATTTGAAGGGCGACATGGTCCGTGAAGGCGCCGTGGTTATCGATGTAGGAATCAACCGGATTGATGCTCCCGGCACGGAAAAGGGCTTCAAGATCGTTGGCGATGTGGCCTATGATGAAGTGAAGGAAAAAGCGGCCGCAGTTACGCCGGTCCCTGGCGGCGTAGGCCCCATGACAATCGCCATGCTGATGAAGAACACATTGACAGCCGCAAAAGAAACCTTGAAGAGCTAAGCTGTCCTGAAATAACAAGGGCCCCGGCGACTGAGCGTCGAGGCCCTTGGCTTTTCCGTAAACCGTTCCGAAATCAGTATATCCCCGAAAATATCTCCCTGGAATATGCGATGTCCTTCCTGATCTGGTCCTTGAGTTCATCGACATTGTTGAAGGTCATCTCCGACCTTATCCTGTCAACGATCTGCATTTCTATTCGCTGGCCGTAAAGGTCCCTGTCCAGATCCAGTATGTGAGCCTCATAGGACACCTTCCGATCCTTGAACGTAGGATTCCAGCCTATGTTCATGACACCCGGCCGCAAATTTTTCCTGTCATCCTCGAGAATGCAGTAAACGGCGTAAACACCGTCAGGTGGGCACAGTTTGGGTTCGGGTTTTATGTTTGCCGTAGGGAAACCCAGCTTCTTTCCACGACTATGACCGTGAATAACTTTCCCTGCTATCTTGAAAGGTCGTCCCAACAATTCGTTGGCTCTTCTTATCTCTCCAGAGAGTAGAAGTTTCCTGATCTCGCTTGAAGATACCACAACGTCATCGACCTTTACCGATGGAACAACATGAACCGTGAATCCGAGTTCGTGACCGGTCTTCTTCAACATGACGGCAGTGCCGCTGCGTCCCTTGCCGAAACGGTAGTTCTCCCCTACAAACAGGCTGCGGACCCCCAGTTCTTCGACGAGAGTGTTCTCGACAAACTGTCCAGGCGTCTGGCTGGCGTATTCCGGAGTGAACTCCGCAAGTATCAGGACATCTATCCCCAGTTCTTCCAGAATCTGTTCCCGTTCCGCTTCGGTGTTGATTCTCGGAACATCCTGAACCTTGTTCAGGACAATTCTGGGATGAGGGTCGAATGTGTATACTACCGCCTCTTTACCTCTATCATGAGCCGATTTTACTGTCCTGGATAAAATCTCCCTATGACCAAGATGGACACCGTCAAAATTACCAATAGCCACTGAGGGGGAAGAAAACCTTTGGTATATTTTTTCACGAACTCTTAATATTTCCATTCAATCACAAGACGCTTCACGCCGTCCTTCCGTTTTAACAGGATTCAAATAGTAAAATAAATGACACCACAGTCTTTGCGAGTATGAAGGACTACTAGGTCAGGCTCTGTTCTGATGGTGTCTCCGGACGATCCGGTTCAACTTTTTGAGCCGCCTCTATGGTCTTCCTGAGGCTGGCAATCTCCTCTGATTTTCCATCAAGTTCTCGTTTCATATCCATATTCTCTTTTTCGAGAGATTTGACCTTGTCTGTTAGTTTATTGACTTCACCAGCGTGCTCACGATCGGTCTTGACCATTCTGCGTCTCTCTCCCACCCATTTCAACTGGGTGATGAAGTCTCCCAACGCGGCTATGATAATGCCTAATGAGACGCAAAAAGTTACCAGTTCCCAAAAAGCCACCTTAATCGGCTCTTTCAATCCGAAATAGTTTATGGTCAGTTCGATATCCTTATTTTTCATGAACAGGGATATCACCAAAATGACGAAGGCCAGTTCTATTAATCTCTTTATAAGTCTCATGGTTACTCCTTTCCTGTCACATCACCAAATAGTTGCACGAATGCTTCATATATTTTCTGACGAGTTTCCCTGAGGTGTTGCGGGATGACCCTCACATCCGCCAGTACAGGCATGATGTTCGTGTCGCCATTCCAGCGCGGCACCACATGGTAATGAACGTGCTCTGCTATTCCAGCCCCCGCGACAACTCCCAGATTGATCCCTACATTGAAACCATCCGGATTCATGACTTTTCTCAGCGCTTCTATGGCTCTGGTCACTTCATGGACCAGAAGGCCGTTTTCTTCCGGGGTAAGAAGACAGATATCCGACACATGCCTGTAGGGGACCACGAGAACATGCCCATTGTTGTAAGGGAACTTGTTCATTATGGTGTATGCGCCCTGGGCACGGTGCGCTATCAGATTTTCCTCATCCTCTGAGCTTGCCGGTTTGGTACAGAAAATACAGCCGGGTTCACGCTCTTTGCCAAGAATATAGTCTATTCTCCACGGAGCCCATAAATGATCCATGAATTATACCATCTGATTCGGATTAGCCGGACTTCACACTCATGAAATGCGTGGTGTCCGGTTCAATCCTGTATAATAATCTTTTGCGACACTAAACATCAAGTTCTATGAACCCGGCTTCGACCGAATCACCGTTTATTTCCAGCAGGCCCACTGTTCTGCCTCTGGGGAATACGTTTCTGGACACCGATCCGGGATTGAACATCATCACATCGTTGACCCGCCCCCAAAAAGGCATATGAGTGTGACCAAAAATTATGATGTCCGGGGAATCCGCTGCGAACCGCTCGACAATGCGCTGCGCCAGACCGTCTTTTGAGCCCCAGCCGTGAATAAGCGCTATCTTTCTGGACTCCGCCATCAGGATGCGTGTCTGGGGGGCCAAATCAAAAACATCGTAGTCATCCATATTACCGCATACAGCCAGAGCCCCTCGTTCTTCAAGGCGTTCCAGCACGGTGCGGGTAACAATGTCTCCAGCGTGAAGGATCAGGTCGGCTTCGCCAAAGATTTTATCCAGGATGTAGTCAAGGTTTTGATCCGGAGTGCGCAAGTGGGTGTCGGATAATACCCCTATTTTCATCAAATTCTCTGCTTTCGATTATTCGTTCTCAGGCCCCTGAGCCGTTGAGACATTTCACAGTGAGGCTCCCGCCGAAAACCACCTGCGAACCCGAAACGATTAAAACACCGCCTACGTCAGTGTAGGCCTCGGCACGGTTTAGCGCCGATTTAAGCGATTCACCGGAGTCCAGCCTGATTCCAAGGTCCTTGGCAAAAGCTGAAGCCCAACTCGCAGTCCGGGACAACACGGTTACCGCCTGTATCCCTTTTCCCGGCACATAGGTAGAAATGCCGAAAATATTTTTGGCGGCGGGTACCTGCAAAATGAGTTTGTTGTGGAGCGGAGATCCCTTCGCATAAATGTGGACTTCCAACGCGACGGACGAACGCACAAATGTGTCTCCACCGCTTGAAACTATGAGGATGGGCGATTGTGACATCAGGTCGCGACCGACAAAGTCCGCCATCGCTCCGCTCATGCATGACATCGGCGCTACTCCCGTGTTACGGCAGGCCAGATCGCAATATTTGACTATTTCAGGAGCTGAAGAATAGATCTGTATGGGCGACTGTGTGTCCCTGAAGGCCGGATGCTGTCTTAGATATTCCTCGATCTGATACCGGTACCTGAAAACAGACTCTTTGGCTTTTGCTGTAAGGTCCGTCTGAGCCTGAACATGTATGCTCGTGTCTCGAACACCCACTTCAAAGGTCACCGATTGACTTACTGGTATCTTGTTCCGGTAATTCTTGGTCTCATAAATGTCTTGGATAGCGGTCATGGGCCTTCCTGTTCCGGACATCCGGTTAAAGAGCTTTGTGCGCAGCGAAACGGATTATTATTAAGGGATTAACCCGTGTCAAGGATAATTTCCTAACATGACGATGATAAATGAATTTTCCTCTCCAGACTAGAGGACTCTACTCCCCGGTGACGAGTCAATTTTACATGATATCCTGAGATGAAACTGATTCGTGTGGTTTTTTTGTAAGAACGGTGTGGTTAAAAATTTATCAAGCCTATGTTATTATGGCATAAAACATAAGTCCGGATCAAAACCCGGCAAATTGTAATTTTAAGTTCTTGACTTATGGAGTGAAAAGCATGTTAACTTTGAAGGTCATACTATCAGCCTGAACAGGATCTCCAAATGAAAGTACTTCTGGTTCACCCCAGTTATCCCCAGACATTCTGGTCATTTGATAAAGTTTTAAAAATGACCGGGAAAAAGGCCCTGGTCCCGCCATTGGGATTGATTACCCTGGCGGCTCTATTACCCTCTGATTGGGACATCACACTTGTCGACATGGTCTTTGAGGAGATTGCTGAAAGATTATGGGATGAAACTGAAGTTGTTATGATTTCCGGAATGGGAATCCAGCACAAGAACATTCTGTCTACGATCAAGGAAGCCAAAAGGCGAGGCAAGTTCGTGGTGGTCGGCGGCGCCTCGGTATTTCACTACCCGGAGGATGCTCTGAACAATGGGGCGGATGTAGTGGTCGTTGGTGAGGCGGAAGTCAACGTGGACGCTTTGGTAAAAGCGGTAAAGGCGCGGCAGACGGGAATTATAATATCCTCAAATGAAAAGGCGTCCATGACAGAAAGCCCGGTGCCCCGGTTCGACTTGCTCAAAATGGACAAATACGTTGACATGGCTGTCCAGTTTTCAAGAGGATGCCCCTTTCAGTGCGAATTCTGCGACGTAACCCTCATGCTGGGAAGAAAGGTTCGCACCAAGAAACCGACCCAGGTCATCGCTGAACTCAACAAATTGTACGAACTTGGCTGGCGGCGTCTTGTCTTCTTTGTTGATGACAACTTCATCGGTAATGTTGCGCAGACAAAGAAACTGCTTAATGAGCTTGTTCCGTGGATGGAATCGCGTGGAACCCCGTTCAACTTTTCCACCCAGGCGTCAGTAAACCTGGCGGCTGACAAAGAACTTCTCGACAAGATGTACAGGGCCGGCTTTTTCAGGGTCTTCCTGGGCATAGAGACGCCTGACAAAGAGAGCCTGAAAGAAGCTAGAAAATATCAGAACACCGGAGTGGACCTCGTCTCTGCATGCAGGAAAATATCCGAGGCGGGATTCCAGGTGATAGCTGGAACCATAATCGGTTTCGATAACGAGAAGCGTGGCGCAAGCGGCAGGATTATCGAATTCGCCAATCAGACCAATATCCCCGAAATATTTGCCACGTTGCTTCAGGCCGGACTCGGGACAGATCTGTGGATGAGGCTGGAAAACCAGAAACGGCTTTTATGCTCAGACTTCGACACCATGAGCAACCAGACCGCCCTCATCAATTTCATACCCACCAGACCTCTGGATGAGATCGTCAGTGAATTCGTCGAACTCTACGCAAATCTGTATGAACCGAAAAATTATCTAAAAAGAGTTTTTGAGCATTATTCCTGCATGAAGCCGCCAAAGGTAAAAAAATCCTTCAGACCACCTTATCTGGCTGAACTCAGAGCGGTTGTGATAACGATTTACAGAAATGGCTTCGTTTATGACAGCAGGATGGATTTCTGGCGCTACATGTGGAAAGCGCTCTGGCGTTTCCCCGACAGGATCGACAGGTTCGTGACGGCCCTTGTAGTCGCCGAGCATTATTATGACTTCAGACAGGCGCTAATATCCAACCTGACCTTGCAGATGGAAAAACTGTCTGAAACGGAAAGAACCAAGTTCTTCTCGAAGGAAGCGTCTGTTTCACCTGCGCCGGTTTGACCCGGTTTCACAGAATCCGGTAACACCGACATTATTCTAGTCATCTGATTCCCTGGACTTTCCTGAAAGTCCCTCTGCCATTACGGCCTGCAGATCATAGACTCGAACCTGGCTACGAGACCTCAGAAACGCAAGCCAGTCGGTCTTTTTTCTTTCCAGCGTGACGAGTTTCAGGCCATCGAGTCCGGGCAAGGTATCGACAGTAAAGTCGGTTACCATTCCCTGAACCTTGGGTGTCGACCACTTCTCCTCGAGCGTGTCGCCTGTCCAGACAAGCGCCTTGATTCTACCTTCCTCAAGCATCTTGGTTCGGCTGAGCATCCTCATCGTTTTGGAACTGTGCGATATGGCCAGTATTTCGTAGCGGGAATCCTTGTCGGTGTCCATGGACATTATTCGGGGTCGCACATAAGAAGTATCAGCAGACAGATCTTTTTCCGTGTCCTTGCTCGCTTCCGGGCCAACCCACCTCAAAATGATGTCAGAGCCTCCGTAATAGGATTTCGATATGTAAAGCCTCTTACCCGACGGTTCATACAGCCTCAGATGGTCTTCGCGGTCGTATACCGCTATTAGCGGCCTTCTTTGCCCTTCGAAATCGCCTATGGTAAAACCGAAAATCGGTATCTTGAGAGGAACGCCGAATCTTTCACCCACTGCTAATTCGTCCCCCTTGTCGTCAATGTTGTATATCGGGCCCTCATACATCCTGCTCATTCCCTTTGACTGACCAAGCAGTATGGGACCTTTCGTGGGATAATTGATGATCCTCAGAAAATAGGGGAAATCCTTGATAACGGGGACAAGCGCCCCCCCGCGATATTCCAGGACAAAAGAACTGACTGAACCCCTGTTCTGGGACGTAACATAGATTCTGGCCGGACCCTGTTTGCGTATCTTGGCAACGTCTATGGCTTTTACTTCAAGGTTTCCCGTGTTGTATTCCGTCATCAGATTCATCTGTCCGGCATTGAAACGATAGAGATATATGTTCGATGGGTCCGATACCACAATGTCATTCTTGCCATCGCCATCAACATCCCCTACCCCCAGGCCAACCGCCAGCAGACTCAGTTCTTCGCTGCGCCAAACCTTGTCCGTTTCGGATGTCTTCCTGGAAGTGTCTTTCGATGATTGAGCGACCAGGCTTGAGAGTATCGCTTTCTGGCCGCCGGCTACACCTGAAACGCTCCCGATTTCCTGAGGTCCCTCGTGCGCAGGAACGGTAACCTCACTCATCGTCTCCGAGGCCTGAATGAACAGGAAAAGCATCATCAAGAAAAGAATTTTTAATGTCATCACAATCTTTACCATCTGGCCTCCAGTTACCGACCATGCCAACCAGGCTGAATCCATGCCTAAACCGGAAAGATGTCAGGCTGGATGAAAATTTCTTAAACTATATAAGACAAAAAAAACTTAAAATACAACCCATATATTGGAATCATGGTTATCTAATCGTAGTAACTATACATATTTTTTAAAAGAACTGCAGGGCAATGAAATGCAGGTCCCGCTACGCCTATGCAGATGTTAAGCCGTCTAAGAAGTCTGTTATTAATTTACAGACACTGACAGTCACCAGGGGTTCTTTACTGAAGACTTTGGCTTGGGGTTTTCTGTCTGAGAATATTCCATCCCGATGGACATTGTTGATGACAGTCGGATTGTTATCGTGATAAGCCCTCTTTTAGAGGCATGAAACTCATGCGTCACTGTGTAGGTTTTTCAGGGTAAAAACAAACCGGAATCCCATGTTGACACCATGTCGCAAATCTGTGCCGCTCCGAATGGCGTTTACGCTGTCAATTTCAGTTTTGATCTGCATTAGTCCGTCAGGAACGGACAATGTGTGGAGCGGCACTGCCAATTGGACGGAAAATGTACTTGACGGGATGTTGGGTTTCAGCCCGACTTTGTCATTGCCATCGATCGCGAGGATTCAGTTTACGCCTTTCGGCAGGCTGGGTTACAGAAAAGTGGGGTGGTCGGCCAGGGTGCCTTTCCCCTACGTCATCGACTTCGGGGCGTCACCGGACCTGGTGAGGGAATTCTACAGGATCAGGCTGCCGGTGGTGGACCTGTGGCTTGCGGAAGGTGGAGTAGAGGCCTTGCTTGCCGGTGACGCAACGTTGGGCTTCAGAATTTCGGGGAATATACTTCAGAACATCCTCAACTCATGGTTTCCAGAAACAGGGACTGAAGCCGAGCGATTGCTTTGGCGCTCCCGAAATTTCAGCTGGATTGAACTCGACCTTTACGCCATCAAGCCCATCAAAGGCTCTTTTTGCATGAAATCCGGGATCCGGTACGATGATTTTCGTTTGGCTTTTAAAGACCCTTACGAAATCAACAACATTTCAGCAACCGACAACGCCTCAGTGGGCTTTCGCGCATACCAGGCCGGCAGTCACGTCTGGGCGCCCTACCTCGGTTTGGGATGGAATGGTGACAGACTCAAGGCATTCATCACCGCAAGCGCTTTTGCGCCCTCGACAATAACCATGCAGTCGCGCGTCAGCGTAAACATCCCCAAAACTTCCAGCTTCTCCTGTTACACGACCTTCTCTTCCAACGAGCCCGCGTCCTACCTCGAACTGAGCCTTGAATACTCGGTGGACCTGCCTTACGGTATGAACTTTAGAGTCTGGGGAAGATCCGGTTGGCTTCAGGCCGCAGGAAAAGGTCAGATCAGCAGCGATTGCCTTTCCAACGCCAGGGTCAGCACACCCGGAGATGACGCTTCCCACCTCACCTTCACCAGGGTTGACGGCGCAGCCGGTCTGTCGATTAATCTCACATTCTGACATTCACGCGTAAAATTAATTTCATCGGGCTTGTTTTTTTAGAATCCTCTTGCCACATGATCGCATCTCTATAGGTAGTCGTGATTAATTCACGAATCAATCCTCTGTCAGGAGGCGTCCAATGTCTAGAAGCACAGGACCTACATATACAAGATACAGGTGCCAGAGCGGCGACAGTTGTGAAATTTTCGATTCTTATCTGGGAATTTCCGAGTGTTATGAGCGCGGAGGGCAATTGGTCAGAAATTGTAGCCAGAGTTCAAGCAGGTCTTCTGAGTCATCACCGAAATCCAGTGATTTCGAACGATGACGCAAACATCATTAAATTAGTAGAAAACCTTTTTAAAATTATAAATTGATAAGATATGGATAATAATCTTGGAACAAGGGCCCCTGGAAATTCAGGGGCCTTTTTGTTCTAATGACCCTGTTATACACTTTGGATTAAGGATTTTTGGTGTTATTCTCTCCGCTCGTTGTATCTTTGTAGCGTTACTCAAAAGTATTTCGGAATGAAATTACAATTGAAACTATTGGACCTCGGTGAGCGCAAGGCTTGTTGTCATGCCGAACCTGGACAATCGGTCATATTTATATCAGGACATATGTTCTGATCACAATTAAACTATGGATGGAGTGATATGATAGCATGTAGACTGCGCGAGCCCATTAGCGGACTGACCCACTTTTGTGGGGCCGTCGGGGCCGCTTTCGGTTTGGTAATGCTCCTGATTCTCGGCCATGACAGCCTGACCAAGGCCGTGTCACTTATAATTTATGGCGTCAGCCTGATACTCATGTTCTCGGCAAGCTCAGCCTATCACCTCATACCGGCGTCCCCAAAGGTATTGCAGGTTCTCAGAAAGATAGATCACTCAGCCATATTCCTGCTGATCGCCGGCTCATACACCCCTCTTTGCCTGAATTATTTCACCGGTTTCTGGAAATGGGGATTGATGGCCATCGTATGGAGCATGGCTGTGGCAGGTATAATTACGAAACTTTTCATAATCAATGCGCCCAGGTGGGTCTCGGCAGGATTATACCTCGTGATGGGTTGGCTGTCTGCAATAGCAATACCTGAAATGGTCGCTTCCATGCCCATGAACGCCCTCTACGGCCTTTTGGCCGGCGGTATATCATTTACTCTGGGCGCCGTCGTTTATGTCACCAAAAAGCCCGATTTTTTCCCGGGTTTCTTTGGGTTTCATGAAATCTGGCACATTTTCGTCATCCTGGGATGCGCTTTCCACTTCGCCGTCATTGCCATTTACGTCGCTCCAAAAATGATGGCCAACTGACTCACCGGAGATCATCACCCGATGTGTCGTTGTGTCGCGTTACATTTCAAATGATAACATTATGATTTTATGAAGAAAAAATTATACTAGTTAATCAGTCTATATGAAGGTTTTTATTGACTACAGGAATACTGTTGGTTTATCATCATAGCAAGTTACAAACAAAGAAAAGCCTGCTGAGCCAAGAAGCATCTTCCTTCCGCTTGCTTGCCATATTCAGCAGGCTTTTATTTTGAACAAGTTTCAGATTTGTTCTTTCCGATCAGATTACCACTGCGTCAGACGTGAGGCAAGCTAAAATCGGCCCACAAACCGTCTGAAACGATGTCAGGCCTTTTTGAGCGCAACTATGGGGCGTGGTTTTAAGTTCAATGAGAGGTTGCCTGTTCAGGAGCTGAACGCTCAACAATGTTGAGCAATTCACTAATGTTCATCCATGATTTTTCGGATGAGAAAAGCTATTTCATTGCTCACAGCGGGCTTGGAGACAATTCCTCTGATGTTTGCCCGAACGGTTTCTTCATCCGATATTCTGTCACTCCAGCCTGTGCAGACAATCACGGGGATTCCGGGCCATTTTATGGATATTTCCCGAGCCAGTTCGACCCCGGAGATACCCGGCATCATGAGATCTGTAACAACCAGATCGAAAGCATGTTCATCGCCGGATAACAATGCCAACGCTTCTTCGGCCGATTGTGACACGGAGACCTGATAGCCAAGCCTCTCCAGTTGCCTGCTATACATTTCCAGGAGAACGCTTTCATCATCTACCACGAGAATACGCTCATTCCCCCGAGGCAGCGGTTTGGGCTCGTCTTCAACCTCCAGGGCATTGCCATTGTAGTTGAGCGACTGGAAATAAACGACAAATTCCGTACCTCCACCAGGTCTGCCGGCAACCGTGATAGCGCCGTTACAACCCGAAACAATGCCGTGGACCACAGACAACCCTAAACCGGTTCCCTCCCCTGCCTCTTTCGTAGTAAAATAGGGATCAAAAATCTTTCCCCGTATTTCGGGGGCAATTCCCGCTCCATCATCGGAAACCTTCAGTCTCACGTGATTCCCTGGTCGTAACGGAGGATGGAGAGCGGTGAAGGCTTCATTCAGATTTGTCTGATCAAGTTCTACCGTTATTGTGCCTCTTGCCCCCACCATGGCCTGTGAGGCGTTTACACAGAGATTCATCAGAACCTGGTGGATCTGGGTCGGGTCTGCAAATACGCGGCACGGCCTGGATGAAACACTGCTTTCGATCTTTATTGTTGGAGGAATTGCTGCACGCAGAAACTTGAGACCCTCCTTCAGTAGAGGACACATGTCGAGGACCTTCTGCTCGATCTGCGAGCGCCGACTAAAAGCGAGAATCTGCCTGACCATGTCTCCGGATCGCTGGGCGGCGCTCATCACCTTCTGTAGGTTTATGTAAGGTTTGCTTTCGGGAGGAATCTGATCCATTGCCAGTTCGGTGTATCCAGTGATAGCCTGGATTATGTTGTTGAAGTCGTGCGCTATGCCACCGGCCAGAGTTCCTATGGCCTCCATTTTTTGCGATTGAGCCAGTTGCTGTCTCAAGTTCTCCTCGGTAGTAATGTCCGTGGCTATCTGCACATAATTGATTGTCTCTCCCGAATCATTGCGAACCGGTGATATGGTGGAGTGCTCGTGAATCAGCGTGCCGTCCTTTGCCCGGTTGATTATTTGACCCCTCCAAACCTGTCCGGATGATATGATCTTCCACATCTTTTCGTAAAAGACGTCGTCATGCAGACCGCTCTTGATCATTGATGGAGTGTTTCCGACAGCCTCTGCACTGGAAAAGCCGGTAGTGAGTTCAAAGGCCGGGTTCACATACACAATGACACCGTGAGCATCAGTGATGACAACCCTCTCCGCTGCCTGATCCACGGCTGTGGCCAGTGTTGCGCGCGCCGTCTGCCCTTTCTTGATTTCGTCTATGTCTCTGATGACGCTCAGCACATGCGGAACCCCGTTGAGTTCCAGGACGGCCCCGGACACGAGGCCTGTCTTGATCTGACCATCCTTGAGCCTGTACTGAGCTTCATAGTTGTTGATCCTGCCGGCCTCACGCACCTGACTCCTGTAATGATCACGTTCGTCTTCATTGGCCCACAGGTCGAGTCCCCTAAAATTTTTTCCGATCACATCTTCCCTGGAGAAACCGGACAAATGGGTGAAACTGTCGTTTATGTCGATATAGACACCATCACTCAGTCTATTGATTGCCATGGCGTCCGGACTGGTGTAAAACACCGTCCTGAAAAGCTCTTCCCTTTCATGAAGCTCCTGCTCGGCTTTCTTCAGTTGGGTAATGTCGGAGGCTATTCCGCACATCTTGCTGAGATTTCCTGAATCATCCAGTATCGGGTAACCACGGTCCAAAATCCACCGATGAGTCCCGTCCGGTCCCATAATGCGGTATTCCATGGAGTACTCGCTGCCCTGCTCATGAGCCGCCATCAGGAGCGGTAAGACCCTATCCCGATCATCCGGATGCATGAAATCCATGAACGAGCGCGGATTCTTTTTCAATTCCTCTATCTTGCGACCCCAGACCTTCTCATAGGCGGGACTGACATAATTTATGCCGGATATGTTTGGATCGCTCACCCAGAAAACATCATCAATTGCGCCAACTAGCGCCTTGAACATTCGTTCACTCTTGATCAGGGCTTCCTCGGCCACCTTGGATTTGTGTATATCCAGATGTGTGCCCAACATTCTGAAAGGCCTGCCCTCAGCGTCTCTCTCGAGAACCCGCCCCCGGGTGAGAATCCATTTCCATTCGCCCCATTTGGTGAGCAGTCTGTGCTCTACTGAGTAATTGGCTGAAATACCGTTTAGACATTCATCCAGCGCTTTCATGACGGCAGGCTTGTCGTCCGGGTGGATTCGACTCTCCCATGAGACTATCGCCGCGGCAATTTCTTCAGGAGTGAAGCCAAGTTGAG
>CAYNZA010000033.1:0-26141 GCA_964401595.1 uncultured Desulfomonile sp.
CTACCACCGGTCCCACTGTCCGGCACGGTCCTCACCATGCGGCCCAGAAATCTACCAACGCCGGAGTAGATGATTTAAGTATTTCTTCCTCAAAATTTGCATCGGTAACATGCAGAAGTTTACCGCTATCAGACATGTCCTTACTCCTCTCAAATTATTTATATCTAATCATTGCAACAACGATTTCTTAGAAAACTTATTAATCTTCTTCTGACATCTTCTGGCGCTTCATCAGGTATAGCCACCCCGCATAATGACACAGTTTTTTCAAGACTCCGATATATTATGGCGCAGGGAGGGCATTTTTCAAGGTGCTCTTCTATGAGCCTGCATTCATTCTCCGACAGGTCACGATCCAGATAGTCAGATAATTTTTTACAGAAATCACTACATTTGTTCATTGGTTTTTGTAAGCTCTCTGAACATCAGACAGGTCCTGTTCCATATAATAAGCAGTCAATGCTTCTCTTACAATATTCCTGGCTCGATGAAGTCTGGATTTAACCGCAGGTATTGATATTCCCAAAACATCAGAAGTCTCCTCAAGGGAAAAACCTTCTATGTCTCTCAAGACCATTACCGTTCTATAAATTACGGGGAGATCTTCGATAGCCCGTTCCAAAACCCGCTTACCCTCCATGGACAGTAATATCTCCAACGGAGTACTGATGAATTCGGGCGAAGCCGTCATCATTTCCGCAGACTGATTGACAATTTCATCATCGTATTCAACCTGGTCATAGGTATGTTTGCGAAGGAACATCAAAGCGGCGTTCGTTGCAATTCTAAAAAGCCATGTTGAAAACGACGATGCCCCTGTGAATGACCCTAGACCCTTGTAAGCGCTTAAAAAAGTCTCCTGAAGAAGGTCCTCCGTCTGGTTGCCGTCATGAACGATCTTTCTGAGGTGTCGATAGATACGACCTTGATATTTGTCTACCAAATCCTCAAAGGCAGAAAAATCTCCTTGAAGTGTTCTGTTTATTAGTGTGGTGTCCTGATCCATCAAGTCCTTCAAGCAAGCGGTATCCATCTGCATGAATTTACTGAATTCAGCTTTCAGGTGGTGTCAGTAACTTTAAAATCTCAAGGTCTAAACCTATATTATAAAACTATAATGCGCCAATTTCCAAGTAAAATTTCTGACTTTAGCTTCGCAGCCCGACTTTTTACAAATTTATGTTGCAAGCGGCTTGCTATTTTTTTTGTATGGACCTAAATGATAATCTTGAGCTTATTACCCGGGTCGGGTTCCGGAAACTGCAACGAGGTTCTTATGATCAGTGATAGTGTCAAGAAAGCGGCAGACATCATAGCTAAAGCCAAAAACCTGGTAGCGTTGACTGGAGCCGGGATCAGCACGGAATCGGGTATTCCGGATTTCAGGAGCCCTGGTGGATTATGGACAAAGATAGATCCAGGTGAATTCTCCATCGATCGCTTTCTGCAAAATCCGGCCCGATTCTGGAAAATGAGTCTGGATCTCAAAAATTCCGGGGAATTTGATTTAGCTTCGGCATCTCCTAACGCCGCGCATTACGCATTGGCCAACATGGAGAGCAAAGGCGCCATGAAATGCGTCATCACTCAAAATGTTGACAACCTTCACCAAAAGGCCGGTTCCATAGAAGTGGTTGAATTCCATGGGAATCTGCTGAGAGCTGTTTGTATGAAATGCAAAACTTTGGAACCCATGGAAAAGGTTGAACATCGCATAGCGTCCGGCCAACAGGAAACACCGAGGTGTAATATTTGTGGAGGACTGCTAAAACCCGACGCTGTCTTTTTCGGAGAACCCATACCTTCCAAAGCGCTGATGGTATCCCAGATTCAATCTCAAAAATGCGACGCGCTGCTGGTTGTTGGCACTTCTCTGCAGGTCTTTCCGGCCGCGGAAATCCCTATCGTCGCAAAAATGAAATCTCCATCAGCCACCATCATAGAAATAAACCTCGAACCATCTGCGTTGCACAGCCAGGTAACCGATTTGCTCCTGCTTGGTAGCGCAGGGGAAATTTTGTCCGAATTAGAATCGCTCCTCAATCAGGCCTGGAAAAATTAGGCTCCATTTACGACTAGAACAGGACCGATGTCTCCAGAAAAAATCCTGTGCGGTTTATGTCCTGGGTGTCTGTGTTGCTTTTGAACTTGATGTGATCAGATCTGTACCCACCGGAAATGGTCCAGGTCCAAAACATGTTTACCGGAATGTCTACTCCACTCAAGACCTCCCATCGCCATGTTTCCAGGCTGTTGTAATTCCACCAGTCGATTCTTCCTCCGAGTTTCGGACGAAGAGCTATATTTTCAAAAATGGGGTAGAAAGTTCCATGAAATCCGAGAGTAGGAAATGTCAGCGAGGTATTTTCGCTATAGTTGAACAGCCTGTCGCCTACAACAACATTGCTCACCCTGTTATCGTATCCCGCTAGAACCAGATCAATATTCGCACCGAAAAGAAATTGCGGTGTCATGTAAAAATCAAGGTCGTACCCCAACCGCCAATCCCTTATTTTTACTGAAGAGCCATTAACTGACTGATCATATACTGTCCCGGGTTCAGCTTCCAATCTGAATACATGCGCATTGTACAATCTCACGTTGGCAAAAAACTCCCAGGCCAACTTGTCTCTCTTTAGACCCATGTTTTCAGCAATGCCAATTTTTGTTCTATCGCTCTGAATGAGGTCACCTTCCAGAACAGTGAACCACATCCGGACCCCAGCGTCAGCCCTAACGCAATTTGGCACTTCCCAGGCATAGGCATTAACTATGATGAGAAAGCAGGCAATAATTAGCCAGCACATAAACAGTATTTTTTTCATCTTAACAGGTCCTTGAGACAACAAAAACTTATCTGACTTTAAGTTTTATGCTTAACTAATACAAAATAAAAAGAAAAAAGTCAAGATAAACTGAATTGCGTGTGAGAGGCTTAATGTATGGCTGGATACTTGACGTTTGGGTATTACTATGTATTATCAGTTGAAAGTTCTGTTCTTTGCGCGTCTTGAGGTTCAATGAAAAAGCAGAAACAGGAGATAATAACATTCAAGGTTCCTGAGTCACTCAGAGACGCCATGAAAGGGATACCCAACAGGTCTGAGTTTATAAGGCATGCGGTGTTGGCGGCTTTAGACAGCATATGTCCTTTGTGTCGTGGCGCCGGTGTTTTATTGCCTCACCAGAAAATACACTGGGAACAGTTTGCGAGGAATCACAAGCTTGAGGAGTGCGAGGCTTGCCATGCCGTGCATCTGGTTTGTTCGCGCGATTCCAGGATGCTGACGGCAGATACTGATGGTGTCGGTCAATCAGGTCAGGAACTTGGCAATAAATGAACGGGGTGGTGAATGGCGTCATTAAGAATTTTTGAGAGCATTTTCTTTTTTGTGTTGTTGAGTTCTGTTTTCGCACCAACTGCCTTGGCTGAAAGAAACCCTGAAAAAATTATGGTTTTCACAGCAATTGCCCCTTATGGGCACTTCATAGAGCAGATCGGGGGTGAATCCGTCAGAGTTGAGACGTTGGTTGGCTCCGGTAAAGACCCACACACTTTTGAGCCCGCTCCGGGTCAGATTTCCAGGTTGGGTTCGGCTCAGGCTTATTTCAAGGTAGGCATGCCATTTGAAGACAGATTAGTGAAAAAATTTGAACCATTATTTCCTAATTTGAAGATCGTAGATCTCAATTCAGGTATAGCATTACGGGAGATGGAAGTATCTGATTACCATTCGGGTTCTGATCCGGAAACTCATTCTGGTGACCGGGAGAAGACCGGCAAAAGCAAAGGTCATAATCATGGCAAATCTTCGGCGAAATCCCAGGATTCTCAAACCTCGAACCATAGTCATGCCCATGGCGCATTGGATCCACACGTGTGGCTAAGTCCTGCAAATGTAAAAATAATCTCGTCCAACATATTGGAAACTCTCGTGTCCATTGCCCCTGAGAGGGCTGATTTTTTTAGAAAGAACGCCCAGGCTTTTGATCATAAAATAGATGACCTCGACAAACATCTTGTTGAATCGCTGAAAAATATCAAACACCAAAATTTTTATGTTTATCATCCTGCGTTCGGATACCTAGCGGATAGATACGGTCTTAAACAAAGGGCTGTTGAAATTGAAGGAAAAGAGCCTTCGGCCAAGCAGTTGGCAAGACTTATCGATTCAGCCAAAAAGGAAGGTGTCAAGGTTATCTTCGTGGCGCCCCAGTTCTCCAGGAAAGGTGCCGAGACGGTGGCATCGGGAATAGGTGGAGTAGTGCTTGAGATCGACCCCCTGGCTCGGGACTACTTGGGTAATATGCGAAAAATAGGTGACAACATTCATTCAGGATTGAAATAGGGAATTTACTGTGTCACCAAAAGAATCTCCAGCCATCACAATTGAGGGACTGAGTTTTGCTTACAACGGATCCATGATCCTTGAAGATGTATTTCTCAACATAAAGACGGGAGATTTCGTTTCCGTCGTCGGACCCAACGGTGGTGGAAAAACGACATTGTTAAAAATAATACTGGGGCTCTTGAAACCTGCCAAGGGTAAGGTTCAGCTTTTTGGGAAAAGTCCCTCAAAATCCAAAAGACTAGTGGGCTACATGCCTCAGCATGCAAAATTTGACTTTCATTTCCCGGCAACAGCGATGGATGTTGTTCTGATGGGACGTTTAGGTCATTCAAGGGGATTTGGCCCTTATATCCAGAAGGACAGGCAAATTTGTCTCCAGAAGCTTGAACTGGTGAAACTCCGGGAAAGCGCTAACAAATCCTTTTCAGAGTTGTCTGGCGGGCAGCGCCAAAGAGCGCTAATTGCCAGAGCCCTTGCCTGTGAACCTGATTTACTTTTGCTTGATGAACCCACTTCGAATCTGGACCAGGGCATAGAAGGGGAGATTTATGATTTGTTCAGAGAACTCAACAAAACCATGACACTGGTTCTTGTCTCTCACGATCTGAGTTTTGTGTCCCAATATGTGAACCGGGTTGTGTGCGTCAAAAAGCGTGTGGTCGCTCACCCCACCGCTGAAATTACTGCGGAACTTGTGAACTCAATATACGGCGCCCCCATGAGGATAGTGCGCCACGATAAATGTGTTCCTGATGGAGAAGGAACTTGCGCCAGTTTCTAGCTGATTTAATGTCTTACGAATTTCTCTGGAATGCCCTGATAGCATCCATGCTGGCCGGCGTCGCTTCCGGAATCATAGGATCTTACGTTGTCGTCAGAAGAATCTCTTACTTGGCAGGTAGTATTTCCCATACAATTTTAGGTGGAATAGGCGCTGTCCTGTTTTTCAATTCAGTTTATCCGGGATCGGCTATCGATCCATTGCTGGGCGCAGGCGCTACAGCTATTGTATCGGCCATCATAATAGGTTTTGTGAGTTTAAGGGCCAAACAGAGAGAAGACACTGTGATTGGGGCAATGTGGTCAATCGGCATGGCGATTGGAATAGTTTTTGTGGCCAAAACTCCGGGGTATTCTTCCGATCTCATGGGATATCTGTTTGGAAATATCCTCATGGTGACTCGGAAAGATCTTTGGGCCCTTGGCGGTCTGGATGTCCTTGTGATATTGTCCGTGCTACTTTTTTACAATCAATTTCTGGCCGTCTGCTTCGATGAGGAGTTTGCTTCATTGCGCGGGCTGAATGTTGAGGTCTATTACCTGTCTTTACTTTGCATGACTGCGCTGACTGTGGTGGCATTGGTGACAGTTGTCGGCATAGTGATGTGCATAGCTTTATTGACCCTGCCTGCTGCAATTGCCTGTATGTTTTCAAATTCATTGTGGAAGATTATGCTGCTGTCAGTACTGTTAAGCGTTATCTTTACCATGATGGGGCTGGCTCTAAGCTATGGGCCGGACATACCGCCAGGCGCAGCCACTATTTTGGTTTCCGGCTTGGCTTATCTGCTGACCCTGGTCTGCAAGGGGATTGTTCACAGGAGAGCGGCGTTTCAGTCCACCTAGTTCACGAACTTTACCGATACCACTTTTGAGGCTCCAGGTTCTTCCATCGTAACCCCAAAAAGAGCGTCAGACGCCTCCATGCTTTTCTTGTTATGAGTCACTACTACGAACTGAGTCCTTCCCGACAGTCGTCTCAACATCGAATTGAACCTGGAGAGATTGGAATCATCCAGGGGAGCGTCAACTTCATCCAATAAACAGAATGGAGACGGGCTGATGAGAAAGATCGAAAATATTAGAGCGACTGCGGTGAGCGCTTTTTCTCCGCCTGACAGCAGATCCATGTTCTGATACCTTTTTCCGGGTGGCCGGACCATGATCGATACCCCTGTCTCCAACGGGTTGTCGCTGTCCGTAAGTTCGAGCCTTGCCTGGCCTCCACCAAAAAGGAATGGAAAAATGTCCCGAAACTGTTCGTTCACTTTTTCAAAAGTCTCCATAAATCTTTCACGTGTCGTCTGGTTTATGGTGTTAATGGTTTCGTGCAGGGTTTCAAGAGCTTTTTCCAGATCGGACTTTTGGCCGGTTAGAAAACCGAGTCGTTCATCAACAGTTTTGCTCTCTGCTATGGCCGCCAGGTTTACCGGTCCGAATGATTCGACTTTCTGCTTAACTTCCTCCAGCAGGCTTTCACTTGCTTCTTCATGATTAAAAAGGAATTTTTCAGGATTATCATTATAGTGTTCGTCTATTTGTTCATTTGCATTCCTGATGTTTTCCTCCAGCCTCGCTTGCTCCACTTCCAGTTCATGCAGTTTCTGACCATTGATCCGGACTGATTTGTTTAACTCCTGAACTTCAGCTTCTAATTCGGAACACTGTTTTTGGGCCTCTGTTGCCTGAGATTTCAGAGACTCGGTTTCCAGAACCGTTTCTTCATGAGAAACCATTAGCTCTGTCTGACTTAGATTTAGCGATTCAATGTCTTCAGAAAGCTTTTTCTTGAGCGTAATTCCCTTTTCTCTCTCCACATTCAACTTTATAATTTGTCTTTCGGCTGCTGAAATGGTTTCCCGAACCGCCTGTATTTCCCGTTCCGATGACCTGAGACGTTCGTTGAGTTTTGCCGACTGAATTTTGAGACTTTCAATTTTGGACTGTCTATCGGAGTTTTTCTGATTGAGTATGTTTATTTCCGATTGAAGTTTGTCTTTCTGCGCTTCCAGGAGCTTGGTTTTTTCAGTGAAGGATTGTGTTTGGGCATCCGATTCCACCAATTCATGATCTATTTGCGAAATTTCTCTCTCGACTCTGGTTTCATCCAGTTGCAAAGCCCGCAAATGCCTTTCACCATTGGACAGCTTGTTGTTAAGGTTGTCATGACTCGACTGAAACCGCAGTTCTTCCATTTTCAGCCGATTAACTTCTTCTGATGACTTGTTGAGATCGGTTTTTATTTCCTGGAATTTACATTTTTTCTCTTCAAGTCCATTTTTTGCCGTGCCCAGTTCATCCACAAGTAGGCGCCTCTGATCTTTGAGCTGGTTTATCTGCTTTCTGCGCCTGAATATTTCCTCTCCTCCAACATCCTCAGACCCGCCCGAAACCTCCCCGTGACGACTTATGAAGTCTCCTTCCTCGGTAACCAGATCCAGGTGAGTTCCGTTTCTCTCCCAAAGTTCTGCGGCTTTTCTCAGATCTTTGCATACAAAAACATCCTGGAAAAGAAACTGGGCTATATCTTCAAATCCAGGACGCACCTTAACCAGATCAATCATTGGGATTGCGTCTGGAAGGCTCTCCGGAACATTTGATCTGGAAATTAATCGGGGATTTTTGGGGACAAAAGATGCTCTACCGGTTTTTTCAAGTTTGAGACGCTCAGCCAATTTGACGCTATCTTTTACCGAAGGAGAGACAACCATATCTATCCTGTCTCTCAAAGTTGCCGCTAAAGCCTTATGATGGCTCTCTGCAATGTCTATGATTTCCCCGATGGGTTCCAGAGTGATCCCTTCATTGAACTCACCCCTGTTTTTCATTATGAACCTGATGGGATTCTCATAACCGGCATAACTCTCCTGAAACTCCTCCAACGTCCGAAGCTTTGCGTGAATAGCCGTCTGTTGGTTTTCCAACTCGTGAACTCTTGACCTCTCGATCTGGATTTCGGATTCCAATAGATTTTTCTCGGAGGTGAAACGCGTTTTGTCTTTGCTGGTATTGGCCAATAATTCAAGAAGGCTGGACAGATTTTTGCGGTTCAGGGTTATGTTTTCAAGTGTGGCCGCTAATTCCTTTTCAAGAATCATTTTCTCAGTGAGTTTTCTGCCAGCATGGTTCTGAAGCTCGGTCTTCCTTTTTTGGAGGCTTTCCTTGCGGTTTTTAGCGACCGCTGAATCCTGCAGGGATCGAAAAAGGTCATCCCTCAACAAATTAAACTGTCTACGTTTATTGAATATGCTCTGGTTAAGATCGGAATGGAGACTTTGGGTTTGCTCAAGTTCCAGCTTGATGTTCGTGAGTTTTTGTCTTGTTTGGGACAACGCCTCATCGAGTAGACCTAAATTCTTTTTGGACTGGTCTCTATTCGCCTGCGTCGGTAAAATCTCCGTTTCTATGCTCTCTAGTCTGGCTCCTACATCCAAAAGTCGTTCCGCGGACCTTTTCGAGGTCTCCCTGACAGTTCCCAGATCCAGCTCCAGCCTGTGTTTCCTGTTTACAAGATCGCTGTGACCGGTCTCCAATTTCAGCTTGATGAGTTTATTTTTTTCGAGTTCCGCGCCTTTTCCTAAAAGTAGGGATTCGGATCTCTCCAGATCCGCCTTGAGAGAGTTTTTACCCTGCATGGTGAACAGCAGTTTCTGGTTCCATTTCTTGACTTTGGCAGAAATTATGGCAAATTCCAGATGGCGTAATTGTTCTGTAAGCTTCTGAAAACGCTCTGCTTTTTGGGCTTGTCTTTTCAGCGCCAGACTTTGCGATTTGACCTCAAGGATTATGTCCGAAATCCTCAACAAATTCTGGCTTGTAGCTTCCAATTTCTTCAGCGCTACCTCTTTCCGGGCCTTGTACTTGTTGACACCGGCGGCCTCTTCTATGAGCAGGCGCCTCTCCTCAGGTTTTGCCGCAACAATTTGTTCGACCTTGCCCTGTTCGATTATCGCATAAGAATTTTTCCCAACCCCTGTATCAAGAAAAAAATCAATTATATCTGATAAACGGCAAGGAACATTGTTTATTTCGTAATTAGATGCGCCATCTCGGAACAACCTTCGTGACACCATGATTTCATCATAATCTTTGAAAGCTGATTTGGAGGTTTTGTCGATATTGGAAAGAACCAGTCGGACCTCGGCCAAGCCAAGGGGTTTCAGAGTTTCTGAGCCATTGAATATGACGTCGTCCATTTTACGGCTGCGTAAACTTTTGACACGCTGCTCACCCATGACCCAACGCAATGCCTCGAGTATATTACTCTTTCCGGCTCCATTTGGCCCCACCACACATGTTACGCCAGGGCCAAGATCCAGAGCCGTCTTCATGGGAAAGCTCTTGAAACCTTTTATTTCGAGTCGTGTGATTCGCATTTTCAATGAGTCAGAAAAAAATGATTGATGTCTGCTATTGGGTTGTCGGCATTTGAACGGGTATTTGAATTTGAAATATCATGAAATGTCGTCTGCTGACTTGTCTAACAGATTATAAACCTCGACCGGATCCCGGAAATTTTTGAAATGGAACTCCCCAAGTTCCTCCAGCGCAAATAGGCCTTTTATTCGGCGAGCTGTTTCAGGACCCAACAGGACCTGGCCCGGTTCTGCAGTCGATGCCAGCCTGGCAGCTAAATTGGTCAAGGGGCCGGTGGCAGTGAAAGTCGTACGGGCTCCCTCCCTGCCCTGAAACCTGCTGGTTCCGACAGAAGCCGTGCCTGAATTCATTCCCATGTGTATTCTCACCGGCTGAAACTGTCCCTTGAGTTCAGTGTTTATGGATTCTGTGCGTCTTCTTACTTTCAGGGCCGCTTTGGCCGCATTTAACGCGTTCTCACGCGATGGTCCCTGAAATATTACCATTAGACCATCGCCGGCGGTCTCGTTTATGTCACCACCGTATTGGTAGAGAATATCCAGATAACTTGAAAAGTATTTTTCTATAACAAAATTGACCTGCTCCTGTGTCAACGATTCACTTATATGGCTGTATCCGGCGACATCCAGGAACAAGACCGTAATGTCTATCTCCCTTTTTTCAAGTGATGGGGCCAGAGGATCTTTTTCGACTATCTTCTGCACCGTTTGAGGCACAAAGGGCCTGAGATGACCAAGTATCTGATCCAGAGTTATTTTCTCCTGGGCAACCTTCCAGTGTTTTCGGGCGTTCATGATCACATTCGAAGTCAGTTCAGCCAGATCTTTTAGTAAAACCAGGTCCAGTTCCGTGATTTTTCCCCCGTCCTCGGCAATGACATCCAGCACAGCCAATGCCTCATTGCCGTGATAAATGGGTAAAGCCACCTCAGTCAAACCTGATGCGGGTTCATCGGTAGTTACCAGTTCACATCCGGTTGAATCCATCTTGAAACAAATGTATCCGGTCTTTTGTTTGAGAGCGGTATCGACCGCCAATCTTCCCCTCTTGCACAGTTGACAGTTGATGTGGCTTGAATTCATGGCGCAATGCAGGGGCCTGGTATAATTAGCCGCATCAGCATCCAGCAGAAGTAAACAAACCTCTTTGACATGAGGCAGAGTAGCCTTGGCTTCGTCCCTGATAACCTCCAGGATACGACTGATGTTCAGGGAAGCAGTAATTTTCATCGCCACCCTGAACAAATTCTCGAACCTGCGTTGATACAGGCTTTCAGATTCAAGGCTTTGCGTTTCTGAATTGATCTGCAAGTCGCTCATACTGTCCTCATGTTATGAAAATTTATTTTCGGAAAATGAATTCACGATATATTGAAGGCCTTCTCTAACAATACCCATTTTTCTGTTTTGGCGCCACTACCCACTAGTCATTCCATCAGATTGATTTATTATATTGTGATGACTGAAGAGATAAAAAAGGACCACATTCTGATTCGAGACGGCTCGGTGATTGTTCGGCTCATACATTCGGAAGATGAGTCACCAGACGGGCGAAGTATCGAATTTTACGATGTTAGAACCGGGGTAAGGCTCAGAAAAATATTCCCACCCCTTCAGGATGTCGAACTTGAGAGAGGCTGCCACGTAACTCCTGAAGCCGCATGTGTTTTGATGAAGTCATCTTTCAGAGAGAACGATGACTCATCAGAAGTCTCCAAGGTAGTGACCATTCTTGAAGCTCGTCAGAGAAAACTTGACGGCGTGGTGGCCGACTCCATTCTCGATCAGGCGCGCTTTATCTCCAACATGTTGCGCGACTTTGTCGATGTTGCTGATCATTGCAGCAAAGAAGAAAGATTGTGGCTTTCCCAGCAGATTTTGAGTACAGTGAGAAAAATATCCGGTAGAGAATTAACCGAGATTCAAGAAATCGTTGACTGGTTCAGAAAGATTGGACCAAGGAAATAGAGATGGAAAACGATACAAAAAACAAATTTGGACCTGAAGGGGAGGAATCGCCGATAAATCCCCAGTCTGAAGCATACGCTGGATATAATCCAGCGCCGTTCAAGTACAAAGCCGTAGCCGCTTTGATCCTTATTGTTCCTTTCGGATTTTTGATAGAGTGGGGCCAGACTGTATTTCTTTCCATGGATTGGGAATACATATCTAAAATGACCGTTCTGACAGGACTGATTCTTTACATAGTGGCCGTAGGCAAGGCCGCCAAAAAGATCCAGGACTGGCATGAAAGTCGTAAATCCGGTTAACTTACACCATTTTATAGACAGCTTTTTTAATTTATGCTATTTAGCAATTGAAAGCACTAGTCTTTTTATTAACAATGTTGTATTGGCCTGCAGTGACAAATATCACTACAATGTTAGACGGTTCAGGCATGAAATGGCTCTCTAATCTTCATAGGGCCTTTTCTGGCCTTTTTTTGCTATTTCTTTCCATTGGAGCATGCGCTGATCTCTCGTATGCTCGCGAGACTGCCCTGTCCTGGTTTGAACATGGAAAATCCAACCTGAAGACCGGCAATTACCAGACAGCCATTGATATATTTTCCAAGACCCTGGATCTACTGGATTCCAGCAAACATAACTCGTACGTGGTTAAATTGGCCCGCGCTCAGGCTTATTATCAGAAGGGCGATCTTAAGAATTCATGGAAGGATTTGAACGCTGTATTAAAGTCGGATGACCTTGAAGGTGAGACTCTTGCATCAGGATTGCATCTTCGAGGCATGCTGAATTTGAAGAAAGGAGTTCATAACGAGGCCATAAACGATTTTAGCGCCGCAATAAAGACTCCTCACGGCAACCATTCCCTGCGTTCTGCTTCGTTGACAAATCGTGCTGTCACACTCATCAATGTTGGCTCGGTCGATCGTGCTCTTAATGATTTGAACCGTGCAATCGAGCTGGATTCGACCTCGGGGTTTGCTTTTGCGGCTCGAGGAATGGCCCACCTCAGACACGACAATCTTGAGTTGGCCAAAATTGACGCAGAAAATGCGCTCAAACTTAAACCGGATGCCCAGACTCAAAAAATAGCAGGTAAGATTCTGAATGAACTGACTGTTTCAAAAATTGGGGCGGGTGTTGTTCAAATTTCGATGAGTGAAGACGGACAGGTATTCGTGCAGGTTAAGTTCGGCAAAAACGGGGCTCCGCATCGCTTCCTGCTGGATACCGGCGCCACACACAGTCTGGTGGACAAATCGCTTTTAAAGGAAATTGCAAAAGAAGTGGAAGTTAAAGAAGTGGGCAAGGGTTTTGTCAGCATAGCAGACGGCACATCTTTGCCTGTAACGAAGTACCTGATCAAGGATGTTCACGTATACAATCTTCCGCTCGGGACAATACAGGTTCAAACTTTTGACAAGAAGACCAAAAAGGTCACAAATCTGCTGGGCGCCGGCAGTCTGGCAAATCTGGCAATTGTGATGGATAGCTTCAATAGAAAAGTTGAACTGCGTCAACGTGTTGCTGACAATTCAGCTCGGACAAGCCCCTGAAAACAGTCAAATCAGATCGTTTGACTACCTCATCAATCGGCTACAACCCGAACATTGCGACTTTCGAAGATTGCGCTACAGGGTGTTAAAATATTTATCGGCCTGAGTGTTTTCTTTTGCAGGACCGAGCACTGCAACTGTGAAACCTCCGGGTTTGAGCATTTCTGAGGCGTAGTCTGACAATTCTTTGACTGAAACTTTGTCTATGTCAGCTATTATTTCTTCCACCGGCACTTGCTTTCCAAAATAGATCTCTCCTTTGGCGAGCCTGTTCATTCGAGCTTCAGAAGACTCCATAGCCAAAACAATGCTTCCTTTGAGCTGATTTTTGGCTAGTCTCACATCTTCTTCGGTAATAGATGAAGGCATGTTCAATGTGTATTGGCTGATCACTTCGGAGAGTTCTTCAAAACGGTCGGGTTCGCAGGCGGAATATATGCCGAACATTCCGGTGTCTGTGTATGATGACAGGAAGGAATAAACGTTATAGGCCAGTCCTCTTTTCTCTCTGACTTCCTGGAACAGACGCGAACTCATGCCTCCTCCGAGAATTGTATTGAGAATATATCCGGCATGACGTTTTTTGTCCGTCTGACTGGGGCCTTCGGAAGCTACACAGATGTGGATCTGCTCAAGGTCCTTTATTTCAAGGATTTGACCTGGAGTCGGGACCGGTTTGGTGAGATTCAAGCTATCCGGATTCTGAGTCAATTTGCAGAATTTGGAGGCCACAAGATCTACAAATCTTTCATGATTGACTTGTCCTGCGGCGCAAATAAAAGTTTGATCGGGTCTGTAACAATTTTTTTTGAAATTGGTCAGGGACTCTCGATCAAGACCAAGGATATTGGGAACAAAACCCAGGATAGGCCGCCCCAATGGATCATCCTTCCAAAAGTTCATGCCAAGAATTTCATGAACCAATTCTTCAGGCGTGTCATCCTGCTGATGTATTTCCTGGCATATTACATCCTTCTCTCGTTCTATTTCATCTTCAGGGAAGGACGATTCCAGATAGATGTCATTCAAAAGGTCTGTCGCCAGTTCCAGATGTTCTGACACTACCCTGCAATAAAATGAGGTGAGTTCCTTGCTGGTAAATGCGTTCAAGGCCCCGCCGACAGAATCGATTTCTTTGGCTATCTGGAAAGCCGACCTTTGATTGGTCCCCTTAAAAAGCATGTGCTCTATGAAGTGAGAGATCCCGTTACATGCCGGATCTTCCAGTCTGGAACCACATCGGACCCATATTCCCATGGATACGGACCTCATGTAGGGGATATCCTCAGTAACGATCCTTACACCGTTTTCCAGAGTGGTTTTTTTGTATACTGACAAATCCTTGAGATTAGAAGGTGAACAAAAGTAGTCTATGGATTGGGTCATATAATGTAGCCGGAATAGAATTTTTGCCTAGGTCATCGCACGAATATCATGGCAATCATGATTTCATGCGACGAGTTTTATAAATGTGATTAAAAATCAAATCGATCTATGAGTCTGCTTCTTGACCCTCAGCATCCTTTTTCGAGAGCTTGATTTTACCCTGGGGGTCTATACCTATTACTTTTACGGCAAAGGAATCGCCCTCTCGAACAACATCCGTTACCTTTCGAACACGCTCATTGGCGAGTTGGGAAATATGCACCAGTCCGTCAGTTCCAGGAAAAATCTCTACAAATGCCCCGAAATCAGTAATTTTACGAACCGTTCCCATGTAAATTTTCCCGACTTCCGCTTCCTGGGTAATACTCTTGATGGCGTTCTTGGCTTCCTGGGCTCCACCGGCATCCACCGACGCTATCACAACTTTTCCGGTGTCATCGACCTCTATCTTTGTGCCTGTCTCTTCCTGGATTCCCCTGATGATTTTTCCACCCGGACCGATTATGTCTCTTATTTTCTCCGGATTTACATACATCACGTAAATGCGTGGCGCATATTGTGAAATTTCTTCCCGTGCTTTTGAAATCGTCTGGTTCATTATGTCCAGGATATGACGTCTGCCATCACGAGCCTGATACAGAGCGCTAGTGAGAATTTCCTTGGTTATGCCCTGGATTTTTATGTCCATCTGAAGGGCTGTAATGCCGTCACGCGTACCGGTGACCTTGAAATCCATGTCGCCATGATGGTCTTCGTCACCTATGATGTCGGATACCACGACTGTTTTATCCTGGCCCTTGAAAAGTCCCATGGCAATTCCGGAAACCGGCTCCTTCATGGGCACTCCAGCGTCCATGAGAGACAGGGATGAACCGCATACGGTCGCCATGGAAGACGATCCATTGGATTCGAGTATTTCTGACACCACCCGTATCGTGTATGGGAAATCCTCATCATCCGGTAAGAGGTAAGCGATAGCGCGCTCTGCCAACGCGCCGTGTCCCACTTCTCTTCTTGACGGACCTCGCAGGAATTTTACCTCACCAACTGAAAACGGGGGGAATTTGTAATGAAGCATGAATGATTTGAAGCTTGCCCCTTCCAAGGCTTCAATTTTCTGTTCATCGGATGATGTCCCCAGGGTAATAATCACCAGGGCCTGGGTTTCTCCTCGAGTAAACAGGGCGCTACCGTGAGTTCGGGGAAGAACTCCTATTTCGCAGGTGATGTCCCTTATTTGATCAAAAGAACGTCCGCCAATCCTGATTCCTTCATCGAGAATCATTCCTCGGACGGCTTCCCCTTCCAGTTGTTCAAGGTACCCATAAATTTCGCCTTTACGCTCCTTGCCGTCATCTCCAAGAGATTCGACAATCGAACTGTACAAGCCGCTCAATTCAGAGCGTCGTTCCAGCTTTGGAGCGATGTTGAGCGTTTCCCTGATCTTGGGACCCCATTCGTTCCTGATTCGCTCGACAAGTTGAGCGTCCTGCGCCGGGGCTACCGTTTCTCTTTTAGGTTTTCCGCACTGAGCGCGCAGGTCATCCTGTGCCGCCAATATTTTTAGTATTTCATCATAACCGATGTAAATAGCGTCCAGTATGGCTTCTTCCGAGACTCGGTCGAAACCGCCTTCCACCATCACTATCCCTTCTCTGGAGCCAACGACTATCAGATTGAGGTCAGAGTAGGTATCCTCTACAGACGAGGGGTTGATTATGAGATTCCCATCAACTCTTCCAATTCTGACTGCCCCGATCGGGCCTCCAAACGGAATGTCGGAAATGTGAAGCGCAGCCGACGCGCCGTTGATGGCCATCATATCAGGATCATTTTCACCATCGGAAGACAGCACCGTGGCAATTATCTGGGTTTCAGCAGTGAATCCATCCGGGAAAAGTGGCCGAATAGGACGGTCTATGAACCTTGCGGTCAAGATTTCCTTTTCGGTGGGACGACCTTCTCTCTTAAAGAATCCACCAGGAATCTTACCCGCGGCATAAGTCATTTCCAGGTAATCTACGGTAAGAGGAAAAAAGTCAATTCCTTCTCTACCATGTTTTTCTGCAACCGCTGTTACTAATACTACTGTTTCTCCAGTCTGGACCAGCACCGATCCCGAGGCCTGTTTAGCCACTCTCCCGGTTTCGAATGTGATCTGTTTGCCGGAGACGTCACAGCTAGATCTATACGCCATGTTTTAAATATTCCTCTTTCCCCTTGTTACAACAACTCAAAAACTGTCCCCCAAATAAGGCCAAAAATTCTTATTTTCGTATGCCCAATTCACCAATAATGGTCTTGTAACGGTCTACATTTTTTGTTTTCAGATAGTCAAGAAGTCTACGTCGCTGACCAACAAGCTTTAACAAACCCCGGCGAGAATGATGGTCCTTTTTGTGGATCTTGAAATGCTCCGTAAGATAACCGATCCTCTCGCTAAGCAAGGCTATTTGGACTTCAGGTGAGCCAGTGTCCTTCTCGTGAATCTTGAACCTCTCGATGATTGTTTTCTTCTTTTCAGCCAGAAATGCCAACTCTCTTGTTCCTCCTGATAGTCATTGAGCTACTTTATAGCTTAATCAAAAAGTAATACCACATGCGTGAGCCTAAGTAAATATAATGAGAACAAAGTTTTTTATTTTAGCTCCCACACCATGGCCCGGCCAATTTCGATCGATTTTAACATTACCTCCTCAAAAAAATCATCACGCTTAAGCCGTTTTGTCCCGCGTGATATTTGTTCCACAGTTGTATAAACTATTGTGCTAGAAACACGTTGGTTTGAGAGTCAAATTACTTGAAACCGGCAGAATCGTTTTTCAGGTTCTTATATTCATAACTAGTCATAAACATGAGGCAAAAGTGTCCAGGCATTTTTTTGGATCCCTTGTTTCCCGGATATTCCCGAGGGTAAAAACTCAAAAACCCGGCCGCCGAAAGACAGTCCTTCTTTTAACGACAGGGCTCATTGTGGCTTTGGGTACGGGCTATTACTTCTTTTACCACACAGGCTCCTCAGGCAAGTCCAAATCCAAGTTGAACACTTCCAAAGTCATACGACGCGATCTGGGCGCAACCGTTCAGGCTACGGGTATCGTGAAACCGATGGTTGGGTCGGAGGTCAAGGTAGGCGCCAGGACCCCCGGCAAGGTGGTCGAACTGCCCATCAATGTCGGTCAACACGTCAGCGAAGGGGAAGTGATAGCCAAACTGGAACAGGAGGATCTGTTAGCAAAGGTCAAGCTGCAGGAGGCGATTCTTGCAGAAGCTAAAGCAGAAATGAATCGAGTCAACAAGGACATTGAAAGAGAAAAGCCTTTAATCGAAAAGGGGGTAGTCTCTCAACAGACGTTTGACAAAACGACGTCAAACTTTGAAATGTCAGTTGCACGTCATGAAAAGGCCAAGGCAGAACTCAGTTACGCAAGGGCAATGCTTTCGTATGCGACCATAACTGCGCCTATCAAGGGTGTGGTGGCTTCCGTAAACACCATACAGGGAGAAACCGTAACGACAGGACTCAATGCTCCCACATTCATCAAGATCATAGATCTGGACCGGCTTGAAGTACAGGCTTACGTCGATGAGAATGATATCGGCAAAGTCAAAGTAGGACAGGAATCCATTTTTTCTGTTGCGTCTCACCCCGGTGAGGATTTCAAGGGGACTGTCACTTCGATTTATCCTTCCGCCACAATTCAGGACAATGTCGTTTATTACATAACTACCGTCAGTGTAGACAATAGCGAAGGAAAACTTCGACCGGACATGACCGCCAACGTGATCATTTTTCTGGATCAGAGAAAGGGCGTTCTGACTGTTCCTAATCGGGCGATTCAAAGAGAGGGTTCCAGAAAATTCGTTTATTCACTGGAGAATGGTTCGATCGAGAGAAGGTACGTGAACACCGGCTGGAAAGATAACTCATACACCGAGATCCTTGACGGATTGCGGGAAGGAAATGTGGTGGTCGTGGGCGACATAACCAGAAAATAGCGAATCAGTGTGAGGCCAGAGGGATTAAGCAATGATAAACGTTCAGAATTTGTCAAAAGTATTCAACAAGGACGGCGTAGAGGTAAAAGTTCTTGAAGACATAAACATTTCAATAGACGCAGGTGAATTTGTGTCCATCATGGCGCCTTCCGGCATGGGAAAGAGTACTTTCCTCAACATCCTGGGTTGCCTGGATAAACCCACTTCGGGGATCTACACCCTTGACGGAGTCGCTGTTCATGACATGAATGACGACCAGCTTTCGCTGATCCGAAATAGTAAGATCGGGTACGTTTTTCAGTCTTTCCATCTGTTGCCTCGAATGACTGCATGGGAGAATGTCATATTGCCCTTGATCTACAGTGACGATGACGCCGACATGAGAGAAAAGGCCGTTCATGTTTTGGAGTCCGTTGGCCTTGGTGAACGGGTCAATCATTTACCCCGAGAGCTATCTGGAGGGCAACAGCAACGCGTGGCCATCGCCAGAGCGCTAATAAACAATCCAAGGATTATTTTTGCCGATGAGCCTACCGGTAACCTGGACACTGCGTCCAGCGCAGAAGTAATGAACATTTTCAGGAACCTCCATTCTCAGGGCAGAACCCTGGTCATAGTCACACATGACCCTGATGTTGGAGCCCAGGCTGACCGCATAATCGAAATGAAAGACGGCAGGATATCGAGTGACAGGCGCACGGGTTCCCGGGCACAGGAGAGCGTTCAATGAGAACTTTACGAATGGCCTCGCAAGCTTTGAAAGCGATGAAGGAGAACAAGGTCAGATCCTTTCTGATGATGCTTGGTGTGATAATCGGGGTAGCGACATTGACCATCATCACGTCTTCGGTCATGGGCGCACGCAGCCAGGTGATGGCTCGAGTTGAGAGATTTGGTCTGGACCAGATCATGATTATGGCGGGGGCAGGCAGAAAGCCCGGAGTGCCTCAACCAACCCCTACAACCCTGAGAATAGAAGACGCAAATGCTATGTTGTCGGAGGTTTCCAATGTAAAAGACGTTACTCCGCAAATAAATCGGCGAGACATCCCCATTAAATACCAAAACAAAAATTCCTATGCGGTGATGGTGGCTACCAATCCCAATTGGTCTGAAATATGGAACACCCAGGCTGAAAATGGCCGATTTTTCAATGAGACCGAGGTTTCCAGGCTGGCTCGCGTTGCAGTAATAGGCCAAACGCTTGTTAACGATCTGTTTGAAGGTGAAGACCCTGTCGGAAAACAGATTTCCGTGGCCAACAATCCCTTTGAAGTGATTGGGGTTCTTGAAAAGAAAGGATCATCTCCAACTGGAATGGACCTCGATTCACGGTTAATCATCCCTATCACCACGGGAATGAAGCGAGTGTTCAATCAGGATTACATCACCAACATTAAACTGGTCGTCAACGATGTATCGAAAATAGGCGACACAGGCAATGATGTTAAGATGTTGCTCAGGGAAAGGCATAATCTGGCGCCGGGGGTGGAAGACGATTTCACCATAGTTACTCCGACGCTTGTGATGGCTTTGGCATCAAAGGTTTCATCCACTTTCAACATTTTCCTGATACTGATTTCCCTGGTATCTCTGGTGGTTGGAGCCGTCGTAATTGCTAACATCATGTTCATTTCGGTCAATGAAAGGAAAGCTGAAATAGGAATTCGCAGAGCGGTAGGCGCCACAAGACGGGACATCCTGTCTCAATTCCTGATCGAATCAGTGACTGTCTCCACTTTAGGTGGAATCATCGGAGGAATCCTCGGGATAGTCACTCTCAAGTTGCTGTCAATCTTCACTAAAATGCAGTCAGGCGACATCTTGGCCCCCTTGTTGATTGCAATAGCGTGCGCCATCGTAGTGGGTCTACTGGCAGGCATCCAACCTGCCAAAAAAGCGTCTGGCCTCGACCCAATCGAGGCTCTTAAATAAGCCGGAACGGTTTTTGGCAAAGGAAGTCCCGATTGTTAAAGATCAGGAAGCGATTCTAAAAGTTATGAGGCCTTTTAAAGGCATACGAATAGCTCTGAAATCCCTGACGGCTCACAAGCTCAGAGTGGCTCTGGCATTGCTGGCCATCATGATAGGGGTGGCTTCCGTCACAGTCATGGTGGGAATCGGCAAAGGGGCCGAGGATGAAGTTCGCAAAAAGATTCAGGGCATGGGCACAAATCTCGTCATGGTGAGCGCCGGAATCTCGCGCAGCGTAAAAGGGCAAGTCGGCCAAATAGGCCTCATGACCACTTTAACGTCAACTGACGCGAAAACAATCCTGGAGGATTGCCCCAACGTGGTCCGAGTCGCTCCGGCATTCTCCCGTAAAATGCTGGTGAAACACGAAAACCTGGCCTACTCCACAAAGATTGTAGGCACGGTTCCAATCTTTACGCAGATAAAAAATGTGTTCATTGAGAATGGATCTTTTTTCGATGATGAGGATGTAAGACTAATGTCTACTGTTGCGGTGATAGGACCGACAGTAGCCAGAAATTTGTTTCCTGAAAAACATCCGGTAGGAGAAGGAATTCGTATCGGAAAGATTCTTTTCAAAGTCATCGGGGTCACGGTTTCCAAAGGAGACTTCGGTGGAGAGGATGAGGACGATCAGATTTTCGTGCCCCTTCGTACGGCGATGAACAAACTTTTCAACGTGACCTATCTCAGCAACATTTTCATTGAGGCGCGCAGCTTTGATGAAACGCCAGTGGTTCAGGCACAGGTGAAATCACTTCTTAGGGAACGTCATCGTCTGAGACCCGACGTGAACGATGATTTTACCATACAAAACCAGGCGGATGTAGTTGAAGCCGAGAGTTCGGTAGCCAGGACGTTCAGCATGCTGGTAATTGCCATTGCGTCCGTATCTATGTTGATAGGAGGGGTTGGCATACTTGGAGTCATGCTCCTGTCAATCAAGGAACGGGTCTCTGAAATTGGAGTGCGACGAGCAGTCGGGGCAAGGCGTAAGGACATTCTTGTGCAGTTTTTGGTGGAAGCCTCATTTCTTGGCATATTGGGAGGTCTTGCGGGGATTGCCCTGGGATTGATTGCTTCCCAGGTTCTCAAAATGGTCTCCGGACTGCCTCTGGTTCTATCCGTGAATTACATGCTCGGTTCCCTGATTTTCTCTGTCATGATAGGCCTGATCTTCGGAATCTACCCTTCATGGAAAGCTGCAGGACTGGACCCCATCGAAGCGCTCAATTCAAAAACCTGATCTATGAAAGCCTGTTCACGATAAAAGCTCCCAGTTCCCTGAAATCAAAAGTTTGCTCTCGTAAAACGTCTCTTGCTTCATTTTCCCGGTAGTCCACTCCAAAACTCTTGTCCAAGGCAACGTTGTTGTTAATACAGAAATTTTTCAGGGACACTTTCGTCATGCTCCCTGTCAAAAAAGCTCCTACTGATGCTCCCCACCTAAAATGAGGCCCATCACCTCCACTATCTCCGATGACAACCACTTTTGAAGGCTCTATCATGAATTTTTTCATCACCTTTTCAGTGTTGGTTCCTTTGTCTGAAGTCTCCAGAACCAGGAACTGGAAGCGTGGATCAGTTTCAGCGCCGGGAAAGTTTACGAAAGGGTTGGCCGCTACAAAGGGAACTGAAGGAATGAGTTTTTTCCCCATGATTCTTTGAAAAAAACCTTGCGCCCCGGTTGTGTTGATCATGAACAAAATGTTTTTGGTGGCCAACATTTCGATCATGTCAGCGACACCTTTGTAAACTGCAAAACATTCGTCCAGGTAGGCGTCCATCTGGGCAATGGAAAATGGTTGAGGAAGCAGATTGACTATTTTGGAAACAGCCGCTGACAAAGGTATTAAATTGGAAGTATATTTTTTGAAAATCTCATCCAGTTCTTTCTTGAGTTCCGGATATATGAAAGCAATTGGGTCGAATGGACCGGTTGGAGCGAGACATTCATTCCAGTCAGATGAAACGAGCCCTTTATAAGCCATCTTTCGTCTCCAGAAATCATACATTTTGAGAGGCACGGCTGCAAATTACTCTCAGGAACCCGGATCGAGACTCCAATTGCCACACACCCAGGTTAGATGGAATTTCTTGGGTGACCTCAAATTCATGCCACTGGCTCTGCCGCCGCCATTGTTCCTGATCACGAAGCTTTCTCATGAATCCCGAATAAGATGCAGTAAAGGGTAGGCGCCACTATCATCGTCAAGACACAAGCGAATAAGAGCCCGAACATCAGGGCAGCGGCCATCGATGCAAAGAATGGGTCAAACAGTAGGGGAATCATTCCAAGCACCGTGGTAATGGCAACCATCAGCACCGGCCTGAACTTGGTAACAGATCCGTCCAGAATAGCCAGATAAGGCTCTTTTCCCTTTTCTATCTCGGTCTTGACCTTGTCCAGGACTACTATGGAGTTCTTTATTTGCTCACCAACAAGACTGAGCATGCCCAACAGAGTCATGAAGCCAAAGGGCAGTCCGGTGATGAGCAGACCGCCTGTAACACCAATGATGCAAAGCGGCGCAGTGATCCAGATGACTGCAGTGGTTCTAAACGAATTGAACAGACAAATCACTATGAGCACCATGAGAGCCATGGCCATCGGCAAAGGCCTTGCCAGAGCGGTGCGAGCATCCCGGGAATCTTCGTGCTCTCCGCCCCATTCCAGTGAATAGCCCGGAGGTAATTCGATCTGCTCAATTTTGTCTTGAACCCTGTCGAACAACTGGCTGGGAAGCCCGGACCTGGGATCAGCATGAACCGTTAATGTGGGGACTCGGTTTCTACGCATAACAACCGGATCTTCCCAGTTCATGTCAACGCCAGAGACCACCTGGTTCAACGGGATCATCCTCTGGGCCAGCGGGCTCCAGATTTGCATGCTGTGAATAGCGTTAACATCATTTCGCTCAGCTTCCGGAGGTCGGGCAATTATGGGCAAATGCCGAGTCTCTTGAGCAAAAAGTCCAGAAGCGGCTGAGCCGGGCTCGCGGTAGAAGCCAACGGTTCGTCCCTGAAATCCGGTTTCCATAGCCTGCGCAACATCAACTCTGGTTATACCATTGCGCCTGGCCTGCTGCTCCAGAAGTTTTGGTCGGATTACCAATTCAGACTCTCGCCAATCATCGCGAATTCCTTTGGCTCCGCCATCTTCTTTGAGGACGCCTTTTGCCTGGGAAGCCAGTTGACGGAGAGTGGCGGAATCAGGCCCACGGAATCTCGCTTGAATCCGTCCTCCATCCCCAGGACCAAGGAGGAATTTTCGAGCCACAGAGTTGGCGTTTGGATAATTCTCATCAAGATAACGCTGAATGGATTCGAGTGCGCCATCTATAAATTTTTCGTCCTTCACATCCACCAGAAACTGGACATAAGCTCTGTTTTCTCTCTCCGGACTGTACACCAGCAGGAATCTGAGCCCACCGCTTCCAACAAAGGATGTCACATGGGTCACCCCCGGCTGCGTCTTGATGTAACGTTCAACTTTCCCTGCAAACGCTTCTGTTTCTCCTATATGGACACCGGCAGGAAGAAAAACGTCCACCATGAACTGCGGCCTGGTGGCAGGCGGGAAGAAAGCCTGGTCTATCCTGCCAAATCCATATAAGGAAAAGACGAACAGTATTATTGAAACCACTATTACTGTCCAGCGATGTCGCAGTGATATTATTAGTAAACGTCTGTAGGTCGAAAATATTTTCCCGGCGTAAGGGTCTTCGGCGGCTCCTTTCTCAGGCCTGCGAGGTTTGAAAAACATATAGCCCAGGAATGGGGTTATGGTAATCGCGGAAATCCAGCTAAGACTCAAGGAAATCAGGATTACCCAAAACAGCGAGTTTATATATTCTCCAGTCCTGTCCTCCGACAGACCAATTGCCGCAAAGGCTATGACCGCAATGGCCGTTGCGCCAAACAGCGGCCACTGGTTTTGAGCTACAGCTTCCCGAACCACCTGAAGCTTGTCTTCTCCTGCTTCGATACGCACTCTAACCGATTCAATTATGATTATCGCGTTGTCCGTGAGCATGCATAGGGCTATGATAAGAGCGCCAAGGGAGATTCGTTCCATCAGGAGATCGCCATTCATGAACATCACGACGAATGTCGCCATTATCGTAAGGAAAAGCACCATACCGAGAATTAATCCAGTAGCCCTTCCCATAGTAAAAAACAGCACGATGAAGACGATGAAAACCGCTTTGGCCAGATTGAAGATGAAATTGTCCGTAGCCTGAGTCACCGCCTCGGGCTGGAAGTTGATCTCACCTATCTCTATTCCTATGGGCTGGTTGACCTTGAGTTCTTGCAGCTTTTGTCTGACACCCTTCCCCAGTGTCACTACATTACCGCCCTGGACCGTTGAGATGCCGAGACCTATGGCGGGATTACCGTCATATCTGAGCAGCCGTCGCGGCGGATCCTGATTGTCACGTCGAAGTGTTGCAATGTCCTTCAATGTGAGCTGACGGCCGGTTTCGTCTGATGATATTACAAGCTCCAGTATGTCATCGACAGAGTCAAATCCGCCCTTGGGATTAATTGTGATGAACTGCTCACCCACACGCACACGGCCGCCATCGGCCGGATTATTTTTAGACTGGATGAGTCGGTAAATGTCTTCTTCGTTAATCCCAAGCCCAGCTAGTCTATTCCTTGAGATTTCGAGAAATACAACTTCCTGCTGCTCTCCAAAAAAATCCACTTTTTTAACATTTGGAACTAACAGCAATTCCCGACGGAGATATTCCACATAGCGGCGTAACTCGGGGTAAGAGTAGCCTTCACCGGTGATAGCCAGAAAAATACCGTAAACATCACCGAAGTCGTCAATGATTACCGTTTGGCCTCGAGCCGAAGGTGGCAAAAGAAGCTGAACGTCACTGATCTTTCGCCGTAGTTCATCCCAAACCTGCGGGATGGCGTCTCTGTGGAACCTGTCCTTGATGAAAGCTCTGACTACCGATCGACCGCGCCACGATTCCGATTGAACCCTGTCCAGTTGGCCCAGTTGCTGAACGGCAATTTCGATGGGATTGGTTACTTCTTTGGCAACTTCCTGTGCGCTCGCCCCCGGATAAGGAGTGATTATTAAAGCTTCCTTTATGGTGAATTCCGGGTCCTCAAGCCGTCCCATGCGCTGATAGGCCAGTAGCCCACCAATTGTTACCAGAATGATAATAAAGATGATCACCCGATCTTTGCGAACAGAGATTTCGCCCATATTCATGGCTAATTTCCTCCGAGCGCATCGCCCAGGTCACGAACCTTCATCCCCTCACGAAGGAACGACACCCCAGCCACAGCAATTCGATCCCCAGATTGCAATCCTTCCAGAATCTCTATTCTTCCACCGGAAGGGTCACCGATTTCCACAGGTCTGCGAATTACGCCCTTGTCGGGACCGATGATCCACACCACCTGTTCTCCGCCACTATCACGAAAGACGGCCGATACAGGTACAAAGAAGCTCTTTCCAGCAGTTGGGCGTGAACGATAAAACAGGGTCACTCTTGCGGTCATCCCCGGTAAAAGATTCAAATCAGGTGGGACTTTCATCGCAAAGCGGACATTGAATGTCTGCGTCCTTGGATCTGCAATCTGAGCCACTTCCGCGATGGTGACAGGGAACTGCCTTCCCGGAACCCCGCTGAATTCGGCCACTATCCGTTCCGCTTCTGTCAGACGAATGTCTGTGGTCATGACAGCCTCGGGAACGTCTACCGCTATGTGAATCTCCTCGAG
>CAYNZA010000034.1:0-26132 GCA_964401595.1 uncultured Desulfomonile sp.
ATATTGCCCATGATGGTTACAACATGCACAACCTGCAATATATTTGCAACTATTCCTTACATTGGGAGGCCGGGGCATGGTTTAGGACTGTCGCTCCGTTAAGGCGCCCCCCTCTTTTGATGTCCATCTATTCTGATAACTCTTCCAGTCGGGCCAACATATTATTAAGAATTCACCCGGATTCATTCAGGATAAGGTAAGCCATTAAAATTACTTAATTAGACATGACTTGGCAAGTGTTTTAGGAAAGCATGTGATTAGAACGGAGTTGAGCGGATGAGTCATGCGACATCCCCCGTCATTAGTTGGCATCTCAGGCTATTAACGACGGTGTTGGACTACACTCTATAAAGCGTCAACTGGGCCACACAACGTCACAAATGACTCAAGGCTACGCGCACCTTGAAACAAAATCACTTTAGAACGTTCGCCGAAAACCGAGTGTCCCCAAAGTGTCCGCAACCCAAAAATCGACTTTGTAACATATTGATATTGAGCGTACTTTTGGTGGAGGCGGCGGGAATCGAACCCGCGTCCGAAGATCTTCAGCCGAAGATATCTACATGCTTATTTCGAGTTTTAATTCTCGTCCGTCAGGACCCGCTCGAACCCGGTTCCGTCAGGACCAGCCCGCTAATTATTTCGCCTCATTTCCAACAGGCACGGAAACTTGGCTATCCTGCTAGCCTCGCCCCTTCCATTCCCGCAGGAGAGAAACAGAGGGACGCTAGCCTACGCGGCTAGAGCGTACTCGTAGTTATCGGCGAGTATATTTTTTTTCCAGCGGATTAACGAGTCACCGGAGTGCTCGGCATGCAACCTTGACCTCAACTATCCCCGTCGAAACCAGGTCGCCCCCGTTCGACAAGTTGATTGACTCTATAGCAAAAGACAACATTATGAAAGAGAAGTTTCCAGAAAGTAGACCCTGACAAAGAAAATAATGACATCGAGGAGACTGTCAACGCTGTTTGAACTTCATCATGCGTTCGAGTTCGCGTCTCTGGTCCTTTTTCTTGATACTTTCTCTTTTGTCGTAATTCTTTTTTCCGCGAGCCAGGCCCATTTCCACCTTCACTTTACCGTTCCTGAAATACATTCTCAGCGGCACAAGGGAATATCCGCGCTCTGCCACTTTACCGGTGAGTTTTTTTATCTCTTGCTTGTGCAGTAGCAGCTTTCTTTCACGCAAAGGTTCGTGGTTTTCCCTGTTTGCCTGTGAATAGGGCGATATGTGGCAATCGACAAGGAATATTTCCCCGTTTCTTATTTTACCGTAAGAGTCAGAAAGGTTGGCCTTTCCGTCACGCAGCGACTTCACTTCGGACCCCATTAGACAAATCCCGACCTCGAAAGTATCCTCTATTTCAAAATTGAAGAAAGCCTTGCGGTTTTTGCAAATTATTTTGACATGTTCTGTTTTATTCATGGATGCATCACGAGTTGTTGAGGAAATAGTCTTTTGGAAATCTCTCGGTTATCCATGATTCAAGGAAGGCATGAATCTCGTCGGCTTCCTGCATTCTAAAAGCTTGATCTGTAAGTTCGAGACATTCTTCAAGAGTTATGGATCTTATCAGTTTTTTTACGATAGGGATGGAAAGCGCGTTCATGGACAATTCGTTGATCCCGAGAGCAATCAGTATTGGAATGTTGACCGGATCTCCCGCCATTTCTCCGCACATCGAGACATCAATTCCGCGGGCCTGGCCGGCGTTCACGACATGCCTTATCAGTCTTAAAACGGCTGGATGAAGAGTGTCATAAAGATAGTTGACATGTTCATTCACTCTATCGATGGCCAGAGCGTACTGAATAAGATCGTTCGTCCCTATGCTGAAGAAATCGACTTCCCTTGCCAGCAGGTCGGCAATTGCAGCGGCTGATGGAACTTCCACCAGAATTCCCAGCTTGTAGTCATTGCAGAACTCAATTCCTTCCGCAGCCAGTTCCGTCTTGACATGATTGATGATGTTTTTGGTCGCAAGAATTTCGCTCATGCACGAGATCATGGGTATCATCAGACGGCAGTTTCCATGGCATGCGGCTCTAAGTATTGCGCGAAGCTGGGTTTGAAAAATTTCCCTGTAGCTCAGGCAAAGCCTGATTGCCCTCAACCCCATGGCAGGATTGGTCTCCTGCGGTAAATTGAGGCTCGAGGCGATCTTGTCTCCACCAACATCCAGCGTTCTGATCGTTACCGGCTTCGGTCTATTGTATTCCAGGACACGTCGATAGGCTTCATACTGTTCCTGTTCCGAAGGAAGGTCCGATCGACCGAGAAACAGATATTCAGTTCTGAATAATCCAATTCCCTCACATCCATGATTCAGGGCTATGTCCATCTCATCGACAAGTTCGATGTTGGCGGTGATCCTTATGGAGCGATTGCCGTCCCTGGTGACGGCCGGCAGTCGGCCGAAGGCCATCAAAGACTGCTGGTAATTGCGGAAGACGTCGTGACGCTGCCTGTACCTGAAAATCATTTCAGGATCCGGATTCAGAATGACAATCCCCGTGCTTCCGTCAACTACGATCGTGTCGCCTGTCTGAACCATGCGACTGATTTTTTCCATTCCTGTGACTGCGGGGATTTTCAGAGACCTGGCCATAATGGCGGTATGCGACGTTCTTCCGCCGACGTCCGTGACGATTCCCAGAACATCCTCACGTTTGATCTGCGCAGCGTCAGCAGGCGAGAGGTCATGAGCCACAATTATGGAATTGGGGGGAAGCTGGTGTATTTTCCTCTCCGAAGAAAGGCCCATCAGGATTCGCAAGACCCGTTCACCCACGAAATGGACGTCCCTGGCTCTTTCCTTGAGGTACTCGTCCTCTATGGTGTCAAAGGCCGAGGTTATCTTCATCATCACCTCGGACAAAGCCCATTCTGCGTTCTGGCGATCTTCGGAGATTACCTTCTTGGTGCCCTCATAAAGCATGCGGTCACGCAACAAGAGGATATGGGTGTCCAAAATATAAGCGTGGTCACCGAGAGGATGATCGGAATCAATATGGCCCTTGATGGTCTTGAGTCTCTCCGCAGCGCTCTCAACAGCATTTTCAAATCTGAGCACCTCAGCTTCAACTTCATCTGGCTGCAAGACGTAACATGGGCAAATATCACTGGCCACGCGCTCGATGAGAACCACCTGCCCGATGCCAACACCGCCGGATACTCCAACCCCCTTTAGAATCATGTTTATGTTGTTATCTCTCGAAATCTGCATTGCGCTAGTAGGACTCCAATTAGAAATTGTCGGGCTCGTCGGTTTCGATCAGTTCGCAGATTTTTTCTACCGCATTTCTTGAATCAGGTCCATTCCCGCGAATGATCAGTTCACTCCCGGGTGTAGCCGCAAGTAACAACAGACCCAACACGCTTCTGGCGTCAACCTCAATGCCGTCTTTCACAAACGTCACCTGACATTCAAAATTGCGCATTGTCTGAACCACTACGGTGGCCACACGAGCATGCAAGCCCAACTGGTTTCCCACTACGATGGTCTTTTCAATATACTCTTCAGATATGTTCACGGAATTCCAATCCAATATCGCAAAAGTCCGAAAACGAGTATTGCGCAAAAGATGACAGGCAGAGTAACCTTGGTCACTGAAAACCCCGACTTTATGGCCACGAAGCCTATTATGCCCGTCAAGCTTACATCAAGCGCCGACACCAAACCATAAAAATCACCGACTCCATCAAATTGATACCGGTAACATTGCCACAAAAGCAGCCCGGTTAAAATGCCCAGAAAGAAGCTGGATCCTGATCGTATGTAACCAAGCAACCTCTCGTTCCCGGCGGACCTGAATTTTTCCAGAACCTTGAGCCCTTCATCATAGCCCCGGCGAAAACCCACCATACGAAAATAAATGTTCGGCACATTATACAATATAAGCGCCAAAAACGGCCCAACCAGGGTAATCGGAAAATACAGCATTGCTACAACCCCGACGATTGCAGCAAATGGTTTCAAGTGCCCCCAGAAAAAGCGGTCGCCGTGAGCCGCCAGCGTTGTCATGATTCGACGTCTAAAGGAACTCAGGTCACTGGCAGGCCTGTCCCTTTCCAGCCTCGATACCAGGCCCGCAAATAATGGGGCCATACTCGGATGAGTGTTTGCAGACTCCAACTGTCGATATACCGCATCACTAAATTCCCGGTTTGAGCGGTGGATTCGCCTCAAAGCGGGAAAAATGCAATACGTGAACCCTATGTTCTGCATTCTGGGATAATTCCAAAGTGTTTCCAGGAAAAACGACCTCAGAAACACTGTCCTGTTAATGTTTACCATATTAGAATCATTAGATGAACGAAGATCGACCATGAAACATTAAACCACTGAACCGGACGTGTCAACGAAGTCCCATCTGAAAGTTTCCCAAAAACCCTTGCTGCTTCCGATCAAACCCCTTACAACCCGTTTTCCCAACATTTTAACTGCTGAATATTAAACAAACAAGTTTTAAAACGTCACTGCCGATAATTTTATTTAATACATTATTTATTTTGATTAACAGTCTGTTTATAAAGGGTAAAAATAGATATAGTTTCTTGACTTGCCCGGGTTTGGTATGGTATGTTTATGATAAACTAACTGATACGAACAGAAAACATGTCAGGAATAAATAAACTAGCATATATATTTGTATTAATTGTAATAAATTGTTTAATTGGTGGATGTGCGTCGAGGCCACAGTTGTTGCAGGGCAACATAGCGTCTTCCTACAAGATCAATGGTCAAACGTATCACACGATGAAAAAGGTGGAAGTCGGTCACGAACAAAAGGGGGTGGCTTCCTGGTATGGTCCAGGTTTTAACGGAAAAAAAACGGCATCTGGAGAAGTATACGACATGTTCGACATGACGGCGGCCCACAGTTCACTGCCCCTGGATACGGTGGTAAAGGTCAGGAACGTCAGGAATGATCGTGAGGTAGTGGTTCGTATAAATGACAGGGGGCCTTTTGTTGGTGACAGGGTGATAGATCTTTCTTTTACTGCGGCGCGCGAACTGGGGATGATAGCTCCTGGAACGGCTCCGGTGAATTTGGTGGTCATAAAGCCCGGAGAAACCAGGGTAGCTTCGAAATCTCAGCGAAAACAGTTTGCAAAAGCCGAGGAAAAGGCGCCGAATCCTTTTTTTTCGACAAGACGATTGTGGCTATTGGCTTGGGGCAAAGATTGACGTTCTGTGGACAAGCCTGATTCAATCAACTATTCTCTCCTTCTATATCAATACAGCTTTTTAAGTTTGGTTTTTCACAAATGGGTATCACGGTTGTTGGTGGCGGATTAGCTGGATGTGAAGCTGCGTGGGTTATTTCTTCTTTTGGTTTGAGGGTCAGACTGATTGAGATGAAACCCTGTAAGTCTTCGCCGGCTCATAAATCGGCGGATTTGGGCGAACTGGTTTGTTCGAATTCATTGAGATCGTCTGATCTTGGATCGGCAGTGGGTTTGCTCAAGGAAGAGTTGCGGCTGCTGGGATCACTGATCATTAGGGCGGCAGATAACACAGCCGTGCCGGCCGGAAGGGCTCTGGCTGTTGATAGGGACCTGTTCTCCAGGTTCATTACAAATGAAATTCACAAGAACGATCTGGTAACTGTTGAGCGTATGGAGTTGACATCCATCCCGAAAGCCGACGATGGAGCGGTGATAATCGCAACGGGTCCGCTGACGTCCGATGAACTGACCAACGCCATAGCTGAATTGGTTGGAGAAAAGAGTCTTTCGTTTTATGACGCAATAGCTCCGATTGTTTCCGTTGAAACCCTGGATATGACGAAGCTGTTCAAGGCCTCCAGGTATGAGGAAGGTGAGGGGGCCTATCTGAACGCTCCGATGGACGAGCAGTCCTATCTGAGATTTGTGGAGGAGATAACAAAAGCGGAGAAGGTGAATCCATACCCCTTTGAGAAAATAGATCATTTTGAAGGGTGTCTGCCCATTGAGGAACTGGCTCGTCGTGGCGCGCAAACACTGTGTTTTGGTCCGATGAAACCGGTGGGTCTGATTGACCCAAGAACCGGAAGAAGACCGTATGCAGTTGTTCAACTCAGGGCAGAGAACGCTGCGGGAACCCTCTTTAACCTTGTAGGGTTTCAGACCAAGATGACATACCCGGAACAGAAGAGAATTTTCAGGATGATACCGGGCCTGGAGCACGCCGAATTTGAACGCTTGGGCTCCGTCCACAGGAACACTTTCCTGAACGCCCCTAAGGCGCTGGATGAATTTTCAAGGTCCAAAAAGTCTCCGCATGTGTTTTTTGCCGGTCAGATTACGGGAGTCGAGGGTTATGTGGAATCTACCGCTTCGGGACACGTTGCAGGGCTATACGCTGCGCTTCTGGAAAAAAACGTGAGACCCTGGATTCCTCCATCAAGCACGGCAATTGGCGCCTTGATAAAACATACACGTGACGAACCGGTGAAGGAGTATGAGCCCATGAACGTCAACTACGGCATGATGGATGACGTGTCGGTTCGCAATCGCAGGCAGAAGAAGGAGCTTAGGGCTAAAATAGCTCTGGAAACACTCAAATTGTGGAAGATAAAAATTGATGAAATTAGAGACGGTTTGATCGGATAAAGGTCTACCATGGAATTACCATCCAGAAAAATCTACACAGTTTTCGAATTGACTGAACAGATTCGATCAACGCTGGAATCAAATTTTTCGTCCGTTTGGATAAAGGGTGAGATATCCAATTACAAAAAGGCGCCGTCGGGTCATTCATACTTTACCCTGAAGGACGATTCGGCTCAGATTCGGTCTGTTATGTTCAAGCTCCAGGGGCGTTTTATAAAATTCAGACTGGAGGATGGCTTACAGGTTCTTGCGTGGGGCAGGGTAAGCGTTTACGGTCCTCGCGGAGATTACCAGTTCATAATTGACACTGTGGAGCCGGCGGGACTCGGCAGTCTGATGCTGTCATTCGAGCAGCTAAAGATGAAGCTGGCTGCGGAAGGGCTTTTCGATCAAACCAGAAAGAAGGCCTTGCCGAAATTCCCGAGCACTGTTGGAGTTGTGACGTCAGCTTCGGGAGCGGCTGTAAGGGATGTCATAAAAATTATTCATCGAAGGTCTCCCCATATAAATGTTCTGGTTAGTCCCACATCTGTCCAGGGAGACAAGGCGCCTCAGGAAATAGTGGGCGCTCTGCGTCGGTTATGTCAGATCAACGAGGTAGATGTAATAATAATAGGCCGTGGCGGGGGATCTGTAGAGGACCTGTGGGCGTTCAACGCAGAGGAAGTAGTACGTGAAGTAGCCGTCTGCGGGAAGCCTGTTGTGAGCGCAGTGGGACATGAAACTGATTTTACACTTACAGATTTTGCGGCGGACGTCAGGGCATCGACCCCTTCGGCGGCGGCCGAGTTGGTGGCCCCCGACGTCACCGAACTTGCATTGTCGGCGCAAAGTTTGTTCTCACGACTTAGAAACAGTGTCTACATGGCACTGGAGAGGCGATCATCAGCCCTGGATGATTGGTACGGCAGGCTATATGATCCTCGTCGCTCCATACTCCTGAAGCGTCAGTTGATGGACGATATGGTGATCAGACTCAGGAATGCAATTCGCCGGGACATCGAACGAAAAACATTCGACTACAATGCGCTCAGGAAACGCCTGAGAATAGAGTTACCGGCCCAGAAGCTGCAGTCATGTGATGAGGCGCTTCAGGCAATGAGTTCCAGGCTTTCAAGGGTGATCAATGTCCGGCTTTCTGAGGCTCGTAACGGCCTGACCTCTCTGGTCGGAAGGATTGACAGCCTTAGTCCGTTAAAGGTTCTGGCTCGCGGTTATTCAATAACGTTCAAACTTGATGACGGCAAGACCGTCATGGATTCGGATTCCGTGGAACCAGGGGACAAGTTAAGAATCCGGCTTGCCAGGGGTGAGTTGATAACCGAAGTGACTCAACGGAGCAATAGTTGAAACGGAGTCAATCAACAGCATGGGATGCACTTGGAAATGTTTAATACGATAGATAGAGAAGAGCTTAAAAAATTCATGTCAACCCTGACAGAAATTTCGGGCAACATTTTAATGTCACATTTCAATGGGGAATTGATGGTGGAATCCAAAGACGACCGCATAGGTGGAATAGACATTGTCACCAATGCGGATAAATCATCTGAACGGGCCATCATCAGCGAGATTAGGCAAAAATTTCCAGAACACGACATTATGGCTGAAGAAACCCCGGAACAACTGAAAGGATCTCCCTGGCTCTGGATAATAGATCCTTTGGACGGCACAGTGAATTATGCTCACGGTTATCCTCATTTTGCCATTTCCATTGCATTGCTTGAACTGGGAAAGATTCTGGCCGGGGTAGTTTGTGATCCTCTAAAAAATGAGACATATCATGCCGTCATGGGGGAAGGATCGTTTCTGAACGGGCGTCGCCTGAAAGTGTCCCGCGCTGAAACACTCAACAGAAGCATTGTTGGAACGGGCTTTCCGTATGACAAGGCGTTTTCATCCGAGAATAACCTGACGGAATTCTCGAGGGTGTTACCCAGGGTTCAAGGTATGAGACGTCTGGGTTCGGCGGCGCTGGATCTGGCCTATGTAGCCTGCGGACGCCTGGACGGTTTTTGGGAACTGAAACTCAAGCCTTGGGACATAGCGGCGGGAATACTGCTTGTTGAAGAGGCCGGCGGTCTGGTCACCGATCGTTATGGCAAAGTCATGGCTCTTGACAGCCCCAGCATACTGGCGACAAATGGTCTGATTCACCCCGAGATGATTGGCGCTCTCAACGATTGATCAAAAACGGTGAGTCGATATCTTTCGTTTTGACAGGTTCATGATGTTTCCGTTACTCCCGCACAGGCTGACGATTTTGATTTGCAGCTTGAAACGTGTGTAGAGGGAATTTGATTCAGAAGGGAAATTCAGGTTTTGGACAATAGAGAAATCAAGGGATATGCCCGGGATGTGGGCGCTGATATGGTGGGAATAGCCGATCTGGCATTGCTTGAGGGATTGCCTGTCGCTCCCGCGGATCTTGTGAAGAACTACAAACGTGCAGTAAGCATAGCCGTACGACTGGCTGATGGGGTCATAGATCCGATCGAAAACGGTCCGACGCCACTATATCAGCAGCACTATCTTAAGGTAAACGCTCTGCTGGATGACATCGCCCTAAGGGTGTCACAGTTCATTCAGGACCACAAGGCGTCCGCATTGCCGATTCCGGCCTCACAAGTGCTGGATAGGCAGGAATGGACGTCATACATCTCCCACAAGGCGGTGGCGCTTGCGGCAGGGATAGGTTGGCAGGGCAAGAGTCTTTTGGTTGTGAGTCCTGAATACGGTCCAAGGATAAGACTTGTAACCATCTTGACCGACATGCCCCTGAGGCCGGACAAGCCGGTTCGGAACAGATGTGGAAAATGCACGTCCTGCGCTGAGGCATGCCCCGTTCAGGCTATCAAGGATGTGAACACCAAGTGGCATTATTCAGACAGGGATGAAGCCCTGTTCTTTGAAAAATGCGTTGAGAGGGTGACCAGAAACGCGGTGGAAATTCCATTTGTTGAAAGCCCCATTTGCGGCGTCTGCATCCGAGCCTGTCCCTGGGGCGCAAGAAAGAAGGGCCGCAGGCCGAACTCGAATCACGAAAATAATTCAGCCTGGAACTCAAAATAACCGCTTGGAGCGCAATCCCGGCTCGAATAACAATTTCTATGTAAAACAGACATCAAAGGCTCTTAAGATGAACGGGAAAAATAAAACTGACAGGCTCACTTGGGATTTGATAGAAACCTGTGAAGTAGGGTCGTACAACCTGTTTTCGGTGAATATTAACAAGAGTCGATCTCCACGAACAGGAAATGTTCATGAATTTCAGGTGTTGGGTTCACCGGACTGGGTGGCTGTCATAGCCTTGACCAGGTCGAATGAAGTGATTCTGGTGAACCAGTACCGCCACGGTGTTTCCCGTTTGTCGTTGGAGTTGCCGGGTGGGTTGGTGAAACCCATGCAAACACCTGAGCAGAGCGCCAGAGAAGAACTCGAAGAAGAAACAGGATTTCTGGCCCCCAATTTTGAGTCTTTAGGTTGGATGTATCCCTTACCGGCCATTTTCACCAACAAATTCCATGTATTTTTTGCCGAGAACGCCGAGCCCAAAGGGACGTTCAATCCCGATGAGACTGAAGAACTGGAGACGGTTTTGGTCCCTGCCGCACAAATACGCGATTATCTCAAAACCGGAAAAATAAACTGCGGAGTAATGATTGCCGCTCTGGCCTATGGCCTGGACAGACTTGACGCCTTGCGTCAGAAATAATCAACCTTCTGGACGCCTGCGCAGGAGGAATACGTGGGTGGTTAACTCTCATCAGGACTTCTGAGGTTTTTCAACCCCTGTCGAATCATCAGAGGATGTCTTGTCAGCTTTAAAAGCCGCCTCGGATCCTGAGTTTGTCGTTGGTTCGGAAGTCGTGCGATTGTCCTCGAGGGAATTCTCCAGAAGTTCGGCATAGAAATCCGGTCCGGATTTCTCCCCTGTCAAGTTGAGGATATCTTTGTCCGTGTTTTTAGCAGGCTGCAGTGTATCGGAAGGTATTGCAGGCATTGGAGCAGGTGTTGGTCTTGGAGGGGGCGGAGCATCCAGGTCGATACTATCTTTTACATCCGAGGCCATCCGTTGCACTTCTCTAAATAGTCTTCCAACAGCCCTCGCGGTTTCAGTGAGCTGGCGTGGTCCCAAAAATATCAGACCAACCAGTATGATCAGGGCCATTTCCCACATCGATATACCAAACACGTTCTTACTCCAGTAACATTACTTCAAAAAAATCTTGTCATTAAAACAGGTGGACCTGATCAACAGCCAAACGAAAGCCACCCGACCTCAGGAATGGATTATTCCGCAAAAAAACTCGCCGGAGTCTATCGACGGATGCCTAAAGCTCCCCCTCAGTGCTGAAAACCTTATCAACAGAAAACAGATCCACGTAGTAAGGCCCACCACCCCAACTTTCGATCAACAGGGACACATTCCCTATCAGCGCATCGAGCCTGTTATCCGGTGATGTGAACCCGGTTTCAGGATCCATTAGCTTGTCCATCCAATCCAACGCGTCGGATCTGAGGCATATCTTTACTTCGAAACCCTGTCCGGCTTTTATGAGTATAACCTGGCCGCAATGGTCGTCATCCGCGTTTGAGTCCGGATGTTTTATGTCGTACAGCTCCACATCATGGCCTCTGATTATTCGAATCAATTCGACACGGCGCATTTCCCTGTCAAACAGCTGTTCCGAAAGCTCGAGGCACTCCGGGCAGAATACGGCATCTTCGTCAGGAAAGGTAGCCTCGGCTATCCCGCACACTTTGCATACAGGTTTGGCGAAGTTTTCAGCCATTTTTTTTGTCTCCGTTCCAACACACCAGAAAACATTCGATTTTTAGGGTTACCGCCAGGGCAGTTGTCCATAATCTACTTGATAATGTGATAAGGGGCTATATAATTCAGTCGGCATCGAGATCGGCGAAAAAACCGTGACTGTAATCACCTCATTAAAAATGGGACTAACACATACTCCACGCCGAAAACGACCCAATTTTATCACCTCGAGGATATTCTGAAAAGGAGAACATTTTGCCCGGATTCATTATAAAGCTGATGACCATAACCTTCATTATCATCTCAACGTCTGCAATGGCAACTGAAGGACCGAGGATAGAGTTTGAAAGGTCGAGGCATGATTACGGAAAAATCCTGTACGGAGACTCGGTTACAGCGGAATTTCCATTTGTCAACAGCGGAGATCAGACACTGATCATAAAGAACCTTCACTCTACATGCGGATGCACAAAGGCGGTTGAGGGCAGCAAGGAAATCCCTCCCAAGGGCACAGGCAAAATCTCCGCTTCTTTTGACACCGATGGGCTCAAAGCCGGGAGAAAAGAAAAAAGTATCATGGTCTCTACCAATGATCCTGTAAATCCAGTCGTCAAACTGACGCTGCTTGCAGACGTAATCAGGGAACTCGCCATTGACCCGCCCACATTGGGGAAAAAGGTTGGTACAGATGTCGAGTCAGTTAATTTTATGATCAGGGTTTCAAACGTGTCAGAAAAAACATACACAGTGAAAGGCCTTCGGACTCTTCCAGGTGAACTCTCGGCTACAATCAATCCAGGAGCCATCGAAGTGGGGCCTCATAAAGAAGTTTCTTTTGAAGTTGTCGTGAAACTTGAGCCTGAACCCAACAGAGCCTTTTACGCCGGAAAGATAGACCTGGTTACAGACCACCCCAAGGAGTCGGACACCGAAGTGAAATACCTCATACAGGTCGAAAAGAAGTAATTGATGAAATATCTCTGAGCGTTGGAAACAGGACGCTAATCAGGCGACAACGTCATGATACCGTCAATCATGACTACCGACACTCACGACTGTCGGACGAATTATATTCTCAGGAACATAATCTGCACGTTCGTCCGACTCTGAGGCCTCGCTCCAGCGTCGTCCCCTCAGGTTGTGGATGAATCTCAATGTCTGCTCTATCCCGTATTTCCAGGCGACTATTATCACGGCCAGGGATAACGCCAACCCCATAACGGTTAGAGTCAGCAGAATGTAGCCTATCCACCTGCCTCCAAGGCTATCCGGGGACAGAGGTATTATTAATAGCAAGAGAATGAAAAACGATTTGGGTAATGGGCCTAAATTGCTCAACAAAGTCTGAACGCAATCCAGAACTCTCATCAGCGCACTGAAAACACACCAGATCAATCCTATTCCAAATATGACCAGAGTTGCCAATCTTGCCATCAAAATCACGGTTGACGACACTTCCAGTCCCGAAAAAAGAAAATTGAGCTGAAAGAATCTCTCAAGTTGTCCCATCATTTCCCATACGGCTTGCATGTTCGTTAGCTCCTTTTTTTAGCTTGTTGTAGTAATTTATTTAATCTGATCGAATAATTAAAATATTTATCTAAACCTATGTGTGCATAAAATATAAAAATATTCAAGATTATAGGTATAACAACCGGTCTGGTTTAGAAAAAAGTCTTAATTATTTCGCGCTGTCATTGACAAAATTTTCTGGTGAACCTAGACTTTGATGCAACTGAAGCCAGTTTGGATGTGCATTGGACGGAGCCGGTCAATAAGATGGGAATCAATGAAAAGAGCGCTCTCAGGATTTTTGCCATGATCCTGGTCATATGCGCATTTTTTTTAGCGTCGAGTTCCTGTGGTCAGAAGGAGTCCAAGGCCTCGATTGGAGAGGCGACCCGCCTGTTGGATCAGGGCAAGATTCATGCAGCGACAGACATGCTGGACGCGTTGATTGAATCAGATCCGGGCGCGGGTCAACTTAGAATCGTCCGTGCAAAAGCGCGGGAGAGGGTTTTTGACTTTGAGGGCTCCCTGGAGGACTGTGACTTTCTAATTGCTGCAAGTCCAGATGACGCAGAGCTTTTGGAACTGCGGGGGAAGATCAGAATAAAGGCGAGGGACTTTGATGGAGCGCAAGAGGATCTGTTGGCTGCGAGCAGGCTAAAACCCAATAGCGCTTCAATTCTTTCCTCTTTAGGTCTTGCTTGTTTTTACAAGTCTGATTTTCAGGAGGCCCGTAGGCTGTTTGAATTGAGCGCATCCCTTGATGGTCGCAATGAAGGGCCGTTTTTTGGCAGGGCGGCAATATTCGTGGAAGAAAATGATTATGAATCCGCCATAGGCGAGATGACCAATTTGCTCAAGATCCATCCTGGCAACGCGCAAGCCTTGTTAAGGCGTGGTTTTTCATACCTGAAGAATGGTGATGCAAACAAGGCTTTGACGGATTTCAACAAGGCTCTGGAGCACGACGCTGACCTCAAGGAAATATACTGGTACAGGGCAGAGGCGCACAGGGCGCTGAATGAGCCGGAAATGGCTCTCAAGGATTATGAGAAGGCAGAGCACGTTGATCCTGATGACGCTATACTGTACCTGAACCAGGGAAGCATGCTGATTATGATGGGTCGGTACAATGAGGCCCTGGAAAAACTCCGTCGTTCCATTGTGCTGGATCCGGACAATCCTCTACCTTACATAAACAGGGCGGCCCTTCAGCTCCAGACTGGGAATATTCTGGCGTCACTGTCTGATGTCAACAAGGCGCTGGAAATAAGAAGTGACGATCCTCAATTGCTTACCAAGAGAGCCTACATTTTTAAGGTAATGGCTCGCCAGGACAGAGCTTTGGAAGACCTGGACGAGGCTTTGAAGCTGGACCCGGACAATCTTGAAGGTCTTCTGCTTCGAGGAAGTCTCTATTTTAATAATCAACAGCTCAAAAGATCGATATCCGATCTTGAGAAGGCAATTGAGCTGTGTCCGGATGAGCCAACGGCATATCAGTTGTTGGCGGAAGCTTTTTTCAGGCAGGGAGACACTCAGAGAGCCACTGAGTTTGCTGAAGTCGCCCTGAAGAATGAAGCGTCGTTCGTGCCGGCGCTTATAACCATGGGTGACATACTCATTGCTGAAGGCAAAACTGACAAGGCTATTGAGTCTTATTCAAAGGCGCTCGATACAGATCAGAACCATTTTGAGGCCAGGCTGAAGCGAGCCAAACTTTACCTGGAGATGAAAAATCACCCTATGGCGTTGGAGGACCTGGAATATGCGGCGAAAGTCTATCCATACAGCGGGGAAGTTTATCAGCTGAGAGCGATTTGCTATGAAGTGCTGGGGGAGACTGAAAAAGCCAGGCAGGATAGTTGGAAAGCCAGGGTTTTTGTACACCGATAACTGGAGTAAGCTGATGGCTCCCATGCGACGGGCTTTGTGATCCCATCGCATGGGGTTGATAGTATATCGAGAATTGATGATTAGAGATTTCTCTCGTCCAAAATCCTTTTTGCTTTTCCTATACTGCGTTCTATTGTGTCAGGGGCCAGGATTTTTACGGGAACATTGATGCCTATCACCTGCTGAATCCGGTGAGAAATCATTTTGGCCATTTCCTGAATTTTCGCTTCGCCTTCTCTGTAGACGGCCTCTTTCAACTCGGTTTCCACTGATATGTGATCTATATAACCTTTCTTGCCAAGCCTGATCTGATATTGAGGCTCCACTTCCTGGAATTCCATGAGGACAGTCTCTATTTGAGAGGGGAACACATTTACTCCACTTACGATCATCATATCATCTGAACGTCCCAGAATTTTGTCCATGGTCGTCAGAGTTCTTCCGCACGCGCATTTCTCACGCCTCAAAGCGCAGATGTCACGGGTTCTATACCTGATCATGGGCATGGCCCTACGTTGGAGAGCGGTGAATACGAGTTCGCCCTCTTCCCCTTCCGGAACGGGCTCCAATGTTCCAGGGTCCACTATTTCCGGGTAAACATGGTCCTCGTTTATATGTATGTTATAGTGTTCACATGTGAACGAGACCCCAGGCCCCATCAGTTCCGTAAGTCCGTAGTGTTCGTAGGCGTGGATGCCGCCTCGCTGCTCTATGTCTGCCCGCATCTCCACAGTCCACGGCTCCGCTCCAAAATGTCCCGTCTTGAGCGTTGAGTTCTTAATATCGACCCCCATCCTCTCGGCCCGCTCAATAATCGTCATGCAGTAGGAAGGCGTGCAGCATAAGGCCGTTGTGCCGAAGTCCTGAATCAGCAATATCTGCCTCTCAGTCATTCCGGCGCCAGACGGAACCACCGTGCATCCTATTCTTATGGCGCCTTGGAGGAATCCAAGTCCTCCAGTGAAAAGACCCATTCCATAAGCGTTCTGGAGAATGCTGTCGGTCCTCACTTCCTGAGCCCAAAGCCCTCTAGCCATACACTCCGTCCATTGGTCCAGATCAGCTGCCGTATATGGACCTGTGATAGGCTTTCCCGTGGTGCCTGATGACGCATGGATTCTGACCACTTCCGACAGAGGAACCGCGCACAATCCGAATGGATAATTATCCCTCAAATCAGTCTTGACAGTGAACGGGAACTTCGCAATGTCGCCGATCTGCTGCATGTCGGAGGGTTTTACCCCCTTTTCATCAAAGCCTTTCTTGTAAAATGGGATCTTCTCGTAGACCCATTTCACAGTCTCTTTCAGTTTCTCCAACTGAAAGGCTTTCATTGCGTTGTCGTTCATGGTTTCGAATTTCTCGTCCCAGTACTTCTTAGACATGCCGGTCCTCCTAAATGACAGGGGTGTTTTGAGTTGTGTATAGATTTAATTCAGGAAAGCCGATAAGGACACTTAAATAAGTAATCCAGAATCCCATGTAATGTCAAAAGGAAAGTGCCATTAGTCATCAAAAAACAACTTTTGACCCTGCGCCAAACTTCACTGGAGTGAAAGTCTTACGTCACAGGAACCGACCGGGATTTCAGAACCAGCTACAACCATGCTCGACTTCTATGCCTGACTGTAGAACTTGATATGTAGTTGACTAAAACAATAGGTCCCTTCCGGATATTCACAATTGATTCAATCTACAAGCGCTTTTAACTTCAATGCGATGGTCTCGGAAATCGATTTTTCCAGCACTGGAGTCACGCTGGGTTCTCCCGCGTTTCCTGAGAGTTTAAAAATCATGAATATTGGTGTCTTGGAGGGCTTGCCGGAGTCTGGAGCCTGGGATTTCTGTTCTTCAGTGTCGATACCGATCTTCTTGAGTTCCTTGTCCAGCCCCATAATTTTTAGCAGTCCTTCATGTTTCTTTGCCAGTTCTTTCACTGCAGGGATTTTACCAAGTTGTTCGGGTGGGTAGATGAACGCTTTGGCGGCCATCATTGCGTTGATATTATGATTATGAAGATCAATGTCACCGATGACGCCCGACCTGATATCTCCGCCAACCTGTCGCAAATTGTCCGTATGAGCTATGCCCTTCTCGATGGAAAAATCGCCTGTGATTGATTCGAATTCCGGAGAAGCAAGGCTCTGGTTGTTTAACAGTGAAGCCCCCAAGGCCCCGAGGGCGCCCAGGACGGTCTGAGGTTTTGAGAAAACACCCTTGAAATTCTGAAATTTTATTGCGCCGTTTCCAATCCTGACAGAGACGTTTCCCTTCAGGTTGTCCACTGAATCTATGTTCTGTAACGTCCCGGAAGCCGATATCGGGGCTTCAACGAATCCACGCGCCCTTCCTTCGAAGTTCACCTTTTCGAGGTTCATACCGTTAATCATGGCCAAACCACTCATTTGTTCGAAATAGATCATCGATTTATGGGGTTTGAACAGAATTGAATCGAAGTGAATGGAGCCGTGAGGTAACAAGGCGTTTCTCTCGCTCTTCAGCAATATTTTTCCCGAACATCTGCCTGAGAGGCTGTTTGAAGGGAAATTGGGAAGCATCGATGAGAGCTTTTTGAAATCCACTTCCTTGATGAGCAGGTCAAATTCGGTCAAGCCATGCTTTGGGTCAGCCAGTTTTCCAGTGGCCCCCAAAGACACACCCGGCAGAGTCAATGACACTGTGTTAAATTTTGTCAGCTTCGTGGAATGGATGCCATTCAGGCTTAAAGACCCATCCATACCCTGCTTTTTGACAAAAAGATCGCCAATTGAGATTTCCAGGCCCTTCAGTGGAGCGTCGACAGCAAAGGAATAAGCGCCGCCGTTTTGAGCAATTTTCACACCCCATGTTGTATGTCCTAACAACCTTAAGCCTTTTGGGTCGGCCATTCCCAGGCCGTTCATGAAGTCGTTGTCAAGATTGCTGTTTACAGTGGCGTTGATTTTCATCGGGCCATTTAAAAGACCTTCGATGTTTCCACGTAATTTTGCGAGAAAAGTCTTGTTAGAATGCCTCCTGATTTCAACTTCCAGGTCTTTTAGGTCCATGCCCCTGGGACCATAACCGAATGTTGATTTACCGTTGAGGTCCATGTCTCTGATTGCAGGCTTTCCATCTGTTGAATTGAAAGAAGTCCTTGAGAACTCGAAGCCTAGTGTTCCCTCAACTGATGGAGCTTTTCCCCTATTCCCGGCGAAATTGCTCAATGTGCCCTTTATGACTATGGCTCCCTTGGTGTCAGGATGCTTGGTGATTCTTCTGGCGGCTTCAAAGGAAGCTTGGGTGAGGTCAGCCTGAAAGTCGAAACCTATGCGGCCCAATGGCCCTCTCATGCGTCCTGCGGCGGTAAGCGGGCCTCTTAGGGACAGCTCTTCAGATCCTGTCAGAGCCGACAGTATTTTACCCTCCGTATGAAGCTCAGTGTCGAGACGCACGGCCATTTCTCCGTGATTCCGTAGTGGATCGGAAATTTCCCCTGAGCACCTGAACAGGCCAGACTGGTCTTTTATTTTAAATTCCTGCAGTGATATCACCCGGGGGGTTCCACTTGCCACTACTCTAAGTCCGGCGTCGCTTGATCCGAAGCCACCGCCTTTAATCAAAGATGCGCCCTGTAATTTCAAATCGGCTTTACCTGACCACTCACCTGAAGGATTTCCCTCAAAGGCAAACGAGCCGCTGAAAACGCCTTTAGACAAATCTATGGCCTGGTTACCATTGAAAGATTCAAAAATTGCCAGAGGCGTCCCGACGGATTCTCCATTCAATTCCAGGCGTGATAACGAAGAAAAGTCTATTGGCGTTTCCACGCGCCCTCTTATCATGAGAGGCGAAGACTTGCCGGCGGTATGAGAGAGAGGGCCACTGACTTCAGCTACTACTCCCTGTGAAGCATCATAGTTGAGCTTCAAGATACCGTCCTCAATACTGAACTGCCTGAGCGTGTGTTTATGTTCCGGTGCAAAAGGAGTGAGGGCCGAAAGATTGGCGCTTTCTATTTTTAAATTCAGTTGACATGTCTCCACTGAGGCGAGGGAAGAATCCAGTTTAACCGCGCCTTTGGCGTTTAATATTATTGCGGAATCCGGGCTGGAAGCAAAATTGACGCCATTCATGACCAGTGTAAATTCATTTTTACCGGAAGTCTGGGCCATCTCTATCCCGGATATCGCCAGTGATCCTTTCGCAACATCCGAGGATGCGTCTCTGAGGTCGGTCAGCCCCACAATGATATCGGTAGCTCTTACTGCGTCAATGGACCACGATATACCGCGCTCCTGCGTTCCCTTGATCTCTGGTTTTATCATTTGGTCGGCTGCGCTGGTCGAAACAGCGGGATCTCTGGACTGGGCAGACGGATCAACGGAGTTTGAGTTTACAGGGGGGGGCAAAAAGGGATATTCGACAATCCCGTCCGGATGGATTATTATTCGAGCGCTGATTCCATCCATCCGGATGGAAGATATGGAGATGTTACCCTTTATCAGGCCCAAGAGCGAAGGCGTCATTTGAAGGCTTTTTATGAACAGGGTTTCTGCGCCATTGTTACCCAATATCCTGATATCACGCGAAAAAACCTTAACCAGGCCGGAGAGAGAAAAACCGACTGATATGTCACCTATGGAAATCTGGGTATTGATGGCAGAGGCCAGGGCAGTTTCGACGTTTTTCTTCACGAAGTCGTCTGACGGTATTAGAAACCATAAAAGCGTGAACCCGACCACAAGCGTGACAAGGGTCATGAAGCCGATCAAGAGTATTAATTTTTTAGTCTTTGACATCTTCCATCTTGCTTGTCAGGATTTTTTGCAGAACGCATACGTGCCGTATGTCGGTCTTGCATGAAGCCTCCGATGTAGTCCTGTTGAGGTCAGGAGACATCATTTTTTCCATCCCAGAGTCTTGATGAACCAATCTTCAAGTATTTGAAGGCATGAAGGATTTGTTCGCAACCTGTGCTCGCCTCCGTGTATGATTTGAAGTTCCCTGATTCCAGCCGGGGCTTTTTTATAAAGTTCCTCGGCCTGGGCCAACGGTATCAGCTCATCAGCGTCCCCATGAACTATCAAGAGGCTTTTCCCCTTGAAAAAACCGATCCATTTCTCCGGTTGAACTTCCCTGAAAGCATTCATCCACTGATTCACGTCTTTGGGAAAGTTCTGGCTTCTGATAAGTCCACGTTCACGAAAATCGTCTATGATTTCATTGGGATCTTTATCAAACGTCTCGAAAGTCGCAGGCGAGCAAACCGAGGCAAGCGCAAAAATGTTGGAGTTGTCCGCAGACACGTTTATGGCCGCCGCCCCGCCGCCACTAAAACCTAGCAGTATAAGTCTGGTCGGATCGATATGAGGCATGTTGACGACTTTATCCACTACAGCCCGTAAATCCCGTGTCCAGCCCATCATGTCAAAATCACCATCTGAATCACCGCAACCGCGAAAGTTGAAGAATACCGCCGCCAATCCAAGACCGGAAAAACGATCCAGCAGGCTGTCATATCCCGGATCATTGACTGGGCGAGGCGTACCGCTGCCTGGTATTCCATGGCAGATGATGAGAGCAGGGTATTGCATGGAGGGTTTGGCGCCTGGAAACATCACTTTGCCGCGAATGGTGATCCCGTCTGATTTTAGAGAAAAGTGTTCAACTTCTCTTTTATTAACCGGTTCTATTCCAAAATCCCTGGGGCTTGGTTTGTCAAAGCGCAAAGCCTGAAGAAGTTTACCAAACATTACCCTAATTAGATTTAGCTCCATTGGTTCTCCCTTATTATGTGGTATAACAATTGGACAAAGTTCCCAGCCCATTTGGAAATTTGCTTAAAGTGTTGAATATCATAAATTTGTTTTTTATAGAATTGAATGAATCCATGAATAGATTCAGTCATTTTCGAGAGAAGATGACTGTAAAGATAACTACTCGTAATTACAAGAATATGTAACGGATTTTTCCTGTGCCGCTCTATAAGGAAAAAACTGACTTAGCGCTTAAGACAGGCCTCTTGGCCATGCTTCTATCAGTCTGGTTATGTCAGTCGATTTCTCACGCAGAATCTGAAACACGCGCTGACGGCGAGATCAATTCTGCGATTTGCAGGCCTGGCCTTTCCAGGGGGCCCACCATTGAAATGGGGAATTCAGGTATTTTTGGGTGGAAATGCGATGGGTCTTCAGGCAAGGGAGCCGGTTTTTACATTGTCTTTATCCGTCCTTCCGGAACATACATTCTTCTTAAAGTGCCGATCGGCAAAAACTCATTTGAATTTACCCCCGATACTACGGGGTCATGGCGCTGGATGGTAATTAATACCGATCCGGACCGCTCGAGACCCGACGTCGAGTCTGAACCGGGTAATTTTCAGGTCACTCCTGTTGAACAATAATAGTGGCGCGGGGCGCGGATTTGTTGTATCTGAATCTTCGCTTTAGATGGACGCAACAACTTTTGCATGGGCCTGCAATGAATCAGACCTAATGAACAGCAATAGCGCCGTCTGTCACCATGATGCAGTCCTTCTTCCCAAGTGATGGAAGATGCAAATAGGGCGCCCGTTTGTATGAGTGCTGTCGGAAAAATCAAATTTTTGTTGGAACCCTTGAAAGAAGTGAATGTCATCAATGGAAGGTCAGTGATTCCCGCACATGGGTGAATGAAAAATAAATTGAATGACGAAAAGGAGAAAATTAAATGAGAGAACGCCTAGATAAGGCAGTCACAAAATCTTTGTTGGCGGTAACGGCTCTATTTTTAATGATTGCAACATTGCCCATTAATGCCGTTTCAAGTCCGCCCGCATTGCTAAAGCAACTTGACGAGTCTTTTGTGCAGGTGGCTGAGAAAGTTACACCTTCGGTTGTAAATATAAGTTCCACCAGGAAAGAGTCAGCGGTTGGTGGTGGTGATGTGGACCAGCTTTTCAAGAATCATCCGTTCAAGGAGTTTCTACCAGAAGAATTTTTCAAGAAGTTCAAGAAAGGTCCTGGAGAGGGACGCGGCGAAATGCGTCCCCAAGGCATGGGTTCAGGAGTCATCGTGTCACCGGATGGCCTCATACTCACAAACTCTCATGTGGTTAAAGACGCCGATGAAATCAAGGTCAATCTTTCCGACAAAAGATCGTTCACAGCCAAGGTTATCGGCGCTGACCCCGAGAGTGACATAGCCCTGATCAAAATTGACGCCAAGGACCTTCCTATAGCCGAGTTGGGTGACTCAGACAAAATTCGCGTTGGCGAAATAGTGTTTGCAGTTGGTAACCCGTTTGGGCTCAACAGAACCGTGACATCTGGCATAATTAGCGCTACAGGACGCGCCAATGTCGGAATAATAGACTATGAAGATTTTATCCAGACCGATGCGGCCATCAACCCCGGAAACTCAGGCGGCCCGTTGGTCAACATTGAAGGCAAAGTGATAGGTGTAAACACGGCAATAGCGTCGCGCAGCGGTGGATACCAGGGGATCGGTTTTGCAATTCCATCGAATTCCGCCAAGTTGATCATGAATGATTTGCAGAAGACAGGAAAAGTTCGTCGAGGCCTGCTTGGCGTCAACATTCAAGACCTGAATGACTCGCTGGCAAAATCCTTTGGCAGGAACAGTTCAGATGGCGCACTTGTGTCGCAGGTCATCGAGGGTAGTCCTGCCGAGAAGGCAGGGGTCAAGTCTGGTGACATCATCCTCAAATTTAACGGCCAGCCTGTCGGCGGGGCCGCACAACTCAAGAACATGGTCGGCCGCGAGAAACCGGATACAGACGCAAAATTGACCATCTTCAGGGACAAGAAGACTATTGACCTCAATGTAAAAATTACTGAGCGAACACCCAAGGCAATTGCTTCAGCCAGCGAAACTCCGTCAGGCGAAACTTCCAACGAACTCGGGCTCGAGATAGAAAAAGTGCCTTCCGCTATGGCCGGTAAACTGGAACTGAAAGAAGGTGAAGGCATTCTTGTCAAAGATCTGAACGCAGACGGCGTCGGAGCAAAAATAGGCCTTAAAGCCGGAGACATAATACTTGAAGTGGACGGAACCGCAGTCAATGACATAGCCGCATTCAACAAAGCTGTCGGCGCAGCAAAGAGTAACAAACTCATCAGACTTAAAGTCCAGAGAAACAACGCCAAGATTTTTCTTGCCGGGTCCCTGGGCTAACAAATCAAAGCCTGATCCTCTCCGAAGGGGATCAGGCTTTTCACTTCCTCACAACTCGCTTCTTGCAGGAATTCTACCTCAATTTTATAAAAGCAAGCATCTGAATAATATGAACTCTAATGTCTCCATTCGTTTGTCGTGGACTTGACAAAATAATAATATAGGTTTAATGAAACCTAATTTTGTAAGGATGTGTAACGCATTTTTGTTTATGGATATATTGCAATAACATAGTGTCGGCACAATTCTTGTTGTTAATCCACAAATGACAGGTCGATGCGTCAGGTTACACCGGCATTCCACAAATATTAGGCAGACTGGAATGTTGTGACAGTTCTGTTTTGGAATTTGTTTTAGCCGCCAGAATTCGCATTCAGTAGTTACTTTTATTGGAGGCTTCATTATTTTAGGTATCGTTGGGAGGTTTTTGGAATCATGGAACCTTGTCCAGTGCTCGTAAAAGGCAACCGTGAATCAGACAGACCTTACAGAAAAGTGGACTGTGATCATTATGGTGATTGTCTGAACACAGCCCTCAAGAGTAGATGGTCGGATTTCTCCTGCAATGAGTGTAGCGCATACTGTCGTACGAGATTCATAGAACAGGCTACTGGTTCGGATGATTACTGGTAAACGTCCGATTGATCAGTTCTAAATATTTTGATATATTGTGTCGGATTATTGACCCGTTGGACCTGTCAGACGTGATTTGGCGCCTGCAAGATCTCCCAAACGGGTCTGAAATTATTTAGAGCGCTTTCAGCGCATGGAGGATTTATGGGAACGGCGCCGGCAAAGAGACTTTCCGAACTTGGTTACGACGAGAATCAGCTCGGATTTGGCAGGATATTTACGGACCACATATTGACAATAAGATATTCATTGTCTGATGGCGGTTGGCAGGCTCCAGAGATCAAGCCCATGGAGAACGTCGTTCTTCATCCGGCAGCGATGATATTCCATTATGGACAGCAGGTTTTTGAGGGGTTAAAGGCCTTTGCCGGACAAAATGGCGATGATATTTTCCTGTTTCGTCCGGACATGAATATAGCCCGTTTTAACAGATCATGCGCCAGGCTATGCATTCCCGCTATTGATCCCAAATTGTTCATGGACAAGATGTCTGAACTGATCAGGCTTGACCGTGGCTGGATACCTCGAACTCCGGGCACCTCCCTGTATATCCGTCCGACAGTAATAGCGACAGACGCCTTCATAGGAGTTCGTCCGTCAGGCACATACCTTTTCTACATAATACTGTCACCTGTGGGCGCATATTATCCTGAAGGCTTTGAACCGGTCAAGATAATGGTAACGGACAAATACGTTCGCGCTGCGGTCGGCGGGGTGGGTGAAGCCAAGACGGCTGCCAATTACGCCGCTTCGCTGTTGGCCGCAGAAGAGGCCCATGCGGCAGGTTTTACCCAGGTGCTCTGGTTGAACGCCGTGGACATGTCTTCTATCGAAGAAGTCGGCACAATGAACATCTTCTTCAAGATAAAAGGTGAAGTTATTACGCCGGCGTTGAATGGGACCATTCTTCCCGGTGTCACCAGGGATTCTGTCTTGACGTTGTCCAGAGACCTGGGCATGAAGGTTTCCGAGAGAAACATCACCATTGAAGAGTTGGTTGCCGCTGCCGAGACAGGCGCTTTGGAGGAGGTCTTCGGATCAGGAACCGCAGCTGTAATATCCCCGGTGAGTCATTTCAGGTACAGGGACAAGGACTATATGGTGGCTGACGGCAAGACCGGACCCACCGCCCAGAAGCTGTTTGATGAGATTACGGGCATGCAATTGGGCCAGAGACCCGACAAACACGGTTGGGTAATAAACATAGGAAAATGAGTTATCTCTTTTGTTATTGATAAAAAGAATCTGAAAGATCGGGCGCCCCAAGATGGGCGCCTTTTTGGTTCTAGCCTCGCGGATGGTACCTGGAGTGAATCTGTTTCAGCCTTTTCTTTGCGACATGTGTGTATATTTCCGTAGTTGAGATATCGGCGTGTCCTAACATGGCCTGAACCGAGCGAAGGTCCGCGTCATTCTGAACCATGTGGGTTGCGAAAGAGTGTCGCAAGGTGTGAGGCGATATTTCTTTGAATATGCCTGCGATAATCGCATTCTTTTTAATGATTTTCCAGAAAGCTTGCCTGGTCATAGGCTTGCCTCGCCGTGTCACGAACAGCGCTTCATTTTTTCTTCCTGCCATGAGCGCCGGACGCACGATGTCCAGATAATCAAGGACTGCTTTAGCCGCTGGAGCCCCCAGTGGAGTGACGCGTTCTTTCGATCCTTTACCCAGGACCGTTACGCAACCCAACTCAAGGTCTACACGGTAAATCTCAATGTTAACCAGTTCAGAGACTCGCAAACCTGTCGCATACAGCAGTTCAAGCATGGTAGCGTTACGTTTGCCCTCAAATGTGGTCTGATCCACTGAATTCAACAACCTCTCAACTTCTTCAGTCTCAAGGTATTGAGGGATTTTCCTGGCCAGTTTGGGAGAATCGATATGTTCCGCAGGATTGGCCACAACCTGGGAAGTTTCAGTCAAATATTTAAAGAATGTTTTTATACATGAAATTTTCCTGGCGGTTGTTTTTGCTGCGTAACCTTTTCGGTACAGCGTTTCGAGATAGGCCAGGATGTCTTCCCTGTTAATTTGAGAGACTAAATTCCTGTTGTTCTTTTTCAGGTAGGCAAAAAACCATTTGAGGTCAGCCTGATATGACTGAATGGAAAGATGGGCCAATCCCCTTTCCACTATCAGATAATCAAGAAAGCCTTCCAGGACGATGTCAATATCCAAATCTTTAACCACCTGCATGGCCGGCCTCAATGAACTTAAGGTGGTCATAGAGTTGCTGTTTTATGTCGTCGAGCTTTTCAAAATCAGTGATTTTATCACCGTTTGAATCAACAGCGTAAAAAATGTCCGCAGCCTGATCCACTTCTGTTGATATTTTCGCAAGAGACAGAGACAGTCCGAGTTCACTAATTTTGCGTGTTATATCGTACAGGAGTCCAGGACGGTCATGAGCGTAGACCTCGATGATGGTGGCCCAATCGGAAGTTGAATTGTCTATTTCAACTTTCATGGGAAATCTGGGGCTGGATGCTGGATGGAACACTCCCCTGGATTGACGTCTGGTCTCCACGAGCCTGTCCACATCCTCCTCTCGTGTG
>CAYNZA010000035.1:0-24826 GCA_964401595.1 uncultured Desulfomonile sp.
ACGCCGCTGAGAAGGCCAATGAATCGAAAAGTCAGTTTTTTGCAAACATGAGTCACGAGATTCGTACCCCAATGAACGGCATAATTGGAATGACCGAGCTGGTATTAGCGACTGATCTCTCCAGTGAGCAAAGAGATTATGTAGAAGCGGTTAAAATGTCTGCTGATTCATTGCTATCGCTGATTAACGACATACTTGATTTCTCAAAAATGGAGGTTGGTAAATTCGAGCTGGCGTCTACGGACTTCAGTCTGAGAGACTGTGTAGGCAACACATTGATTACTCTGGCTAACCAGGCTCATGCTAAAGATCTGGAATTGGCCAGTCACATACGTTCTGAAATTCCGGACAATCTGCACGGCGATCCGGGCAGGTTGCGGCAAATACTTGTTAACATAATTGGCAATGCGATCAAGTTCACCAAACAGGGAGAGGTCATATTGAGGGTGGAGCCCGTAAGGGAATGTGAGCACTTTGTGGAGCTTCATTTTTCTGTCACTGACACTGGTTTAGGAATCCCTGAACACAAATTGAAGACGATATTCAGTGCTTTCGAACAGGTTGACTCTTCCACGACACGTGAATATGGTGGAACTGGACTTGGCCTGAGCATATCCTCTCAACTTGTGAGTCTTATGAAAGGAAAAATATGGGCTGAAAGTTCATTGGGCGTCGGCAGCGTATTTCATTTTACTGCGAGATTCGAGTTTGCCGGTCAGCCGGTCCAGAGGGTTGTTCACACCGAGAAGTCAATCCTTAAGAACACCAGGGTAATAATAGTCGATGACAATGAGTCCAACCGTACGATACTATCAGAAACTGTCAAAACGTGGGGAATGTTGCCAGAAACCGTTGCTGACAGCCAGACTGCAATGAGGCTCATAGATGAGGCTTCAAAATCTGGACATCCGTTTTCTCTGGCGCTTGTTGATTTCATGATGCCTGGAATGAACGGCTTTGAACTCGCAGAGAATCTGAGTCAATCCAGAACTTCCAATATAGACAAGATAATAATGTTGACATCCGGTGGCCAACGTGGAGATGCCGCACGGTGCCAGGAACTTGGTATTGCAGCATATCTCATGAAACCCATCAAACAGTCCGACCTGCTGGATGCGATTCTGATGACCATGAAGAAGTCCGACAGTCCGGAAACCAGAATACCATTGATAACGAGGCATTCTGTGCGAGAGGCCAGAAGAAGACTCAACATCCTCCTGGCTGAGGATAATCCTGTTAACCAGAAACTTGGGGTGAAAATACTGGAACAAATGGGTCACACTGTGTCCGTGGTTTCAAATGGTTTACAGGCTGTTGATATGTTGAAGCAATCTGAATTCAACGTCGTGTTGATGGATGTTCAGATGCCGGTTATGGATGGTTTCACGGCCACCAGGACCATCAGGGATTCCGAGAGATCGGGCAGCGATCATATTCCCATAATTGCCATGACTGCTCATGCCATGACCGGTGACAGAGAAAAATGCATTGCACAGGGAATGGATGATTATATATCCAAGCCCATCGACAGAAAGGAATTAGCGGAAATTCTTGAACGAATTTCCGCTAAGTACGAGCCATATCGCGAGAAGGGGACAAAACTGTCAATCATTTGACGTGCTGCAGGAAATGATTGACCTTGAGACTGATAAGTGAGCTGTTGGATTTTGTAGGCGGAGATGTTTAATGGAGTTTGATAACCAGGTTTTGCAAGAATATATGGACAGGCTTCAGAACGGGCATGAGGAAGATCGGGTTCAGATTTACCTGGAGATGCGGGCTCTGAGTTTCCCGTGGGATGACGAACTGTTGTTATTGGCATTTTCCGATCCAAGTCCCAGGGTGCGCTCGATTGTCTGCGACACTTTGTCTGAGAACTCAGATTCGAGGGTTGTTTCTTCGTTACTGGAATTTCTTCGTGACCAGGACCCTGGAATACGATCTCTTTCAATGTCTGTTCTTTCCAGATTGGGAGCACTGGCTTTACCGCAGGTTGAAAAGTATTTGAACGATGGTGACCCAGACGTCAGAATCTTTGCCGCCGGCATTATGGGAGAAACTGGTCTCAAAAAGGCGTTTGAAGGCCTTAAAAAGGCTCTTGATACTCCTGAGGAAAACCTTAGATACGCTGCAGCCGAAGCTTTAGGAAAAATAGCTGAACCTAAAGCCATTCCTCTACTGATAAACTGTCTAAAGGATCAGTGGGTAAGATATCCGGCCATTGAGTCTCTAGGACAATTAAACGCTTCCGAAGCAATTCCCGACCTGATCCGACTCTACCATGAGGATGAATGGGTCAGGCTCGCCGTCATAGAAGCTATTGGCAAGATAGGATCAGGAGAACAGGTTCCTTTTCTCGTTGATCAGATGGATGAGAACGACGAACTTGTCATGCAGGCGTGTTTCACTTCTCTGGCCAGGATAGAACAGCGCCATTCATGTGGGGCGTTTGAAAGTCTGCGCAAGACCGGCCTTGATGTGGACGGTATCATAACGGCCGGTCTTGATGCTCATGATCCCGAGATCAAGAAACTGGCGATCTGGACTTTGGGGTTGATCGGGGATCAGGATCACATAAATTTGCTTATAAATCAGTTGTCCGATTTCGACGATGATGTCAGAAATACTGGCAGGAGGGCAATCCTGAGTCTCGGCGCCCGTCACATCGATGCGCTGACAGCCTGTCTGGAGTCCGGCAATGACGTGTCCCTGAAGAAGGACCTGATTGAAATTCTTGCCGGAATAGGAGACCCATCGGCGATTCCGGCCATCATGAAGACCCTTGAAGACCCGGATGAATGCGTCAGAGAGACTTCCGCGCGGGCTTTAGGCTTGTTCAGGAATCGTCTGGCCGCAGATTGTCTGATTGAACATCTCAGCGATTCCAGTGGTCGGGTCAGGGCTGCCTGCGCCGCATCCATAGGGACTCTAAAGGCTGTCAAGGCTACACGGAATCTGTTGAGAGGTCTCGAAGATGACTTTGTGGAAGCGCGCGAGGCGGCCTCTGAAGCCTTGGGCAGAATTGGAACCACAGAGGCCATACGTCATGTAGGGGCGCTGCTCAAACATGATCGTGTGGAAGTGAGGCAGGCTGCCGTTCAATGCCTGGGTCTGGTAATGGATAAAAGAGCAGAAACGTATCTGATTGAGGCGCTAACTAACCCTGATCGCGGGGTCAGGCGATTTGCTGCGAACATGCTGGGAAAACGTAAAACGGTTCAGGCTCTCAGACCATTGATGATTTGCCTTCTCGATGAAGATTGGCAAGTGAGAAAATGCGCAGCCTCCGCCCTCGGAAGCATCAATGATTCCAGGTGCGCTGACGCTCTGATTTCGGCCATGAACGACGAAAATATATGGGTCCGTTATGCGTCGGCCATCGCAATTGGGAAGATCGGTGTGGAAAAGGCGCGACCAGCTCTCATCAAATCTTTACGCCAGGATACCGGACCGGTTCGAATCGCCGCCATAGAAGGCCTTCTGATGAAAAATGACCCCGGGTTGGTGGCATTACTGGTTCCATTGATCAAAGACGCTGATGATGACGTACGGAAGGTTGTAGCAGAGACTTTGGGGCGTATAGGAAATGAACAGTCTATGGCAATTCTGGAACAAATGCTTTCGGATTCGAGTCCCAAGGTTAGTCATGCGGCCATCAGGGCCTTGGGAAGATCAACGGAAATTGCATAAAAAGAAATGAACCTTTCACAAGAAGATTTTGACAACATACGTCATTTAATAAGAGAGCGGAGCGGTATCAGTCTGGCTCCGACCAAACTGGGCTATCTAGTCTCAAGATTGGCTCATCGTTTGAGAGAAACGAATTCGGAATCGGTAAAAGAATATTATTTCTTTCTCAAGTATGACAGCAGAGGGCCATCTGAAATAGATAATCTTATCGAACTGATAACAGTTGGGGAGACTTTCTTTTTCAGGCATCAGGAACAGTTGGATGATTTTTCGACCCAGGCGCTGCCAAGAATCCTGCAACAGCGTAAGCTAATGCAGCCTTTGTCCATATGGAGCGCAGGATGCTCAACGGGTGAAGAGGCTTACACTCTGGCGATCATGCTCATCGAAAATAATTGCAAACTCGAACTTGATTCGATTAACATCGTCGCTTCCGACATAAACAGTTCTTCTTTGCATGCGGCCAGGGAGGGAGTTTACGACGCCTACAGCGTGAGGAACGTTCCAAAACACATTCTGGCAAAATACTTTGAGAAGACTGATTCCGGCAAGTATTTACTGTCGCCAGTGATAAGGAATGTCGTCAAGATTGCGTCCATAAACCTGATGGATCCAAAATCGACAGGTCGCATGAAAAACGTGGATTGTATATTCTGCCGAAACGTCATGATATATTTTGAAGATTCAGAAAAAAAACGATGCGTTGAAAATCTTTATGAGTCCCTCAATGATGAGGGGTTTCTTTTCCTGGGGCATTCAGAGAGCCTGGGCCGAATAACGAACCTGTTCGAACCATTTAGACTCGGACACACGGTAGTTTACAGGAAACCCGTTCAGCAGGACCTGAGAAGATGGAAATGATGAAGTAAGAAAATACGATCATGGAACTAAATTTCGCCGATCACACCTATTCCAGCAATATGCGTTCAGGTGACCATATGAGATTAGAGTATGTTTTTGTGATAGAGGAGATGCCATGACAAAGAAGATACTGGCAGTTGATGACTCGCCGAGTGTCCGCAAGCTCGTGGAATTTTCGCTTAAAAGGGGTGGCTTTCTGGTTACGACGGCTCAGGATGGCCAGGAGGCCTTAGACCTTATAGTCAGAGAAGTTTTTGACGCTGTGATACTTGACGTGAACATGCCACGACTGGATGGTTTCGAATTCCTCAGAAGAATCAAGGCCAACGATTCTCTAGCCTCGATTCCGGTAATCATGCTGACCACGGAAGGCCACGACATGGACAAAGAACGCGCACGCGAATTGGGAGCCACTGCTTATCTCGTCAAGCCTTTCAAGCCGACAATGCTACTTGAACTGATGAATGAAGTATTGTCAGGCTAGGGGTAAGATCCATGCCCGATAAAACAGACGCTGTCGATCTCGACGCCGAACTCCTTGCTCAAATGGCTGAGGATTTTCTGGAGGAATCCAGTGAACATCTGGATCACCTCAATCTGGATCTTCTCAGGCTTGAGGACAACCCGGGAGATGAGGAGCTTATTAATGAGATTTTCAGGACGGTGCATACGCTTAAAGGCGGAGCTTCTTTTGTCGGGATGGATAACATCAAGAAGATATCTCACAAGATGGAAGAGGTCTTTGGAGCGGTTCGGGCCGGAAACCTTGAAATAACTCCTGCCATCATAGACACTATGCTCGAAGGCATGGAAGTCCTGAAATTGCTGCGGGAGAGGGCCTTAACAAATGACAGCTCGGAGTTTGACACCTCGCGGTTTGAGGAAGAGATGCTGGGGATACTGGCTGATGTTCCCCTCAAATATACCGAACAGACGCTCACCAGGACAATCATCGAGCCTACCGTAGAATCTCATCCATCGAACGTCGGTGAAACTCATGCGACAAGGGTTGAATCTATCTATGCAAACGCATTCATGGGTTCCCAAACCATTAGGGTGGTCACAGAGAAACTTGATGTTCTTATCAATCTGGTCGGGGAAATGATTACGGCCAGAAATCGACTAAAGGGTTTTTCAGATAGATTCCGGGATGATGAACTGTCCGGTATTACATCGACCGTCGAACGTCTCACCGGCCAATTGCACAGCGCTGTGATGAGTGTGCGCATGGTCCCTATTGAAAGGCTCTTTATCAAATTTCCAGGAGTAGTCAGAAACCTGGCTCGACAGCAAAAAAAAGAGATTGATCTTATAATCGAAGGTGAAGACACGGAACTCGACAAAACAGTCCTTGAACAGATTTATGATCCATTGGTGCATTTACTGCGCAATTCCGTTGATCACGGCATAGAAAGTCCAGAGGAGAGGGTTGCCCTCGGGAAACCCCCTGCCGGCAGGATATGGCTGCAATCCCGGTATGAAAAAGGTGGGGTGCTAATCGAAATTGCCGATGATGGACGTGGAATAGATGCGGACAAGATCAGGGAGGTTGCAGTCAGCGAAGGACTTGTCGGTCCGGAAGAAGCCAGAATGATGTCGGACGCTCATGCCATGAGGTTTCTTTTCACTCCCGGTTTCAGCACTACGGAGAGTGTTTCTGAAGTGTCGGGCCGCGGGGTCGGCATGGATGTGGTTAGAGAGAACGTTCAGAAATTAAGGGGCTCGCTGGATATTGACACTGTCGTTGGAAGAGGAACCTTGTTCCGCATACAATTGCCTCTGACTCTGGCGATTCTTGATGTGTTGCTAGTCAAGGTGGATGGCTGTGTTTATGCTCTTCAACTCAACATGGTGAGCGAAACCATGCTGATAGACGCGGACAGGATCAGCAGGGTTGAAAAGAATGAAGTCGTTTTTGTTCGTGGCAAGGTTTACCCGTTGAAGAGACTGGGGAAGATTTTAAAACGCTCTTCTTCATCACCGAAGGTGGACAATCTCATACCTGTGGTGATAGTGAGAGTCTCACAGAAAAATGTGGCCCTGGTGGTTGACGAGCTAGTTGGGAAACAGGAAGTAGTCATGAAAACTACAGGCGAGTACCTGGGACATGTTGAGGGAATACTGGGGGCGTCCATTCTCGCTGATGGCACAGTCTCACTTATTGTTGACATAGAAACGGCGCTCACATCCGAAATCATCGCATAGAATGTGATAAATTTGAAAGGAACCACACAGATGACCTTTTTCAGAAACCTCACGGTGGGAAATAAAATCCTTTCTGGGTACGCAACAATATTTGTCCTCATGATCTTGACCACGGCCTATCTGATTGTGGCTAACAATACGGCAGTGGAAAAATATGTCACACTGGTCGACAGAAATCTCCCGGTCATCCAGAATGCAGAGAAAATTCGCACTGTCGTCCTGGACATGCAGAGCAGTTTCAGGGGTTTTTTGCTTACGGGCAGGAGCAATTTCATCTCGCATTACACCGAGGGGAAAACCAGGTTTGATGATCTCATGGGAGTTCAGAGAAAGTTGGTTAGCGATAATCCAAAGCAGATTGCCCTGCTCGATGAAGTCAAGCGGCTACACGTTAACTGGTTGCAGACAGTCTCTGAACCTTCAATTGCAAAGCGCAGGGAATTTGAAAGGTCAGGGATCGATCCCCAGATGCTGATCAACGAAATGGCGTCCATGTTGACCACGGGGAAATCTTTAATAGAAGAAATTCGGGCCAAGCTGGAAGTATTCCTCATGGTTGAGAATGATACCACGGACAAAATGGCTCGGGAGGCCGCAAACGAAAATTACAGACTGAATTACCTGACTGGTGGTTTGAACATAGCTCTTATAGTCATTGCGCTGACAATCGCCGTGCTCACATCCAGGAGTATCCAGAAGCCATTGAGGGAAGTTTCGGACCAAATGTCATTGTTGGCTGGCGGAGGAGCAGATCTTTCATTCCGAATTGCAGCCGAACGAAAAGATGAAATAGGAGAACTGGGGAAGAATTTCAACAAGTTCATGGAAAGTCTGGGAAGCATAATGTCCAAACTGGCCGATGGTTCGGTCAAGCTGGCCTCAGCGTCCGCACAGATAAAGGCGTCAGGCTCGGAAATGACACGAGGAGCTGAGAACCAGCTTAGTCAGGTTCTAAAGACATCCTCCGCCATGGAGGAGATGTCCAGTTCCATACAGGAGGTCTCAAAAAACGCCCGAGTGACGGCAGACTCAGCCGTAGCCGCATCCAATCTGGCAAGAGAAGGATCCGAGAAACTTCGCACGACCCTGGTCGGAATAGAGGCAGTTGATGAATCCATAAGGAAACTGAATTTACGGACTCAGGAGATAGGCAGGGTGGTTCAGCTTATCGGAGGAATAGCGGCCCAGACTAACATACTGGCTCTGAACGCCGCCATCGAAGCGGCCAGGGCAGGTGAGCACGGCAGAGGATTTGACGTGGTGGCCGAGGAAATTCGAAAACTGTCTCTACGGACGACAGAGTCTACCGCTGAAATATCGGCGGTAATAGAGGAAATTCAGCAGGAAACGGGTCATGCCGCAAAAATGATGGAAACCGGGGCGCACATGGCACGGGAAGCAGGACAAACACTGAGTGATATAGTTGAGGGAATTGTTTCAACCACGGACATGGTCGGCATGATTTCCGGTGCGGCCGGGCAACAGGCCAAGACCGCGGAAGAGATAGCTGACGCATTCCAAACAATTGCGCAGGTCAGCGAGCAGTCTACCCAAACCCTTAAGGAGTCTTCCAAAGCCATGGTTGATGTGGTTGATCTATCAAATCAATTGAAGTCAATCACATCTCAGTTCAAGATTTAGGCCATGATCACAATCCCGGTCTGATTGTGGCGCCGGAAATATCTCAAAAAAAGTTCTTGATTCCAGGATATTGTGAAATGCTTGAACAAAAGGGATTCCAAACTCACTCAACTCCAGCAGATGATTCTGCGCAGGTAAATAAAGGGGGCTCGTCGCAAACCGGCGCTGCAGAAGGCTCAATATCTTCGGGACATGACTTTTCATGGCCTCAGAGGCATGAAAGACAAGTCCCAATTTTCTCAATGAAAGAAATTGATCCAGTCGATGTTGGGGCCGTAAGGAAGTCTCTAAGGGTGGTGGTTGTCCGTCTGCTGGGACTTGATCAGGCCATCGAGGTGGACCTGGTTGAAGAAATCATCATGGCCCCTCATGTGTCGCCATTGATCAAAGCGCCTTTTTTTGTTGAGGGTGTCATCAGGCTCAGGGGGAGAATCGTTCCTCTGGTTGATCTCAAAAAAGCCATGAGACTCGAAGGCCCTTTTGAAACCTCTGAGGAGTCGGTGGTTGTCATTGTAAAATTGTGGGGGCAACGTATAGGATTCCGGGTAGATTCCGTCCTGGAGCTGTTAAGCGTCCCGTTTGATTCTATAAAGCCCCCGGGTAGCCTTTTGGGCGCCGGGATCGATTCAAGGTTCATGAAGGGTATGACATACCTCGGTGACCGTTTCCTTGGCATCCTGGATATTGAAGCCATGTTTTCCGATAATCGGGAAATGAATTTTCATGACGAGGAATCTGACGATGTCGCCAAGGGACTGGAGCAAAGCCATTCTTCGGATAAACAGTCGGCCAGACGAATCATCAGTTTTGCGCTTGACGCCGAGATATTTGGGGTTGACATGGGAAGTGTGGCGGAGATCATGGAATTGACAGAAATCATGCCTGTCCCCAATGTTCCTGAGATGGTCCTGGGTTTGATAAATCTTCGTGGCTCCATCGTTCCAGTCATTGACCTGAGGATTTTTTTTGGACTGAACCTGAGGCCGTGGACCAAGGGTAGCCGAATTGTGATCATGAAAGAAAAAAACCTGCTGGTTGGAGTTGTGGTGGACAGCATGTGGGAGTCGCTGAGACTCTCACCGGATGACTTTCAACCGGCGCCGCATGGTTCGACTAAAGTTGATTCAACTTATTTTAAGGACATTAGTGTTGTCAACGGACGTGTTGTGAGCGTGCTGGACATCGCCAGGATACTCTCCGACACAGCTGGAAGAAGCTATTCTGAATACTATTCCAAGGATTTGCTCGTATCACGGCCGGCCTTGAAGCCGGGCGTCAGTAGCTGAGGCCTGAAATGAGTCGTATAAGGGTTCTGGTGGTAGACGACTCCTCTTTAATGAGGCGGACCATTTCAAAAATACTTGAGTCCACGCCCGATATCCAGGTCATTGGCACGGCTTGTAATGGTCAGGAGGCTGTTGAGTTCGCCAGAAAATATCGCCCGGACGTCATCACTATGGATGTGATCATGCCTGTTATGGACGGTTTGACAGCTCTCAAGCAAATTGTCAAACAGACCAATTCCAGGGTGATTATGGTCAGTTCCGAAACCTTCGATGGCTCAAGGCAGGCGATAGAGGCCTTGTCATCGGGGGCAGTCGATTACGTCACCAAAACATCGGGACAGGTGTCACTGGATATTGGAAAAATTTCTTCCCAACTCATCAACAAGGTTAAAACGGCATATAACAGTAAGACTATGGTTTTTGGTCCGGTAAGTTCGGCAAGCAAAAAGTTTCGACAGATAATTGACGAGTTGCTGGCCAGAGAGCCTGACGCTGTGAAATATCGCTCCCTTGATGACTGCCAGAAAAACATAAAGAGGGATGTGGTCGCTATAGCGTCCTCGACGGGAGGCCCGGCAGCTCTTCAGGTGATATTGTCAAGTCTTCCCAAGGACCTGCCGGCCGGAATAGTTATAGTCCAGCATCTGACAGAGGGTTTCAGTCAAACACTGGCTGACAAACTAAATAGTGTTTCCAGTCTGGAAGTGCGTCTTTGCGCCGGTATGGAAGATATTACGCCTGGAGTGGCTCTTCTGGCTCCTTCAGGTTTTCACCTCACTGTGAGAAAGATAGGTTCCCGGTTACTCGCCGTTTTGGGCTCTGAACCAGCGGAGGCCCTTCACAAACCATCTGCAGACGTATTGTTTTCGTCGGTCGCCAGCGCTTGCGCAGAGAAATGCTGTGCGGTGATACTCACCGGGATGGGGGATGACGGCGCACGCGGAATGAAGGAAATCAAAGACAGAGGTGGTTTGACTATTGCCCAGAATGAAAATACTTCTGTGATTTACGGTATGCCGAAGGCCGCTATAGAATTAGGCGCAGTTCAAATGGTCGTCCCTGTTGGTGAAATAGCGGCCCGTATAATGTCTTCTCTGATAAATGGTCGGATTTGAGAGACTGTTTGAGGAATATCAACACGAGATGTCATTCGCTCTTGTTCAATTTGGTGCAATTATTCTGAATTATTGTTATGATCTCGTCCATTCTTAACGCATGAAATAGTTGACATCTGTGAATAAGAAGAATCTTTCAAGGCATAAGAGGTTGCTTTCAGAGGAATCGGGAATGGCGAAAAGAGCTGGCACGGTTGGTAAAAACGACATGCTCCTGGTAGCTGAAATATATGAGAGGCTCTACTACCAGTTTGTAGATCTCATGAATTTTTCCTACGAGTTGGCCGGCTCGTACAGGAAATCAGATTCTGTTGCTACAATCATCTCGGAGGAAGTTGCGAAAATTGAAGGCGTAAAAAACAACGCCGTGTGGATCGTCGTCGGTCTCGACAAAATTCAGAAAATGGCGCTCAACGGAACGATGATTCATCAAGATGTCCGGGAAATAGTCTGTTTGAATTCAAACGGTGAAATCCAGAGGATAATTGAAGGTCAGCGAGTTTCATGGGGACCTTTTGAACAAAAGACGAGAGAACTTTTTGGCGAATTCGAAACACCCATTCTGTTTCCAATCAGAGGTGCGAACCAGGCTCAGGGGTTTCTGGTCGTTGATCATGCCCAAAATGTGGATTCCGAGAGATGTCAGTATATAACCAAGTTCGCATCAATGATTCTGGAGATGTCCAGCCTTTACTTCCGACTAGAGGATGAAATCAAGGAGCGCAGACTACTTGAAGAGTTGTTGATCGGAGAGAAAAGCAAGGCGCAATCATATCTGGATGTGGCAGAGGTAATGCTGATAGGTCTGGACAACGATGGCACGGTCGATCTGATCAACAGAAAAGGATGCCAGATCTTGGGTTATCCTGCAGAAGATGTAGTAGGCAAGAACTGGTTCGACAACTTTGTCGAAAAAAATGAAAAAGCCAAAATGGTTTCGGTTTTTGATCAAATTCTGGACGGTGACGCCGATGTTGGAAAGTTTTTTGAGAATAATGTCATCAACAGTAGTTCGGAACTTCGCACCATTCAGTGGAATAACGCAAGGCTATTTAATGATGAGGGAATGGTTGTAGGCACAATTAGCTGCGGAACGGATGTCACAGAACAGAAAAAGTTGGAATTGGAGAAACAGGCCATTCAGGCCCAGTTAATTCAATCCCAAAAAATGGAGGCTATTGGGACTCTGGTCGGAGGGATCGCTCACGACTTCAACAATATGTTACAAGCTATCCTGGGGTATTCCGAGCTTTTGTCCGAAGAGATTCCTCTTGGCAACCCTGGACGACACGAAATCAATACCATTGTCCAGACTGCCAAGGGAGGCGCCGAACTTGTTAAAAAACTCATGGCTTTCGGTCAGCAGGCCTTCACTTTTCCGGTTGAATTTGATTTGAATTGCCAGATCGCAGAGTTGGTCATTCTGTTGAATCGGACTTTACCGGAAGAAGTCAGGATCGTGCTGAATCTCCATGCGGAAAAGCCCACAGTGAAGGCAGATCCAAACCAGATTGACCAATGTGTTATGAACCTGGCCATAAATGCAGCCGAAGCCATGCCGGACGGGGGTGTTCTCACTATCGGAACAAAAAACGTAAACTTATCTCCGGAATTCTGCGCCCTTAATCCGGGCATCACTCCTGGAGCCTACTTGGCGATTACTGTTTCGGATACTGGGCGTGGTATGGACGAAAAGACTCTGACCAGAATTTACGAGCCATTTTTTTCAACAAAGCAGAGAGGGGCTACCAGGGGAACGGGGCTTGGTCTGTCTGTCGTCAAGGGCATACTGGATAAACATGGCAGCTTCATCGAATGCAAGAGCAGACCCGGCGAGGGGACTACTTTCACTATATTCCTTCCCTTCGAGGGCGATGGACGTTAGTCCGACCTGAACAGATGACTCTCGCCTTTTTCAACGAAGGCCCCATTGCCATTCCTCAAACGTAATGAAAATTGGATTTTTTTGCGGTCGGTTTCAGTAGACAGCATCTGTCTCCTGGAACCGACCTGTTTCCATTTGAGTTTCAGGATTTTTCGATCAGTCGCCTGAATCTGTCAAAGAGGTATTGCGAATCGTGAGGCCCAGGGGATGCCTCTGGATGGTATTGTATTGAAAAGACTGGATATTTTCTGTGGGCCATGCCCTCGACAGTTTGGTCGTTCAAGTTTATGTGTGTGATTTCAACCTCTGATTCCACCGATGCCGGTTCGACTGCAAAGTTATGGTTTTGTGAGGTTATCTCCACTTGGCCTGTGTCAAGTCTCCTGACCGGATGATTGGCTCCGTGATGACCAAAGTTAAGTTTGTATGTTTTTCCGCCTAATGCCAGCCCAAGTATCTGATGACCCAGGCATATGCCGAAGACCGGTGTTTTGCCAATCAGTGATCGAACTGTTTCAATCGTGTATGGAACGGATTCCGGGTCTCCGGGCCCATTGGATATGAAAACTCCATCCGGACTGAATCCCATTATTTGATCGGTGTTGGCGGAAGCTGGAAAAACCCTGACCTGTGCTCCGGCGTCTACCAGAAGCCTCAAGATGTTCTGTTTGATTCCGCAGTCTATTACTGCCACCCTGAAAGTGTTCCTTGACTGACCGGGAGCGCCATTCCACCGCCAGGTTCCCTCTTTCCAGTCATAAGGCTCTGAACATGACACATCCATCACGAGATCAAAGCCCTCTATGTCGGGGTAGGTCGCTACTTTCTTGCGCAGGCTTCGCACGTCGTGATCCTCTGTAGAGATGATACCTTTTTTTGCGCCTGTTTCTCGAATGTTACGGGTAAGTTTTCTTGTGTCGATCCCCTGAATACCGATAATCCCATTTTTCTTGAGAAATTCATCCAGATCGTCATCTTTGCGCCAGTTGCTTGGGCGAGCGCAGTATTCCCTGACTATGAAGCCTGACAAAAAGGGTTTCACTGACTCATTATCCTCGAAATTAACGCCGGTGTTCCCTATATGCGGGTAAGTCATGGTGACTATCTGACCTCTGTAGGACGGATCTGTCAGTATCTCCTGATAACCTGTCATGGCGGTATTGAAAACTACTTCACCAACCTTCTCGCCGCTAGCCCCCAGGGACTCCCCTTCAAAAGTTACGCCATCCGATAAAACTAGAGTCGCTTTCATCTTGAAACCCTTATTCAAAATCCGAGTCTGGCGGAGGCGAACTCGCTCCGCCTTTATTTTATCATTCAAGAAAAATTATTTCATGAATTCCTGAAGTCTCTTCATGCCGTCTTCAATCTTTGAATTGGGCGAGGTCATGGAAATTCGGAAAAAAGCCTCTCCACTGGGGCCATATCCCACACCGGGAGTAACAACCAGTCCCTGTTTTTCCAGCAAGTCAGCGCAAAACTCCACAGAAGACGGATATTTTTCGGGTATATGAACCCAGAAATAGTAACTGGCCCGAGGCAACTGATATCTGAAGCCGATTCTGTCCAGGGCTGAGGCAATGATTTCACGCCTTACCCTGAAGATTTCCGTGCGCTCCTTATTGAACCTTTCAGCCTCAGGATGGTTTAGAGCCCTTGAAGCCGCTCTTTGGATGGCCATGAAGACTCCCGAGTCGAAGTTGGATTTCAAAGTCAAAAAAGCCTGGATCAGGTCTTTTCCTCCAACGACGAAACCTACCCTCCAGCCTGTCATGTTGAAGGTCTTGGAGAATGAGTGCATTTCTATGGACCGCTCTTTAGCGCCCTTGATGTTCATTATGCTTATGGGCCTGTCTTCTGGTTCAAAATAGACTTCGGAATACGCGTTGTCCGCCAGAACGACCAGGTCATGCTTGCTGGCAAAGGCAATCAGCCGTTCAAAAAAGTCCTGGTTCGCCACGGCAGCCGTAGGATTATTGGGATAGTTCACAAAAAATATGTTTGCGTTGTCCGCGACATCCGATGGGATGGCATCCAGATTGGGAAGGAAGCCTTGCTCTTCAATGAGGGGAACCCTGACAACCTTACCGCCGGTAAACCCAACCGCAGCCTCGTATACCGGATAGCCGGGATCTGTGACCAAAGCGGTGTCACCAGGGTCCAGGAAAGCAAACGGAAGATGCGAAACAGCATCCTTGCCGCCGATTGTCGCCATTATCTCGCTTGCAGGGTCAAGAGTGGTTCCAAACCTTTTCTCAAACCATTGGGCGACATTCTGACAAAAGTCCGACTCACCCTTGTAACTCGGATATTGATGGTTACGAGGATCGCGCATCTCTTCATCCATCAGATCAAGAACAAAACCAGGGGTAGGCAAGTCAGGGTCACCAATCGCAAGTGATATGACATCCATACCCTTTGCCTGCGCAGCTTTACGTTTCTCATCTATAAGGTGAAACAGATATGGTGGCGTGTCGGTCACACGTCTGGATAGCTTCATCATCTCCTCCGGGTCGTCTTTAGTTTCATTTTAGTGGGCCACAGTTCATGCTGCGTAATTAGTAATCCTTTATTAAAGCACATTATTGGACTATTGTTAAGAAGAATCATCAATTTACCAATTGGCCCCCAGTATAGTTCTTGCCGATGAAAAAAGTAACCAGGCATCGCGTATCGATTCCTGATGGTTGAGACAAAATTCATATATCTGAAAAATAAATTAAACATTTTTTGGTCATGTGTTAATCATCGATTTATTGTTTTCAATGTGTTAGGGCTTGAAATGGCCTTCTCGCCAAATTGCATGCTGGACAAAAATTCACTATAGACTACAAAAATTAGTTGCGTCATGGCCATAAAACGAAGTAAACTCTCTAGTGCAAAAACCGATCGAACGTGAAATGTGAACAGCTTCGTTTTCGATGGGTCCATAAATCAGTAAATGTGTCCTCAAAACTTGTTGATTCGTATATAAGCCGACCTGACTTTGCACCCGGAGGTTAATATTCATGGAACGTAACGTGTGCGTTGTTGCTGGGGGGATGTCAAAATGGGGGGTAAGAGACGGTAGTCAGCGGGACTTTTTTCAGGAAGCCGCCAAAGCCTGCTATGATGACAACCCTTTAATGAATCCCAAAGACATCGACGGACTTCTTGTAGCTTCAGCCTATACCGAGAGGACTTCCTACCAGACGCATCTTGCGCCGCTGGTTGCGGAATATGCCGGAATAAAGCCGAAGAACATTTGCGCCAGGGTGGAGCTTCTGTGCGCTAGTGGCAGTTCGGCAGTGATCCTGGCTTTTGGCATGATCAAGTCCGGACAGGCGGATGTGGTGATGGTGGCTGGTGGTGAGAAGCTGTACACTCCACAGAAGTGGGAGGTTTTTTACAGTGAATTAGCCAGTGTGGATCACGACTGGGATGGTGGGCAGGGTCTTGGTTTACCGCCTCCAGTGTTCGCCATGGTGGCCAAGCAGCACATGAAGCAGTTCGGGACCAAAAAGGAGCATTTGGGAGTAATATCCGTCAAGAATCGGCGGAACGCGTCGAAAAACCCCAAGGCCCAGTTCCAGACTCCGGTGACAATGGAAGAGGTAATGAGCGGCAGGATGATCGTTCCCCCTCTGACACTTTACGATTGCTGTCCGATAACCGACGGAGCGGCGGCTTTAGTGCTGGCAACCGAAGAGAAGGCCAAAGAAATGACGAACAGGCCCCTGGTCTACCTTCTGGGGACAGGCCAGGCGAGCGTAAATAACATGTCGGCAAATATGCCCGACTGGACCACGTGGGAAGCCTTAAAAATAGCTGGAACCCAGGCTTATTCCAAGTCCAGGGTGAGCGCTGATGATATTGATGTCGCCATGACTCACGACTGCTTCACAATTTCCGAGATCATCGAAATGGAAGATCTTGGTTTCTGCAAAAAGGGCGAAGGCGGATTCTTCGTGGGTGATGGTCAGAATGATTTTGGAGGCAAAATTCCTACGAACACGGACGGCGGCCTCCTGGGCTGCGGCCATCCATTCGGTGGGACCGGCATCCGCCAGGGCATAGAGGTGATGAAACAACTTCGCGGTGACGCCATTCAGCAGGTTCCCAACGCTAACTTCGGGCTCACCCACAATCTCAGCGGTTTCATCGCAGCTCACACCGTGTTGGTCTATGGTAAGGAGGTCAGATGAGCACCCCAGGTATTTCAATACTCGAAGGAAAATACATGGTGACCATGGACCTGTTCCCGCAGCAGTCCAAGGAATTTAACCAGATAGCCCCCTTCTATGAATTTCTGAAAGAAGGACGTTTCACCACGACCAAATGCAAAGGTTGCGGGTCCGAGCCTTTTCCGCCCAGGGTCATGTGTCCTGACTGTTACAGTGTGGACATGGAATGGGTTGATTGGCCTACCGTGGGGACAGTGATCGATGTGACCGAGGAGTCAGTCGGAGTTCCCCTGGGATTTGGAAAGCCTCCGTTGGTTCACGCCTTGGTAGATTTGCAGGGGAAACGGACTTTCTTTGTTAGGATAATCAACTGCGCAGCCGGGGAATTAAAGTCCGGCGACCAGGTTAAGCTGGCTGTTTTTGACATCGATCCGGTACCGCAGGAAGTTGGGCGGGATGTGGTCAACATGCCCCGGGTTTTCTATGCGTTTGAGCCGGTAAAATAATTTAGTCCACGGCTGGTTTTCGATAATAAACGTCAGATTGTTTCAGTCTTATAAGTACTTAAAGACGCGCCAGAAAAAATTTAGGAGGTCGATATGACGCTTGAGTGGATGCCCAGAGATAATGGTTCCAAGAATCACTTGCTAATTGGACCGGAACATTGGGGAACAGAAGCCCCGTGCACGGTATATGAGAAAAAACCTCTGGTGAGTCCGGATGGTAAGGAAATACCCGGGCTATACGTGGCTTGGATCAGATTGAACAACCCCAAGCAGTACAACTCTTACACCACGGAAATGGTCAAGGGAGTAATAGCCGGATTTGGGGCCGCCAGCGCTGACCGTTCGGTAGTAGCGGCAGTTTTCACCGGAACCGGCGACAAGGCGTTCTGCACGGGTGGAAATACCAAGGAATACGCCGAATATTACAGCATGAGACCCAATGAGTATGGCGAATACATGGATCTCTTCAACGCTATGGTGGATTCCATTCTAAATTGCAAAAAACCCGTAATTGCGCGTGTTAACGGTATGCGCGTAGCGGGTGGGCAGGAAATCGGTATGGCCTGTGACCTGGCCATTTCGAGTGACCTTGCGATTTTTGGACAGGCCGGGGCACGTCACGGTTCGAGCCCGGATGGTGGTTCATCGGACTTCCTCCCATGGTTTCTATCCATGGAAGACGCCATGTGGAACTGCATTAGCTGCGAAATGTGGAGCGCCTACAAGATGAAGGCCAAAAACCTCATATCCAAGTCTATTCCGGTGCTCAAGCAGGGTGACAAGTTTATCAGGAATCCTTTGGTCATTACAGACTCATACGTGAAGGACGGCGAGATAGTTTACGGCGAGTTCAAGACCGGCGCAGCCGCCAAGGAAGCGCGTGAAATGATGAAGGAACTGCCGGTAGACTTCGAGCTTCTGGACAAGGAAATCAATAGGATAGTATGGACCTTTGCCAATCTGTTCCCCGGATGTCTGATCAAAGCCATAGACGGAATCAGAGCCAAGAAGAAATTCTTCTGGGATCAGGCAAAACTCCCCAACAGACACTGGCTGATGGTCAACATGAATTATGAAGCGTATCTGGGCTTCAATGCATTTAACGGCAAAAAGATAACAGGAACCGATGTTATCGATTTCATCAAATGGAGACAACTCATAGCTGAGGGCGCCCCAGCTATTCCAGAGACCTTTGAGAAAGTACTGGGCAAGCCACAGCAATAGCAGCCCTGTTCAGTTTCTGCTCAATTTTTAGGGCGCGGTCTTCCGCGCCCATTTTTTTTACCTTCACTCTCAATCAAATAGTAGGTGTCTCAAATGAATTATGGCTTAATCACGGTAGAAGATCATTTTGACGGCTCTGTTCTCAAAATATTGCTTAATGCCCCCAAGGCCAATGTGCTTGAAGCAAAGATGCTTGATGAAATATCGGATGTTCTCAGCGGGCTTCCCCAAAAAAAAGAAGTCAAGCTGATAATATTCGAGGGATCCGGCAAACATTTCTCATTCGGCGCCAGCGTGCCCGAGCACACGCGTGATAAGGCAGCCATGATGCTGAATCATTTTCATCGAATGTTCTATCAGCTTGTGGATCTGGCTATTCCCACGATGGCAATAGTCAGAGGGCAGTGTCTTGGCGGAGGCATGGAACTGGCCTTGTTCTGTAACTTCATCGTTGCGGATCAAACCGCAATGTTCGGCCAACCGGAAATAGTCCTGGGAGTTTTGCCTCCACCAGCCTCAGTCATGCTCCAATTCAAGGTTGGTCAGGCCTTGGCCGATGATTTGGCGCTGACTGGCAGATCCATCTCGGCCAACGAGGCCAAACAGGCCGGACTGGTGAACCTCTTGGCCGAAGAAGGGCAGGATCCCTGGGAACTCGCTTCTAAATGGATTTCAACGCATATCATTCCAAAAAGCGCGTCAAGCCTGAAAATTGGGAACAAAGCCGTAAGAATGCGGTTTTTTAGAGCCATCAGAGAAGATTTACCCCGGATGGAGGCTCTTTACCTCAAAGACCTGATGGAATCTTACGACGCAAACGAAGGAATAAATGCTTTTATAGAAAAAAGAAAAGCCCAGTGGAAACATGAATGACGATTTAAATTGATCTAAGACTTATTTGACGTGTCGCCCGGACTGGTCGCCTTCTCCGGGCGAAACCCTCCTCAATCCCGTTGTCATACGGAGTCATGAGTCTCACAGAATGCTCACGGCATGTCCATTGTCAGCCTGCTTCCCGGAAATAATCCTTTCCTGAATAAAACTGAACAAAAAAGCCATTTTTTATCTTGACGCAGAATTCTATCACTGATACCTATGCCTCATTCGCGTGTGGCTAAAATATACTTGGTTACACATAGATACATAGTTTATATTAACTGTTTTATTAGATATTGGCAGCAAACGGTATAAGAGGGCGGAATCATGAAAACAGCATGTTCAGGAGTATTAATTCTGGTTTTGGGCATTTTATGCTCCGGTGTTTTTGCTCAGACCACGGTTTATCCGGTTGACACGCTTGTCATAGACAGAGCGACACAGAACAGGGTCGCCAATGAATACGCAATGTTGACACGTGATGAAATTCAGCGCGTCTGGAAGACACCTTTGAATTACACTACTGAGTCCGCTCTGAAAGGCAAGGTAGCCATCAACTACGAGATCGGTCGGGATGGCTCGTTAAAATCGCTGGAATTGACACGAAGTTCCGGAATTACGGAGATGGATGAATCTCTATTAAAGGCCATTCAGACGGCGGCGCCATTTCCGGCGTTTCCTGCCGGCATAAACGCCAACGCTGTAGTCATACGGGCAAATTTCGTCATAGCGGACCTGCCCAGGGTTCCATTGTTGACCGTTGATTACCGTGTAACTGAGTCCGAGTTATCCGGAAGGGTTGTGGCGGAACCTTCAAAAAAATATCTGTGGGGAGCGCCTGCAGGAGCGGCTCTTCGCAAGGAACCCATAAACGAAGAGACCTATAAGGAACCGGTGGTTGAGGAGACCAGGATTCCGGAGGCGCCTACAAACAAATACATCTGGGGCGCACAGTAGAAACCGGTCAGGGCGGAAAACAAACGGCAGGATCCAAATCATTGGAAACCTGCCGTTTTCTGTTCTTCCGTCTGAGTATTACATTTTGCCGGCAATTAGTCAGGGGGCGGTTGGAGTTCGCCTCGTTTTCCTAAGTGGTATATTCACCAATTTTGTGAATGGTCATCATGTTGGTAGTTTCTCCGATACCTATGGGCCACCCCATCGCTATTGCAATCAATTCTCCTTTGGCGCCGATTTTGTTCTTTATGACGTAATCATCAACGTAATCCATGAGCGCATTGAAATCGACAATACATGCTGACAGGTGAGGCTGAATTCCGCGACTGATGGCCAGGAAATTACGGGTGCTCTCATCGAAGGTAAAAGCGTAAACATCTGCGTCCGGCCGGTATCTGGCGATTTGCCTGGCGGTTCTACCGGAACCAGTTACGGCGACTATCGTGCGTAGAATCATGTCATGAGCCGCTACTACCGCAGTGTGGCATAGAGCTTCAGTAATACTGTGACCGGTGAGATCAAGATTAGCCCACCGATCATACCTCTTTTCATCCTCGTAGGCTTCCGCCTCAATGGCTATGTCGCGCATCATTTTAACAGCTTCTATCGGATATTCGCCGACAGATGTTTCGCCGGAGAGCATCAGGGCGTCAGTTCCGTCAAATACGGCGTTGGCCACATCGGCCGCCTCTGCTCTGGTCGGCAGCAATGAATTGGTCATTGATTCCAGCATCTGGGTGGCTGTAATCACCGGGATTCCCTTCCTGTTGGCCTCCTTGATGATTTCCTTTTGCAGGGCTGGAACCCTCTTGATATCGACTTCTACGCCCAGGTCTCCTCTGGCGACCATAACTGCATCGGACACCTGAAGGATTCCAGATAGTTCAGCAATGCAGGCGGCTCTCTCAAGTTTGGCGATTATGGGTCTGACAACACCTATTTTCTGCATTTGTTGCCTGAGTCTTTCGACATCCTTGCCGCGTGAGACGAAAGATAGCGCCACTGCGTCAAAGCCAAGTCTCATTCCCAGTTCGAGGTCGTCTATATCCTTGTCAGTCAGGCCCGGTAGCGAAAGACTCGTTTGGGGGAAGTTTACACCCTTGTTTGGCAGAAGGATTCCGCCTTGCAACACCTCGGCCAACACGCCGGGTGAATCAACGGAGATGGCTTTCAGACGCAATTTTCCGTCATCCATCAGGATGATCTCCCCCGGGTTCACTTCTGATTCCAGGTTGGAGTATCGCACCGGAATAAAGTTTGGACCCTTTTTGCCGGTTGAGGAGGTAAGGGTAACCCGCGAGCCGACCTCGAGCCTGATCCCCTCCGGAGAAATTGGGCCTACTCGAACCTTGGGACCCTGAAGATCCTGGATGAAGGCTACTGTTCTTCCACTCTCCGCAACGACCCTCTTTGCTCTCTCAAATAACGTCGATTTCCATTCAGGGTCACCGTGTGAGAAATTGAAACGCAAAGCGTCGGCTCCTGCCTCAATCAAACCTCTTATTTTTTCTTCTGTCTCGGTAGCAGGACCTAATGTGGCGACTATCTTTGTCTTACGCATAAAAATTCTCCAATAGCATCATTAGTCTCAGTCAACATCAAATTTCTAATTATCACAACCGTGTGGGTTCGTTAAGCTTATGATCAACATACCACGTTTACAAAAGCCCCGGTAAGCTAACTCCCATTTTTGCCTCAAACCGGCGCTCAGAGTTGCTGCTACTGTCACACCCGGGCAGCGTTCTTGTTGCACAGCCTTTGGATCGTCCTTCTGATAGTTTGGGAACCCAGAATGAGTGAAGGCAAAAAGATCAGATCGCCGAAAAGCCCCATACAAATGGAAGCGCATCCAAGTATGCCGAATGAGACCACAGGATTGAAAGGTGAAACCAGCAAGGCCAGAAATCCGAATATTATCACCAGGGACCAGGAAACCATCTGGCGGGCGGTGAAACGATATGCCCTGAATACATTTGTTTCTATGTCGTTATCAGGATTCAGGGCGATTTCTCTTTTCAACTGAGTCATGTAGTGTATGGTGTTGTCATCCGCCATTCCAACCGCAACAGTTGCGGAAAACACCGTCACCATATCTAACGGAATGCCGCACCATCCCATTATTCCAAACACAGCCGCGACCGGCGGGATGTTTGGAACCGTGCAAATTAATCCGAGCGTGAAAGATTCCATTTGGATCATCATAATGGAAATTATTAGCAGAGCCGCCAGAAACATGGACTCATACTGATCACTGATCAGGGTGTTCGTTTGGTCCGATATCAGAGCCAACTCACCGGTGATCGCAAAATCGAGGTCGTCTCCGAGCGCCTTGGCTGAGACCTCCCTTATTTGGCTTATGGTGCTGTCGATAGGAACATCGGGTGGATTCAGAATACTTACAGAGACCCTGATCTTGTCGAGGTTTTCGGAAATGTACCTCCGGGTCAGCTTCATGCCGTCATCATCCATGGAGGTCATGAAAAGTAGTTGTGGGATCAATTTGGGGTCACTGAACAGGTCTTCACCCGATTTTGATCCTCCCGCTACCCTGTGGAGATATTGGAGCAAATGAAGGAATGAGTCCGTGAAGGACACCTCCCGAATTCCGGCAAGATTACGTTCCAGTTCGTCTATTCTTTTCCAGTGAGCGTGGTTCTTGAACGAGCCCTCTTTGGTTGTGATCAGTAATTCCAGAGTATGGACAGGCACAAGGTTGGCCTCAACGAAACGCACATCCTGAACGGTTTTTGTAGACTCACTCAGCATTCTGAATACCTGGGCGTCAATCTGTATCCTGGAGGCCCCGCTAAACAGGAAAACGGTGAGACCCACGCCAAAGAGGACAATGAGCTTCGAGTGTCTGGATATAAAACCGGCCAGACGGTTCAGGAGTTTATCAAGCCAGTCCACCAGCAGTCCGGAAGATGCTTCAGACGTGTTGAGCGCCTTCATGTAAGAGAAGAAGGCCGGTGTCATTACCATGGCCAGCCCGTAAGCGATCAGGACTCCAAAAGACATGATGAATCCCAACTGTCGAATCATGGGTGTGGAACTGATCATGAGCGTCCCAAAACCTATCGCAGTAGTCACCACGCACATGAAACAGGGTCTGGCCAACCAGCGGAAAGCCAGTTTTATCGCACTGATCTTGTCATTCACCGTTTCGTAAAACTGGTGGTAGCGAACCACCATGTGGATCACTATCTCAAGTGTGGCTATTGGAACCAGACCAAAGGCCAAGGCCGTAGTCGAGTTTAGGGGTATTCCGCAGAGGACCATCAGTCCGAGGACCCAAAGCACGCATATGGACAATATGAAATTTGTGACCAGGGTAACCCTGAAACTCTTGAAAACATAGACGGATACAATGGTTGCTATGAGCATGCACAGGATTCCGAACACCACACCGGTCTGAATACTGTACTGCACAATGGCTTCTCTGACAAAAGCGGGGCCAATTACCCTGTATTCGAACCCTTGGGCCGTAAAATCAGCGAAAGTCTCCTCAATTATCTTTAGAATCTTTTCATAGGCCGCAAAGTCGTACTTGTAGGTCTCATCCATTCGGACGACAATTCCGAATGTCTTCAGGTCCTCTGACGCCAAAAGCGCCAGTAAAGGCAACTCCTTTCTCAGGGCTAACAACTGATCGGATTCGGGTGTTTGAATCCCCCCGTCAACTCTGTCCAGAAGATGGAAAGAACCGAAAACATCCCCTTTTTGCCTGAAAAGCTTCACGTTGGATAGACTGATTACTTCGGTGAGCCTGTCATATTTTTCCAGATTACTGGTCAAGGAATCGACAAGTTTCAGCGCCCGGGGATCATTAACGCCCTTCGGGGTTTTTACGGCAATGAGGGTAAACTCTTCACTGCCGAAAATTTCCAGGAATTTTTCATACTGGCTGAATGCGACAGTGGTTCTGTCCAGGCCAGTCTTTAGGGAAGGGTCCGTTTCAAGCCTGAAGGCATAAAAAGCCAGGAAAACGCTGACGAGCCCGATCAGGAACATCAGGGGTTTACGCTGATCGACTATGAAATCCAGAAAGTTGGGAGTTTCGAGGTTAAGATTGTCGTGAGCGCTCATTTATATTCAGAATACCGTTCCGTATTGTATCTGTTATTCCAATGGCCTAAAAATAGAGAAGGCGGTTGGTCCGAGGTTTCCACGGATGTCATTGTGAACTCAAGTGTACAGTTTAAGCAAAACTAAGTAAATAGAAACAATCTGGAAATTGACAAAAAACCGGGACTTCCTGATCAGTGGATTTCAATAAGTGACCCGTGAAATGGCCAGTTTCTCAACCATCTTTGCCAGTTTGATTGACAACAGGTTAGACTAATTGATAAAATAGTGACACTTGGGGAGGGAAATCCCAATACGGAGGGATTTTCTGCCCTATGCCCCTGTACGCTGA
>CAYNZA010000036.1:0-24616 GCA_964401595.1 uncultured Desulfomonile sp.
CCTGAGCTTGCGTCCTGAAGCTACGGCTGGAATATTGCGATCCGTTGTTGAGCACTCATTGCTGAAGAAAGAATCGTTGCTGAAACTTTTCACGATTGGTCCGATGTTCAGAAGGGAAAGGCCCTCCAAGGGACGCTATCGTCAATTCTTTCAGATTAATGCTGAGGTCCTTGGAGATGACGATCCCTTGACTGACGCTGAGATAGTGTCGTGCGCCTGCTCTATTCTGGAATCCATAGGTGCGAAGAACCTCGTAGTGGAAATCAACTCGGTGGGTTGCAGGAGTTGCAGATCCGCTTACAGGTCAGAATTGACAAATTTTCTGGAAAGACACCTGGAGAATCTTTGCGAGGATTGCAGGCGGCGGATGATCACCAACCCATTGCGAGCGCTGGACTGCAAAACTCCGGAATGTAGCTTGATAATGAGTTCAGCCCCGGTAATCATGGATTACCTCGATGTGCCGTGTCGTAATCACTTTGACTCGGTATTGAGGGGCTTGGACCTTCTGGGAGTTAGCTACAGGAAGGAACCTCGAATGGTTCGCGGACTCGATTACTATTCACGAACTGCATTTGAGATAATTGACAGCGACCTGGGGCATTCCAAGGCCGTAGGTGGTGGTGGCCGGTACGACAGCCTTGTGGCGGAACTTGGAGGTCCGGAAGTTTCCGGCATCGGATTTGCCATTGGAATGGAAAGACTTTTACTAGGGCTTGATGGCAGTCAGGACCTGTTTGGCCGCAAAACGGATGTGTACGTGGCAGCGCTAGGCGAGGCCTGCAGGGAGACGTGTTACAGGCTGGTGTATGACTTGAGAAAGGCCGGATTCAGTGTTCAGACTCGCAACTCAATGTCGAGTCTAAAGTCGCATATGAAGCAGGCTGATCGGGTTGGAGCGCAAAAAACTCTCATGATAGGATCCGACGAGTTGTCTAACGACACGGTGACAGTCAGAGACATGTTCAGCAAACAGCAGTTCAACGTGAAAATGAACGAAATCATAAATTTTCTTCGAGGAGACGGAGTTTGAAACTAGACTCTATGGACGGCTGGGAAAGAAGCGAGCTTTCAACCGACCTTACGACTGATCATATTGGTAGGGAAGTGATATTGATGGGCTGGGTTCTTAGACGGAGAGACCACGGCGGGGTCATCTTTGTAGATCTACGGGATAGGAAGGGCCTCGTCCAGGTAGTGTTCAACCCGGAATTTAACGAAATGGCTCATGAAAAGGCCCACGTATTAAGGGCAGAATGGGTAATTGCAATAAAAGGCGTGGTGCTTAGAAGGCCGCCTGATAGCGAAAACCCTGATATGGCGACTGGCTTGATCGAGGTCTTCGTCAGAGATTTGAGGATACTCAACAGTTCCGACGCACCGCCCTTCCCTCTTGATGACCCGGCTCCAATAAGCGACTCGATAAGGTATAAATACAGGTATCTCGATTTGAGAAGACTCGTGGGGCCCCGCCAAAACCTGCTTTTGAGGAATCGTCTCACAAATACCATAAGGGAGTTCCTCAACGCTGAGGATTTTCTGGACATAGAGACACCTTTTCTTACCACCAGCACACCGGAGGGCGCTCGTGACTACCTCGTGCCCAGTAGAGTCTCTACTGGCGCCTTTTATGCTTTGCCTCAATCACCCCAGATTTTCAAACAGTTACTGATGGTGGCCGGCTTCGAACGATACTACCAGATTGTGAGATGCTTTCGGGATGAGGACTTAAGGGCCGACAGACAGCCGGAATTTACTCAACTTGATATTGAGACCTCATTCATTGAAGAAGAACGTCTTTTTGGCATCATTGAACGCATGATGGCTCTGATATTCCAAAGACTTTTGGGAACGACGTTAAACGTGCCGTTTGAGCGATTACCCTACTCTGAGGCTATGGACCGCTTTGGCCTGGACAAGCCCGATTTGAGATTTGGGATGGAACTGGTAGAAATATCAGACCTTCTCAAACACTCCCGGTTTGCCGTGTTCAGAAAGCCTTTGGATTCCGGCGGCATCGTCAAAGCCATGAAGGTCGAAAATGGAGAAAGACTCTCCAGGAAGGACCTTGATGAACTGAGAGATTTTGCGGCCATCTACGGAGGCAAAGGAGTCGCTTATGCACGCATCAAGGAAGGCCTGGAATGGCAATCTCCCATAGCAAAGTTTCTCAGCGAAGAGGAAAAAACTGCTATAGTGGCAAGAACCAGGGCTCTGGTAGGAGATGTATTACTTTTTGGAGCAGACTCATTCAAGATAGTAAACGATGTTCTGGGTAATCTGAGAAACTTTCTGGCTCAAAAGCTCGGGGAAATCCAGGGAAATACCTACAAGTTTCTATGGGTTACAGAATTTCCCATGTTCGAGTATGATGAGGATGAGAAGCGTTTCAAAGCCATGCATCACCCGTTCACCTCTCCGGTCATGAATGATCTTGACCTGTTGAAGACTGATCCCTCCAAAGTTCGCGCCAGAGCCTACGATTTGGTCCTGAACGGATCAGAAATTGGAGGGGGAAGCATGCGAATATATCGATCAGATGTTCAGACACTGGTTTTTTCAGCGTTGGGAATTGATGACGTTCAGGCTCAGGACAAGTTTGGATTTCTTCTTGACGCATTAAGATTTGGAGCGCCGCCACACGGTGGAATTGCGTTCGGCATCGATAGAATGGCGGCCATTCTAACGGGGTCAGAGAGCATACGAGACGTCATTGCGTTTCCGAAGACCCAAAAAGCTGTTTGCCCGCTAACAGGTGCGCCAGGAGAGGTGTCAGAGACACAACTAAGAGAATTGGGCCTGAAAATAATCGCCCGAAAATGAGAATCTCATCCGGAGGCTCCGGGCAAAAAAGGAACTTCTTGGCCTATGTAACTGCTTTTTGATGTCTTATGGCCTTATCCGGAAGAGTTGATCCTATAATCGTTAAATTTCTGAAGGAGATCGAGGATGGCGACTTGGGACCCCAAAAGAGGTGTTCTTTACCACGAGTTCAACAAGTTCAGTAAGGGAAGATCACTACGCGAGGTTGAAAATCCCAATTTACTGAGAGATATCTTTCCATATACTGAAGTCCCCAAGGTGGACTTTGACTTCGCAATTCTTCCGATAATGCCTGCCCGGAATTTTCTGATGACTGACACCACTTTCCGTGATGGACAGCAGGCGCGGCCGCCATTCACTGTAGAGCAAATCTCAAAGCTGTTTGATTTTCTCCACAAGCTGTCAGGCCCGAGGGGAATGATCCGTCAGTCTGAATTCTTCCTTTACACCAAAAAGGACAAGGAAGCGGTCGAGGTTTGTAGAAGCAAGGGATATCAATATCCCCAGATAACCGGCTGGATAAGGGCCCAGAAAAAGGATCTGTCGGCAGTCAGGGCCTTGGGTTTGCCGGAGACTGGCATTCTAACCTCCGTCTCGGACTATCACATTTTTCTAAAGATGGGACTCGACCGGAAAAAGGCCATGGAGAAGTATATTGACATGGTACGGGCAACCCTTGAGAAGGGCATAATCCCCAGGTGCCATTTTGAAGATATCACCAGGGCTGACATTTACGGTTTTTGTGTTCCGCTCGCTCAAAAAATTATGGAAATAAGGGAAGAAGCCGGGGTCGATATAAAAATTCGTTTGTGTGACACCATGGGATTTGCAGTGAACTATCCCGGCGCCGCTCTTCCAAGAAGCGTTCCAAAACTTATCAGGGCCATGATTGACGACGCCAACGTTCCGGAAGATCTTCTGGAGTGGCATGGACACAATGATTTTCACAAGGGTCTCGTGAACGCTGTTTCTGCATGGCTATACGGATGCACGGGTGTCAACGGAACCTTGCTGGGAATTGGTGAACGCACTGGAAACACACCTCTGGAAGCCCTCATGTTTGAATACATATCTCTGAGGGGCCATACCGACGGTATGGATACACGCGCAATAACAGAAATGTCAGAATATTTCGAGCGCGAACTGGGCCACAAGATACCGGAAAATTATCCGTTTGTAGGCAAGGCGTTTAATGCGACCAGCGCAGGGGTTCATGCGGACGGTGTGTTAAAGAACGAAGAGATATACAACATATTTGATACAACCTTACTTTTGGGACGTCCGCCTACCGTGAATATTACCGACAAGTCGGGATTAGCTGGGATTGCTCACTGGATAAACGCCAAGCTGGACATAGTGAAGGATGAACGAGTCGATAAAAGTCATCCGGCAATCTCCAGGATTTACGACCAGGTTATCGCTCAATATGACAACGGTCGCATCACTTCGATGTCCGACAAGGAAATGATGGCCCTGGTCAAGAAACATCTACCGGAACTTTTTATTTCCGATTGGGATAGAATGAAACTCATTGCCAGGGAGATGGCGTTCAAGATTGTTGAACAGTTCCTGGGATCGCCTCAGATGTTGTCCGGAAACGTGGCCACGATGGAAACAGGCATGCAGGGTTTTCTGAAAACCTACCCTTTCATACAATATTGTTATGTGGTCAACATGGAAGGAAAGAAAATCACCGTCAACATCACTGACATCACAGACAAGTCCAAGTTTGTCGAATTCAAGGAAAACGAGGACTTTAGTGATAGGGAGTGGTTTATAAAACCAGTGAAAGACGGAAAACTTCACGTTCAGGGACCATTCACTTCTAGAATTACCGGAGCCTTATGCATAACGGTTTCAGGTCCCGTCAGGGACAAGAAACACAAGATGGTAGGGGTCTTTGGAGCCGACATTAGACTGGAAGAGCTATTGAAGGTTGAGCGTGAGTTGATGGAAGAATACGGGGTCGAATTCACCGAAAACGACATTCGTAAACTGACAAAAAAATACCGTGAAACTTCCGGTAATTTCGAATAAGTCCCAATGGGTGAAGTGGGGAGGGTGGTCAAACCGCTTCACCCATTCAGATTACGGTTTTATTTTAAAAGAGTTTTTCAACAACGAATCTCAATTCCTGATTCCATTGGACTCTGCTAAATCCTCTTCAATCGCTTCATAGGCTTTTCCATTAATTCTGCCATCTTTGTTGATGTAAGCTGACAACAAACATCTGTCATGGCATTCCCTGAGCCAAAACCCCAAGGCCAGCTTGTCGATTCCCCAGACTCTGGCCATAGGCAGGAACGCTTCTTTCAGAGACAGGACCAGCTTCTCATAATCTTGCGCTGAGCAGCCTTTCATCAATTCTACCTCCATCTCTGTGTGAATCACTTTAGAACCCCCTATTTCATAGCAAACAGTGTCCAAAGCAAACTCTACCGATGAATTGAGGCTACTTTGGGAACAAAGCCTCCGGGTCAGGCGAGTTGTCCTTCTTCTTTGAATCCGGATCAACCCCAGTGAGGTCAGAAATTTATGTGGATCATCGTGGGGTTTTAGATTTTCCGATAGATTGATGCCCAGAGAAATTATCTTTTTTACCAGAAAAGAAAAGAATTCTTCATCCGGAAGGCCCTCAAATTCCTCTCTATCCAGCATACCCAAGGGGCCTACGGTAGCCGGCCCCTTTAGAGTGACCAAGGTTCTGGACGTAAAAACTCGAACCCGCAATCCGAATTTTTGCGTTTTCAATTCGTGGCTTGGGGTATCATAATAAATATCCTGAAGGATCTGCCGATCGATGCATGAACTCCAGGTCCAATCACGACAGCGCTCTTCCACCAGTAAATAAATTCCCTCTTCCTCAACAGGCTTGAGGATTACGAACTTTGTTTCTTTTTCCCTGCTGCTCATTCTTACGTTTTCATGCGCTGTGCTTTCTCGAGAAACCAGCGATAGCTCTTCAAAACGGTTCTTTCTCAAAATATGCGCCTTCATGTCGGAGGAGCAGACGTTTCACATTGACCCCTGAACTGTATCCGCCTAATGATCCATCAGATTTAACAACCCTGTGGCATGGCACAATTATGGGTAGAGGGTTTTTAGAATTTGCGTTTCCGACGGCCCGACATGCCTTGGGACGTCCTATGTCCAGCGCAATGTCCCTATAGGACCTCGTGACGCCATAAGGTATCCTCATCAGACTCTGCCATACATCCTTCTGAAAATTGCTCCATCCTGAAAAATCTAATGAAAGGTTGAAACTGCTAAACCTTCCATCAAAATATTTGTCTAACTGTGAAAATGTTTCTTCAATCAACCCGCTACTTGTATTTTGCGATTGAGCGGACCCCAATTGCGAAAAATTCAAGATTCTCAAACCACGGTCTGAAGCCCCCACCTCGAGCCATGTTTTCAGTTTTGCAGCGTAATAATGACCGCGGGCCGTAATTTTCATAATTACTCCATTTTAGTGAGTCACCGTGATGATGCTGAAATTGTCAGAAACTGGGGCCTGGCTGCCATTTGAACTTTTTCAAAAAACCAAACAGCGTCTCTGCACTAAAAAAAGAGACGTTCAGCGACATTTTCAGTCAATAGTGGCTTCCACTTTTTAACATAAAAGTGTAGTATGAAGTAAGAATCTTTATGTTGATTCTGTCAGCGGAGGCGGTAGAGTTCTGGTGGGCTCCGCGGTCTTCAAAACCGTAAGCAGGGCGCTAACACCGTCCTGGGTGGGTTCGATTCCCATGCGCCTCCGCCATCCACACAGTGGGTTTTCACCGGTGATCAATTGAGATCAATGCGGCGCTCATAGAAGTTTGGCCAACTATTTTTCAGAGAAGACATGCAATTCAGAAATTTTCAGACCACACTCCGCTCTGCACATTTAAACATTACTTCACCCAACTCACTAATTTATTACTTATTTATTTTAAGGACTGTATGAAAGTAGTTAGCGCAGATTTCTTGTGTTCGGCCGACCAGAGCAGAGATTACCCATCGAGTGATAAACCTGAAATAGCGTTTGCAGGACGGTCGAACGTGGGAAAGTCCTCAATGATTAACGTTCTTCTCGGAAGAAAAAATCTGGTTCGTACATCCAAGACTCCAGGATTGACTCGCAAAATAAACTTTTTCATGATCAATGGATCTTTGATGATGGTTGATTTGCCCGGTTATGGATATGCCTCGGTCCCGTTGGAAATCAGGAAGAAGTGGGGTCCCATGGTCGAGACGTATCTGAAGGAGCGCAACCAACTTTCGGGAGTGGTGATTATTATCGACTCACGGCGAGGCCCTACGGATTTTGATATGACCCTGATAAATTTTCTGCAATCGAATTCAATCCCCTTCATAGTGGCCTTGTCGAAGATGGACAAGCTCAATAATTCTCAAATGTCCGCTCAGAAACGTCAGATCGAGAAAATACTTGATCCGGATGTGCCCATTGTCGGCTTTTCATCTCTGACAGGATCCGGAAAAAATGAATTGTGGAAAGCGATCAGATATCTTATAGAATGTCAAAAAAGTAACAAGAGGCGGCTCCTGGCAAAAGACTGATCGCTTTGACTGCGGCTAGCCAAACACATCTTTCATTCAAGTAATGAAACAAAGAAAAAGAATGCGTTTATGGTAAAGAAAATGCTTATAAACTCCAGTCACGTTGAGGAATGTCGCGTGGCTGTAGTAGTTGATGGGACACTGGATGCCCTCGATGTTCAGGTTAATACTCGGGAAGCAACCTTAGGAAATATTTACAAGGGCGTCATCAGCAGGATAGAGCCTTCACTTCAGGCGGTATTTGTTGATTATGGCAATTCCCGAAACGGGTTTCTATCAATAAATGATATCCACTCTTCCTACTTTCCTGAATCTTTTGAAACCGCCAGAAGAAAACCGCGAATTCAGGATGTGTTCAAGAAGGACGATCACGTTATAGTTCAGGTGATCAAGGAAGAACGACACAACAAAGGCGCGGGATTAACCACGAACATCTCGTTGGCCGGACGTTATCTTGTGTTGATGCCTGGAACTGATCTTTGCGGAGTTTCAAGAAAAATCGAAGATGATACTGAACGCAAGAAGCTCAAAGACATTCTGAAGCAACTTACCCCCCCGGAGAACATGGGCTTCATCATTCGCACAGCGGGAATGGGTCGGACCAAAACTGAACTATCTCGAGATCTGAACTATCTGCTAAAGCTCTGGAACACCATAGAAAAAAATGTCGTAAATATGCCGGCTCCATCCATGCTCTACAAGGAACCCGATCTGGTTGTGAGGTCCATCCGGGAGCATTTTGAATCAGACATTAATGAAATTCTGGTGGACGACAAGGAAGTTTACAAAAGGGCCCGAGACTTTTTCAGGCAGGTAATGCCTAAATATGAAGGTCTGGTAAAACTTTATCAGGAAAAGCGCCCGTTGTTCAACAAGTATCAGCTTGAGGAACAGATAGAACTCGTATATCAGAGAAAGATCAAGCTCAAGTCGGGTGGATACATACTGATTGAACCTACCGAAGCCATGGTCACGATAGACGTAAATTCCGGCAGCGCCACAAAGGAAAAAGGAATTGAAGACACTGCGTTCTGCGTGAACATGGAAGCTGGTCCGGAAATTGCCAGACAGTTAAGGTTGCGTGACCTTGGGGGTATAATTGTAATAGACTTTATTGACATGATCTCCAAGAAACATTTGCAGGATGTCGAAAGACAACTCAAGAATGCCCTCAAAGGAGACAGGGCCAAAACCAAGGTCTTAAGAATTTCCAGCCTTGGCGTTCTTGAATTGTCTCGTCAGAGAATTAAGTCATCCCTCGGAGAAGGTGAATATCACGAATGCCCGCTTTGTTCAGGTAGGGGAAGGGTTCGATCCATAGAGACAACTGCTTTGTCTGTATTCAGGAGAATCAAATCGGCCTTGGTCAAAGGTGATGTGGTCCACGTCCGCGCCACAGCTCCTCCCAAGGTTGCGGAATACCTCCTGAATAATATGCGTTCACAGTTAGTGGAACTGGAAGCCGTGTTTGGCTCCAGAGTGTCCGTGGTTTCCAGGCATTCTAGCCTTGATAATGAACTGGTCGTCGAGGCTCTCAAGGAAGTGGATTCAGAGTTCATGGCTGTTGAGTCTCCTTCTCCGATTTCAGAAATCGAACTGGAACTCCCACAAAAATCAGATCTGCCTGAGGAACCTCTCAAAGAAGCTGTTCAGGCTGAAAAAAGCGAAAAAACCCCGAAACAGCCTCGAAAAAGGCGACGAACCAAACGCAAAACGTCCACCTCGACAGAAGCGCAGGAACTGACCGAAATGGATTCCGGAATGGTATCCGTCGAGGAAGACTCTCACAATGATAGTACAAATGCTGTTGAGCGCGGGGAAAATGTTTCGGAGGCAAGTGAAGCAATCCAAGCGGTAGAGCCCGTTGTTGAAAAAAAGAAGTCAGCCAAAACTTCGGTTAAAGCGGTAACTAACACAGAGAAACCAAAATTGGCTGTGAAACAGAACCTGGAAGAATCTGTCGAAATCTCAAAAGACTCCACAGACCAAGATCAGAATGTGCAGGAACGATCTTTGGATTCTTCTGATCAAACTTCAGAAATGACACAATCGAGTGAAACAGAAGCGGATGAAAATCCTTTCCGGCAGGCTCTTCAGAAGAATGACGCTCCAGCCAGAAAATCGACATTGCAGGATTTTTTGCCATTTTCGTGAATCGAGTTACATGAAAATTGTCTGGGAGAAACAGCCTTGTCGTGGACAAAGTCGTGTTCTTTACCAGGCATCATAGCTCATGAGCGTTATTCACAGGTGAACTGATTGACCAATTTTAACAGGGCATATTCGAGAGTTCCACTCTTCGGAGTTGGCGCTATTATCGTTCATGACTCAAAAATTGTGCTAGTGCGTCGCGCTAACGAGCCTTCACGGGGACAATGGAGCATTCCTGGTGGACTGGTGAATTTGGGTGAAGCGTTGCTCGATGCGGTCAAGAGAGAAGCGCTTGAAGAAACGCGGCTGGTCGTGCAGCCGGTGTTTCTGGTCGAGTTGTTGGACAGAGTGTTTTATGATCATTCCGGATTGGTTCAATACCATTACGTGCTGGCTGACTACTGGTGTGAGGTTGCAGAAGGCTCCATTTTGGCGGGGTCTGACGCTTCAGAGGCAGTTTGGGCTTCTCTTGAGGATCTACCAAAATTCGACCTTGCCGACATCACGCTCGAGGTAATAAAAAAGGGTTTTGAACTTAGGCGGGATGACTCAATATTGAAACACTGCATAGGTTTGTAATCACTTTTTCTGTACTGGAGGATTGTTTTTGTCCGACAAATGGAGGCAACTGGGAGCTTCTTCTGAAATGCTGGCGCTCTCAAGTATGGGCCAGGCAAAAAATGTCATGGTTTGCCTGATTGATGTAATTGGTAGCGTGGATGTGGAATTGATGTTTCAATCGGCAAGAAAAGCCGTTTTGAAATTTCCCCAATTGCATAGCGTTCTCATGGATATAAAGACAAGAGGCCTTCATCGCCTGGAATGGTCGATTGGTGATCCCAACATCCTGCCTGTGTTCTTCCATGATCTCTCCCGCAAACATTTGAACGATGATCCAATGGGAAACGTGTTATTCACGCTGAATTCGAGACTGGATCGCGAATGGGACCTTCTGAAAGAGATGTCATCAGAATTCCACTGCATCAAGCTTTCCGATGAACGCTTTCTCTTTGGTTGGCTGATTCATCACGCAGCAGGGGATGCTTCAATAGGCTCGGATGTCGGCAAAGATACCTTGCTGATTTATTCTGAAATGGTCCATGGACCAACCCCAGACCCTCCCGTTGAATATCTCTCTTTTTCGGGGTCACGAAAAAGGGCGGCAACCAGTAAGAAAATGCGATTGTCTGACTACCTCAGGGACGCCAGGCAAACCGTTCAGAATCTCTTGGTCAGTCCCACATATCCGGTGGGTAGTGGCAAGAAATCTGATCTACGACAACATCATTCCAAAAGGGTTTTGTCTGAGGATGAATCTGCCCGATTGCAGTCCCGAATTAAATCGAATGGTCTATCATTAATCGACACTCTGGTAGCGGCAACGCACTACGCCATAGATGACTGGAATATGCAACGAAATATCAAGCCCGGTTTTTTGACAAGTTCGGTATCGGTCAGCATGCGCGGCAGATTCAGAGGTCTGGATCAGGAAAACAGCAGTTCTCTTATTTTTTTTGAATCCTCCCCCGAGAATAGATCTGACTCAACAAAGTTTTTGAAATCCCTGGCCATGGAACGAATACGCCATTTCAGGAAACAGAAGGATCTCAAACTGGCCGAAAATATTAAAGTGATGGTGAATATTGTCAGAATTTTCCCCTACCGGTTGAGGAAGAAGCTGATCAGTTTCATCACCAACCAGCACAATTTTTCAGCGGCTGTAACATTCTTGGGGGTGATCTGGCCCAAGATAGAGAACGGAAAACTTACAGCTGATTCGGCTCTGACACAACTGGGGGGCTTGCAAATTCAGGAAGTGATGGGAATTCCTTATAAAATGCTCTCGAGAACAAAAACGCTTTTTATGGTGTACATCTTTAGGAACCGTTTGAATTTTGCGCTTTCGACTTCGGCCAGTCTGTTCACCAGAGAGGAGAATGAAGAATTTCTGGATCTTGTTATCAAGAGGTTATCAGAGTTTTAGGGGTATAAGGCGCTGTGGATGTCCTTCGGCTCCATAAATCATGAACTCATCGGAGTCACGTTTCGACAGAAATCTTTGTCCTCAAGTCAGATAGAGGTGCAACCGCCACGATATTTTTTTGAAGATCGCGCTTCCCAAGTTTCCTCTGCAGGCGGATCCAGATGTTTGGGGCGGTATCGTGTTTTGTTGTAAGTTTCACCTCTCCACTGAAGAGCATCATTGCAAAGGATTTTTTTCACAATAATTAAATGGGTCATAATCAGCGTAATATTTCCTATGGTCATGTACAAGGAATAACGCCTGGGTAACCCTAATTGGTCGAAGTACATGATTGACGCTACCGTCATAGCCAGGGCGCATGACAGCGGTAAGACAAACCAGTACCATGGCATGACTTCTGGAGCCCGTGACATGTATAAAGACAGCCCCAGGAGAAAAGAAGGCAGGCTGACCAGAATGTGCATCGGTAAGTATTTCAGGGCTGTGAGCACGTTGTAGTTCATGGCGGCGCTCAATATGCGCGTCCACCCTTTGATGACATCTTTGAATCCGCTGTACATCCGCGTGCAGAGCAACTTTTGTCCGTTAGCAAACAGTAATCCCAGTTCCGCAGCTTTGATTCTTTTGCCTATACCTATGTCCTCAACTGCCAGCCCCTTCACATTTTCGTGACCACTTATTCTGTCGTAGGCTTTTCTGCTCACCATAAAAAACATACCGTTGGCTGTGGCCACTGGACTCTTGGGGTTGTTTACCTGAGAGAGAGGGAAAATAATAGGCGCCATTGACGCCAAGGTGGGCTGAATGGCTTTTTCCCAGAAACTTCCAAGTATGAATTTGGGTGTCAGCGTGATGAAGTTGATTTTTCTTTTCAGGACCTCATTCAAACACTGTTTAAGAGCGCCAGGATGGAGGCTGCTGTCGGCATCCAGGAATGCCAGCCATGAACCTTTGGCGTGCTTCGATGCCACGTGTAGAGCATGACATTTTCCGGTCCACCCTTCGAGTCGATGATCGATTGTTACTAAAAGACAGTTCGATCTGCCTTCGAACAGTCGGGATACCAAAAGCGCCGTAGTGTCAGTCGAACGATCATTGACACAAATTACTTCCAGATTGGGATAATCCTGGTCAAGAATGGACCTGAGACATTGTTCTATGGCATGCTCTTCGTTATGCGCCGGAACCAGCACCGATATCATCGGCAAATCTTTCGGCAAATTGACTTTCGCCTCAGGATCCAGGGTGGGAACCCATTTTTCGTTCTCACGCAGTTCATGTAGTCGATTAAGCCAAAACAATAATATGTACGTCAGGACAGCAACGCCGATTCCAAATTCGAAATTATACAAGATGTTGATCCTAAGAGAAAAACAGAATGATAGGATATGCTTACGCCAAACACTCTATCAGAATAACCGTTACATGCTAAGTTTTTTTGAGGTGGATGATGAAAAAATGAAAATTAGGCAGGAATGTCTGCCTGATCGACACCAACTAAAGAATTTTACATCTTTTTTGCCGCACTGACTATACCAAAACGCGAGCCCGTCTTAAAGCCTTCCATAAGAGCAAGGCCGTTGGATTCGAGCTCCGCCAGGAATCCCTGCTCTTCAAAACGATCATCCCTGGGATGTCTTAACAGGGCTTTCAAAACCACGTTGGCGTAAAGTGGTGGGTAAATTTCTTCAAAATAAAAAACACCTTCTGGTTTGAGGGTTCTCGATATTTCGCTTATGGCTCTGCGCCAATCCAATACATGATGCATTATGCCGAAATTAACCACGGCGTCAAAAGTAGCGTCATCAAAAGGCAGGTCCTGTGCATCTCCCACGAAGAAATCGACAACCCCTTTCAGTCTTCCGGAAGTTAGAAATTGGGAGCGCTTTACCAGTATGCCCTCCAGATCAAAAGCCACTACCCTCGAAAACCCCATCTTGTCTATCATCAACCGTGCGCCTCTGCCCAGTCCGCAGCCTATCTCAAGCGCCAGGCTTCTTTTATCGGGAGGCGCAAATTTCATCCATTTGTTGACCTCACGTCGCTGGAAGATTTCCCTCACTGGACTATAAATCCATACGCGCTCCGGCCAGTTCATCAGCATTTCGTCAAATTTTGGATTCCTGATTTTTACGCCCTCCTGATCATCATGCTCGGTCAAATGTTCCTGGTTCACAATCCGTCAATTTACCTGTTCCAACTACCGACTCACGAAAAATGAAATAGTCGTCAAGACCAGAAAGGCGAGCGGCAGGTAGCTTGCCCTATTGAACAGCCTGGAAGCTGTAACCGGCTCCGGCGCCATGTACAAATCCCTGGCCGGTCCGATTATCAGATACCAGCCAAAAAAAACAGCTCCAAAAGGATATAGCCATCCAACTCCCTGACCAGAAACCGCGTAGATCGCAAGTCCTCCCAGAAAGGTCATTCCGCTGGCCACGACCAGATAAAAGACTGCGTCTTTCAATCCCCTGACTGTCAGGGTGGTTCGAGCATTTACTCTGGAATCATTATCCATATCCACAATATCATTGACTATATTCTGACCGCCAATCTCCCATGAGGCCAACCACAAGATTAGTATTCCAACAAAAGCCATCGAAGGATCAGGGTCTACCGCCAACACCCCGGCTACTCCCCCACTGGCTTTGACAATTGCCGAAGGCACTATCTTCAAATGACTTATTTTCAGGAGTCTGCAGTACACGGCTTCCAGAGCAGCAGACAGCACGAACAGAAGTCCGCAGTATGGATTCAACGCCCATGCCCCCACGATTGCTATCGATCCCCAAAACAGGAACCATAGCATTGCGTCGCCGTAGGAAATCAATCCCTGAGCTACCGGATGCCTCACAAAAATTTCATCTACGTCGAATAGTTCCTGGTCCGTGGAACACAGAGAAAGCCTTTGTCTATCTACGTGGACATCTACAATGTCGTTGAGCGCGTAGACTGCGGTGTATCCGGCAAAAGCAGTTACCAGGCCGAGGATTATTGTAAAATAATCAGGGAAACATCCGAGATATAATAGCGCAGCCATAGCCGGAGTAGCGACATCCAGCAAAGCATGGGGAGTTCTGGAAAGCCCTAGAAATAGCTTGAACCTGGGCCAAGAAAAAACTTTCTCCAACAGTGAAACCTCCCACTGGAACCATTATGATCACTTTTTTTGCCAATCAGATATCTTTTATCATTCGTAGGGAAAGGTCAGCTTTCCGCCCAGGAACCCCGTATAGCCGACGGACGCTGAAAGCCCTATGACATTGAGCGTGTATAACAGCACAAAAGTATCATTAAACTGCAAGGGATCATTGACAACGAAAGTCCTCGTGTAAAAGGCCACAACTGCAAGCGCAAGAGCAAGCCATGCCATTCGCCTCTTTGACTTTATTATTTTAGAGTCCGAGGCTTCATAATTGACGACCCAGGTCATGTAGCCCGTTGCTATGGATCCCACAATTGAAACTGACCCAATCAACAGCAGCAGGTAAGCGGCCCACTCAGTCGATGAGGATCGTGTCACAAGCGCGGCTATTTGAAGAATGGGAGCAATCATTAACAGCCCAAGCGGAAAATGAACTATCGCAGGATGTGGATGACGCCTGAAAAACGGATGTTTCTCAAGTAATTCCTCCAAGGATCCCCTTAATCCTGTGCTACTGTTTCTAGCTGGCTGAACAAGCTGGCCAACCAATTCGACCCGTTCAAGCACTTCAGTTCCATGAGGCGCTGCTTTGAGATCTAAAGTAAGGTCTGAACCGGCTTGGTGTCGTCTCATGTGAATCCCGCCGGTCCATCGCTTGCTGGAGGAAACATCGTAAACCCGGCTTTCAACAACCACTAACGATGGATTCCCATCCTTGCCATCAGACTTGGATATCTCCTCGACGCTGAATGTTTTCATCGGTTTGTCATCCTGCAGTCCTGATTTTTTTCAGTTACCAGCCTAAAGAAGGGCCTGCAACTTCCAGCAACTCTCCCCTACCTGCTGGGAGATGAGCATACATTTTGTTACCGGACAGCTATCGGAACCACCCTTCAAAATCGTCGTGGGTTCAACCTGAAATTTATCCGTCGAGTCATCACATTCATCTGAAATAACTTGCACTATCATCTGGACATCCGAATCAGAATAAATCGCTTGTGACCCTACAAAAACCCGTGGGTATCTTGGATTGCCCGACGTTTCAACTGGAGACAACTTTTCCGGCTTTTTACTAGGGGTAAAACGTGGTTCAGGCGCACATCCCGAACAGCTTCTACATCCTGACATCATTAGCTCCTCAAAATTATTTTTTAGGCTCGAATTTCTGAGTCAGTCTTGCTACTAGCCGTATCAACAAACTAAATCCTGATCGACGCAGTGTCAAGAAGGCCTTGATGATATCCGACCAGAGCTATCTGACATGTTGAAGGCAACCGAAACAGACCTGGCTACTTTGGAGCAAGTATCTTTATCTCTTCAACCGAACTGTTCTCAAACTCTTTCAGGACAGATCTTATTATGGAGTTTTCCATAGCCTCACTCCTGATGGCTCGATGCAGGTCTGTTTGGCCATCTGTGACAACATCGTACGGTTTTCTTTCTTCAAGAGACGTTTCTTGAGACAACACCAAAGTCTTTACTTTAATGTTGCAAAAAAAGTCATCAAAAATATTCTTCAATTCAGGTTTATTTTTGATCCTGGCTTCAAATTGTTCTTTCCACACATTTTTGGTAAAACCGATCTCCACAATATTAGGCCCGCATGAAACCAACTCTCCATGCTCCATCAGAGCCAAAACAGCCTCTTGTCCTTGGGAACGGATAACTGACTTCAGTTCAGCCCAGATATCCGCCGGGTTGCCGGTCAACGCCGAATTGGCTGTTGCTGTTTTCTCATTGGTGGACGTCTTCATCTTCGATTCAGGCGCCTGAAATCCACTGTCCGTTCCAGCGCACTCCTGAGCATAGGTTCTGGGCAGAACAGGTCCTCTCTGATCATCAACCCTCGGAGCGAGGCTTTGCCGAATATGGCTCTGAGCCACCCCAGTTAAACGCAAGCCAACTGATTTTTCCAACTGATTGATCTTGTTCATAAGATTGCGAAGATCAACAAGTTGTGAAGCGTTGGTCACTCGCAACATCAACATTTCCAGAGCAACCCAAGGATTTAAGGATTTTTTGACCTCACTCTCAGATTTCAACAACATTGAAAAAACGTTTTGTAGCGTCATGGCCGAGGTCTTGGAAACCAGATTTGTCATGTCATCCATTTCAGAAGGGCTGACGTCCACTAGAGTGCCGACTAGCTTCACATCATCGATAGTTGCTACAACTATGAGATTTCTGACAAACTGAATCAGATCAATCATGAATTGATCAGGATCATAGCCCTTTTGAAATGATTCGTTTAGCAGGGTCAATACACCGGGCGCATCATTTGAAACGGCCATTCCGACCAGTTTTGCCAGGCAGTCCCTGCCGTCGATTCCGAGAATTGACGAAACCTGTCTGATTGTAACAGGACCGTCAGTGAATGCGATCACTTGATCCAAAAGACTTAGCGCATCCCTGAAAGAGCCTTTAGCCTCCCTGGATATAACATGCAAGGATTCTGCGTCGGACTGAATGCCCTCTTCATCAAGTATTTTTTCTAGACCTGAGCAGATGTCCAAAGTCGATATGGTCCTGAAATTGAATTTTTGGCACCTTGAATTTATTGTAGCCGGAACCTTGTGCGATTCGGTCGTGGCAAAAATGAACTTTGCATGTTGAGGAGGCTCTTCCAGGGTCTTCAACAACGCGTTGAACGCATTGATAGAAATCATATGAACTTCATCGATAATAATTATCTTGTATGACGAACTTACAGGAGGATATTTGATGTTGTCATTTATATCACGGATGTTTTCCACTGAAGTGTTGGAGGCGCCATCAATTTCTATGACGTCTACACTGTAGCCGCCGGTAATCTCCTTGCAGGAAACACATTGGTTACATGGATCAGCCTCATTCGGAGATCGGCCGGTACAGTTCAGGGATTTGGCAAGCACCCTTGCCACTGTGGTCTTTCCTACACCCCGGACCCCGCTGAACAGAAAAGCATGGCCCACCCTACCCGATCTAATTGAATTTTTTAGAGTTGTTATAACGTGGTCTTGCCCGACTACATCGCTGAAAGTTGAAGGTCTGTATTTTCTTGCAAGGACTAGATAGGGAGGCATGTACTCGAAGAGATCTCAAATATCGGGTTGGGGACACGCCGGCAATCTGGAGAGGGCCGACCCCCGAGATTACGTCCGCTGCTTCCTTCCGGACCTGACGGGTTAAATAACTCCAGGTCGCCCTCACCGGGTTGCCGGCGCCTTTTGCAAAATTCAACTCCACTTTGTGGATTGACTCAGTATTCAGTATATGTTTATACCAAATTAGAGTTTCTCCGTCAACACAAGTTAGGCGCCCCAAGGTTCGGATTAAAGCGGTTGTCGGTAAAGCAATCTGAATTCCACTTTCTACGGAGGAGTTGTCCAATTTGAGACAGGAACCAATGATATACGTCGATTCACCTGCCCCAAGAGCTTTCGTGGACTGGCTGAAGAAAAATCGTCAGAGTATTAAACTCGAATGGGCTGAAAGGCTTTCGAACCTCTCGCCTGCATACAGGGAACAAAAAAAAAGTGAACTGACGGGAACCGTCTCAAGAGCTTTCCAGGCTAATCTGGAATACATTTCCTTATGTGACCTATCAAAAATCAAACGATTCATTGATTACATAACCAGCAAGAGATTGAAATCGGGATTCCCTCTTTCGGATATTCAAAAAGCTTTTGAACTTTTTCGAATGATTGTGTTGAACAGGTTGATCGATGAAGTAAACTTCTCCCTTCTGGCTGAGTCTCTGAAAAGCATTAACAGTTGCCTGTCATACACCATTCACAGTTTTTCGCATCATTACCAACACATGCATGAACGATCGATCCTGGAACACACCAAGAATCTTGAGCAGGCGATACGCGATCGAACTGCTGAATTGGTAATAAGCGAAAATCGTTACAAGACACTGGTCGAAGAGATAAACGATGGATATTTTGTGATTCGGAACAAAAGGATAATGTTCGCAAACCGGGCTTTTTGTTCCATGCATCGAGTGAACCCCAAGATGGTCGTGGGACGTTTGTTTTCAGACTTTGTGTCGCCAAAAACTCTTCCTGTGGTTTTGAAATCCTATCTGGACTTAATGAACGGTGGCAAGGGTTCTGGTCCCGTACAATACCAGATCAAAGACGAACCCAACGAGACATCGTACCGGGAAGTTAGAGCCAGACTTTCGGACCTGGGTTCAGGGCCGGTTTTGATAGGCATATGCAGGGATATTAGCGAAAGGGTTTCCATGGAAACCCAGGTTCGCGAACATGAGAGATTAGCATACTTAGGCCGGTTGTCCGCATCGTTGTCTCACGAAATCAGGAATCCTTTGTCATCGATTAAAATGAATTTGCAAATTCTCGAAAGGAAGCTGGATTTAGACGGCTATGATCATCGTCGATTGCAAATCAGCGTCAACGAGGTAACTCGGTTAGAAGACATATTGAGACAACTTTTGGACACTGCCAGGCCACTTACACTCGACAGATCACCAGAGGACTTGAGTCTGATCGCCAAGAAATGTGTGGAAGTTTTAGAACCTAAGGCAGCGGAAAAACATCTGGTGGTCGATCAGTCTTTTTCCAGAAGAAGACCAACGCTCGAGTTGGATTCAGCCAAGATTCATCAGGCGATTATAAATTTGCTGCTCAATGCGATTGAGGCATCGCCTCGTGGTGGAAGAATTGCGCTTTGGACAAAGATCACCAGAAAAAAAGGGCTACGTTTTCTGGAGTTGGGGGTGGGAGATGACGGACCGGGAATCCCGCCTGATCAGGCGCGCCGATTGTTCACCCAATTCAACACCAGTAAGAGTCTTGGAAGCGGGTTGGGGCTGAGCAATGTGAAGCGCATTGTCGAGGCCCATTCCGGCTCCGTGGCTTTTCGCAAGCCGAGAGGTCCCGGGGCAATCTTCGCCATGAGATTTCCTATTCCCGATGCATTGATCCAATAAACAACTATTTTGTTGCGGCCTACATCGTCGTGAAAACACGTTCAGATTTGTACCCTCAGGCGTATGATGACGCCTGCCTCAGATATTCGCTGAAGTCACTTGATAAATTTTTGCGGCAGTAGATCACTATCAATAAAATTTTGATCTGGAAGCGCCATAACAGTTGAGGTACCGTGGGCAAGCACCCTTCCGGATGAATCAAGTATGGTCGCTTCGGCCAGACCCAAAGTCTTTCCCATTTTTATTCTCTTACCTTTGACGATCACTTTTCCTGACATTGCTGGAGCAAGATAATTAACTTTCAGGTCTACTGTTGTCATTCCCTGACCAGGAGGCAATTCCGGGAAAACCGACCAGAACGCGGCAGCGTCAATGACGGAAGCAAACACTCCCCCATGTGTCACTCCAAATGGTTGAAGATGCTTTGCCTCTATTTCCATTTCCATGTAACTACTACCAATTTCAAAATTCAGCAGTTTCATTGAAAGCAGAGTAAAATAGCCAGACTCTGAGGCCTTTTTACACGTCTGTCTCACGTATTCCGGATTAAGCATGGACATGATCGTTCCTTTTTCTTAAAATATAAATCGAGGGAATTGTTTAAAAAGCATCTCGTTATCCGTAATCAAATTCTGACGAAAGACTGGCCAAAACTCCAGCCTCATGCGCAGCGTTGGGATGGACTCAGGCCCCTCTTGACCCTGTTCTGAAGGGTCTCAAGACCCTTGTAACCGGCTGCGGTTTCTCTTCACAGGAGATAAAAAGAATGACCTTCAGTAAAGCCGACTATGCCAAGAATTATATAAAACGTCTCCAGTCGATTATCGAAGACCTGGATATGGAATCTGTGGTCAAAGTCATTGACGAATTCATCAAGGCCAGGGATCGAGGCTCCACCATATTTTTCATGGGCAACGGCGGTAGCGCTGCAACTTCAGATCACTTTGCCAATGATTTGAATGTATGCGCCTCACCCGAGGGTCAACCCCCTTTCAAGTCACTCAGCCTGTCATCAAACTCCGCATATTTAACCTGCTTGGGTAACGACTTTGGCTACGCAAGCATTTTTGAGCGACAACTGAAGAATCTCATGAAGATCTCAGATGTAGTTGTGGGAATTTCTGCAAGCGGAAATTCCCCAAATGTGGTCAATGCTTTGAAGTACGCCTCTCAAAAAGGCGGCATTCCCGTGGCAATTGTGGGATTTGACGGCGGGCAGATGAAGAAGATTGCCAAACATGTAATCCACGTCAAGTCTGAAAAAGGGGAATACGGCCCGGTTGAGGACGTCCACATGATACTTGACCATCTCATTTCAACTTGTCTCGCACAGAAAATATCACAATAAAGGGTCGGCAAACTGACCTAAGCGATTCCAGTTTTCAATTTGAGTTCTTTATGTGAACATCTCTCTGAGGAAACGGGAAAACAATTCCCTTGGTATTGAACAAATTGTAAATGGCCTTGTTCAGTTTGTGTTGCATGAATCCTCTGTCACCGGCACGTCGAGCCCAGCACAAAAGCTCAAACTCCAAAGCAGAGTCCCCGAAGGATCTGAATCTAACTCGGGGTTCAGGATCGCTGGCAACCATTTTTTCATTTATGGCAATATCAAGAAGCGCCTTTTCAACCTCATCCAGATTGGAACCGTAGGCCACTCCTACTTTTATTCTGACTCTGTGATGAGGTTCGGGCGCGCTCTCATTTACGATTTTTGAATTGGCAATTACCGAATTGGGGATACAAATCATCATATCGTCCCTGGTGATCAACCTTGTGCTCCTCAAACCAATTTCCACAATAGCCCCGCGTTCGCCTGTCCCCAACACAATATAATCACCCTTCTTGAAAGGTCGATCAATAAACAGGTTCACTCCACCGAAAAAATTTGCAAGTGTGTCCTTGGCCGCCAGCGCCACTGCAAGTCCGACAATACCCGCTGAGGCCAGCAATGGGGTTATATCCACGTTCCAGACTGTTAGCAGCATGAACCCCGCATTCACCACCACTAGAGCTATTCCAAGATTACCCAGAAACTGGATGGCCTCATGGCTGTAGGACTTGGTGGCGAATTCTTTGCGTGTCACAATTCTTAAAACTCTTGAGAACGCTACCGCCCACATCAAAACCAGAGATGAGTCTACCAAGGCCTCCAACACGAATCCGGTTTCTGATCGCATGTCAATCAGTAGCGGAAGCGCTTTATGGAGCGCGACCAGAATGACGGTGATCCATATCGGCCTTGTTATTAGAACGATCAGCCTCTCTCCGAAACCCCACTGGTATTTGCGAATCAAAAAGTTTAGCGCCCGCAGAGAACTTTGACGCAGCAATATGGCGCCGAGAATTCCGCCAGACAGTATGATGACACCCTCCATCAACTGGTGATGCCTAAAAAAATTGATTAGTTGCTCAAGTGAGGAATAAAGTGTCTGCATAAACACCTCCACATGAACACCCCACTAAACCCGATATCAGTCCACTGGAACCTGACCCGATGATGCAACTCCCAGCGGTCATAACCCATCTTGAATATCTCTCCCCGATGGTCATATCGAATGTTTTCAAACCCCCAGAGGATGTTGCCATGACGTCTTAAGTTCAAAAATGTTTGCGCAAATGACAGTGGAACCATCCAAACCTTCAATCCTTAGCTCTGGAGTTTGAGTGACATGTCCCACTCTGGAAAGTGGAAAGGCAGAAAAAATCTTTTCCACTTTTTTACTTTCGGAAGGTCTGACTGAGATGACAATCCTCGACGGGCTCTCTGAAAACAGGACATCGTCATCTCTTTCAACATCCTGAACAGCCAGACCTGATGTAGAAATTAGAGCGCCCAATCCGCCTGAGAAACAACATTCAGCCAATGCCACCGCCAATCCCCCATCCGACAGGTCATGGGCTGAAGACAGCAATCTCTCCTTTATTGCGCGATGAACGGCTTTGTACATCGCTATCGAGTCTTTTGGATCCGTTACTTTGGGAACATTATTTCCAATGACTCCATTCATTGTAAAATATTCCGAAGCGCCCGTCCCGTTCCTGGTCAATCCCAATACGTAAATCAGGTCTCCTGGTTTCTTGAAATCTGGAGTGACGCACAATCTTACGTCAGGCACAACACCCACAGCCGTAAACAACACTGTCGGAGGTATGGATATTTTTGTATTTCCGATGGAATAGTCATTCTTCATGCTGTCTTTTCCGGATATACACGGGATCCCGTATGCGATGCACAGATCATACAGGGCCTGATTGGCGCGAACTAACTGCGCCAGCTTGTATTCGCCATCAGGGGTCTTAGGAGACTGCACGGGATCACACCAGCAGAAATTGTCTAGTCCGGCCATGTGATCCGGATTTGCCCCTACGCAGACGATATTGCGCACTGCCTCGTCTATGGCGCAAGCCATCATATGGTACGTATCGAGATCAGAATATCGCGGAACAATTCCACATCCCACCGCTATTCCCACATGACGGTCCAAAACCGGCCTGACCACCGCAGCGTCTCCAGGACCATCATTTGAAATTCCAACAAGCGGCTTTATGACCGAGCCGGCCTGAACTTCATGATCGTACTGTCGAATCAGACTTTCTTTGGAACAAATGTTCCACCTGGCCAGAAGTTTATTCAAAACAGGCGTTAAATCGCTCTTGATGGGTATTTCCGGCTTAATATGGGCGGGAGGTTGCCAGCACGCCTTCAATCGCATCTTTGGCAAGCCGTCATGCAGGAATTCCAGAGGCAACAGGGCCACTGTCTGATTTTCCCAGTAAACAGTGAACGTGCCGTCGTTGGTGAACTCACCCAGGTCGGTAGCTTCTACGTCCATTGTTCGGGCCAGAGACAAAAAAGCCTCGACCTTATCCATCGACGTGGCCACTGTCATTCTCTCCTGAGCTTCAGACAGTAGAATTTCCCAGGGTTGGAGCCCCTGGTATTTAAGGGGGGCCCTATTAAGCCACAGCTTGGCGCCGCCGGCTTCGGTGGCCATTTCTCCCACTGACGACGAGAGTCCTCCAGCGCCATTGTCCGTGATCGATGTGTAAAGGCCTTTGTCCCTGGCCAAGAGCAGAAAGTCAGTCATCCGCTTCTGTGTTATTGGATCACCTATTTGAACAGCGCTGACCGGAGAACCCTCGTGTAATTCTTCTGAAGAAAACGTTGCCCCGTGGATTCCGTCTTTTCCTATCCTTCCACCAACCATAACTATTCGGTCACCCGGACTGGCTTTTTTTATGTGACCGGGCTTGCCGTTTATTTTTCGAGGCATCAGGCCGCCTGTTCCGCAAAAAACCAGTGGCTTGCCCAAATAACGTTCGTCAAAAACTACAGCCCCATTCACGGTTGGAATTCCACTCTTGTTTCCGCCGTGCTCGACTCCTTCCCTAACCCCCTCGAAAACGCGCCTCGGATGTAACAGTCTTGGAGGCATGGAGCCGGCATAATCGGGTGGAGCGAAACAGAATACATCCGTGTTGAATATCAGTTTTGAGCCCATGCCTGTGCCGAATGGATCCCTGTTGACGCCCACAATTCCAGTCAACGCGCCACCGTAGGGATCGAGGGCTGATGGAGAGTTGTGGGTCTCAACCTTAACAACAAGGTTCCAGTCCTCGTCCAGCTTGATCACACCGGCGTTGTCCTTAAACACCGAAAGACAATAGTCATTATCGCCCAGCCTGGACCTGATTTCAGAAGTCGATCGCTGAATGTACGATTTGAAAAGACTGTCTATGACTGTCTTTTCACCTTCATTGTCATAGTCTATGACAGCGTTGAATATTTTGTGCTTGCAATGTTCCGACCACGTCTGAGCGATGGCTTCCAGCTCACAATCGGTCACTTTGGCTGTAAGCCCACTTGCGAGCCTTAAAGCTATATATTTTTCATCGTTAAAGAATCTCTGGACAACCTTCATTTCTTCAAGTGTAAGCGCCAAAACGCCCTCTCGGCTTATGCGCAACAGTTCCTCGTCTGAAACATTCAAGTCGATGGTTTCGACGCGAA
>CAYNZA010000037.1:0-24609 GCA_964401595.1 uncultured Desulfomonile sp.
CCGACTGAACTTCATAGATACTACACTGATCACGACTGCACCTTTGGATTCGACAAATGTGTTTCAATCTTCAGCGCCGTGGAGATCAATTCAAACGGCGATATGTCGCCTTGCCGGGATTATCACGATTTTGTGGTCGGCAACGTGAAGAACCACTCTATAACGGAATTGTGGAATTCAGAGTTGTATAAAAAATTCAGAAAGAGCCTCTCTGAAAAGGGTCTCATGCCTGTCTGCACTCGCTGCTGCGGACTTATGGGTTATTAGGACTCATAATCAGGGCGTATTTCAATTCGGGCAGGGAGTCATCCAATGATGGCTCCTTACTTCGTTCTGGCCTTAAATCAAGTCTTCCACTGTCGCTTCAGGGAGGCTGTCAGATACCGGCACGCCAACCCGTTGATGATTCCGGTAGCGGTGGCTGCCATTATCATGAACGGCGCCAAAAGAAAAATTGTGTCATTGCGGACTATCACCAGGTAGGCAGCGCAAAGCTGGGCCATGTTGTGTGACACCGCCCCTATAACACTCAAACCTATTTCACTGAGATGCCTCCTGTCTACGGCGCTGGCCAACCCCATAAGAATAATTGAAACAATGCCCCCTGACAGCGCCAGGAAGAAGGCTGGCGATCCCAATGTGCCGGAAATGAGTGAGCCAAGGAATATTCTGCCCACAGTTACATAAAATGCGTCTTTAAACCCAAATATCAGAAGCGTAGTCAACCCCACTATATTTGCAAAACCGAACTTGAACCAGCCCAGTGTTACAGGAGTCGCCGCCTCCAGGGAATGTATCGATGTGGCCAGGGCGAGCAACATTGCCAGACGTGCTATCTTGAAGACGCGCTCATTCATTTGCTGACGGCATCCAATCCGTCACGATCCTGTTTAACGCTGCCAACTATGATCTCGTTTGGAACGCACACCAGAACCCCACCTGAATCTCCTATAGGTCCCATTCGTTCACAATATTTATTGGCGCAGGGAGAATCCACTATTACAGCCTTGCCGTCCTTGATCCTCACCCGGGTATCCCCAATTGTCCCTCTAATGTCTATCAAAGCGTCGTTCTTGAGAGAGAACAGCCCAATGGTTCGAGCGCCGCTCCTTATTTCAATCTCCCCGCTTCTATTGCCTAGAATCCACGGTGTGAACATGAACATGCCGATAGCAGTGCAAAGCATTAAACCCACTACAATGTAGTCACCCGTCAACATCAGGCTGGCTATGGATTTTAACCACGAGTATATCTTGGAAAGAATCGACATCATTTCTCAAAAAGCTCCGAATGGTTCAATCTGGCAGCTTTTATCCAACCCGAATAAAAACATTCCCGGCCCCTGAAATGCCTCAGTCAGGGTCATATTATCAAAGAAAAGCATCAGTCCACTACCACAATCTAACGCTCTTCAGGACACTTGAGCATACATCCACGAGCCTTGAAAACTTAAGTCTGTTTCTCGTTTTTACTTGCATCATAGCGATTATCATAATACATATTTCAAATGTTGTGTTGAGGTGTTATCAAAATGCGGATGTAGGCGGTTCATGATGAGATGCCCCGTTTGCGGAAAAATAGAAGATAAAGTGATAGATTCTCGTCTGGCTAAAGACAATACAGTTATTCGCAGACGTCGGCAATGCCTTGGTTGCCTGAAAAGGTTCACGACCTACGAGAAAATTGAAGAGGTTCTGCCTTATGTCATCAAGAAAGATGGCAGGCGTGAGGCTTTTGATCGCCGAAAAATAGTTGAAGGAATGATGAGGGCTTGTGAAAAAAGGCCAGTAAGTGTAGATCGTATTGAACAGGTGGCCGACAACATCGAACAGGATTTGATGGAAAAATCCGAGAAGGAGATAAGCGTTTCATACATCGGTGAACGCATAATGGAAGCGCTTCAGAACATGGATGATGTAGCGTATGTCCGGTTTGCCTCAGTTTACAGATCGTTCAGGGATATAGATGAATTCATCCGTGAAATCAAAGAATTGTACGAATTGAAAGAGACCAGGACTGATCAAAATACTCATTACGGATCAATAGATGACAATCAAGGAAGCCGGTGTTCGCCGTGAGGCCGAGCGTTACATGTCTCGGGCACTCAGTCTGGCGAAAAGGGGTCAGGGACGCACGTCCCCAAATCCCATGGTTGGCGCGGTAATAGTCAAAGAAGGCAAAATAGTAGGAGAAGGCTATCATAGGGCCCCTGGAGAACCCCACGCGGAAGTGGAGGCCATCAGGGCGGCCGGGGACAACACTCAGGGAGCTGAATTGTATGTCACCCTTGAACCCTGTAATCATTATGGGCGAACCCCTCCGTGCACTCTGGCCATAATGGCGGCTGGAATAAAAAAGGTCTACTACGGCATAGATGACCCCAACCCGACGGTAATAGGCGGCGGCGCAGATACACTAAGAAAGGCCGGTGTAGAAGTAGTAGGTCCAATAATAGAAGATCGATGCACATCGATCAACGAAGTTTACCTTACAAACGTGACAATGCGTCGTCCTTTCACGATCCTGAAACTGGCAATGAGTCTGGACGGTCGCATAGCGACCAAGACCGGCGCGTCAAAGTGGATAACCTCTGAAGAATCCCGAATGAAGGTTCACAGAATCAGGGATAGAGTTTCTGCCATCATGGTCGGCATTCAGACTGTCCTGCAAGACAATCCATCGTTGACTACACGTTTGAAGGGAGCGCAAGGCAGAGATCCCGTGAGAATAGTAGCTGACTCCAGTCTTAGAACTCCACCGGATGCGGCAATATTTAACGCCTCCTCCCAGGCTGGTGTTATAATAGCCACCAGGAAAGATCCACCCACTCGACTGAAGTCCAGGCTCGAGAAAAAAGGCGCCAGAATTGTCACCACGGATAGCCCTGATAGAGTAAATCTTGTTGACCTCTTCTCGCAGGTTTACCGGATGGGCATAACATCCGTATTGATCGAAGGTGGCGCCGGACTCGCATGGGGCGCGCTGGATGCGAGAGTTGTGGACAAGTGTTCATTTTTTTACGCGCCGATAATCATAGGCGGAAAATCTGCTCCTTCAGGGATTGGAGGGGCCGGCATCAATCATCTTGAGGAGGCGCCAAGACTGGTCAATGTTAAGTCATTGAAGGTTGGACCCGACATTCTCGTAGAGGGACGAGTTCAATATCCTGGCATATAGAATGATAATTCAAGTCAATCCGGTCAATCCGCAACAGAGACATATTTCCAAGGTGGCTGAACTGTTACGTTCGGATGGTGTGATCATCTACCCCACCGACACGGTTTACGGACTAGGATGTAGCATCATGAGCAAGAAGGCTCTTGAGAGGGTCCGTAGAATCAAGAAGATGGACAACAAACGGCATCTGTCATTTGTATTCTCCGACCTGAAAACCATATCTCAATACGCTCAGGTTAGCGACGCAGATTACAAACTTCTTCGAAAACATCTACCGGGCCCATACACATTCATACTTAAGGCCACCAGGCTTGTGCCCAGAATAGTGCTGACAAAACGAAATGAGGTCGGGATAAGAATTCCGGACAATAAAATTTGTCAGGCTCTCCTGGAGGAATTGGGACATCCGATATTAAGCTCGTCTGTGCGCTTGCCGGACGATCAGTTACTTGACGATCCGGTGGAAATAGAACGGATATACAAAGGGCTTGTTGATGTGGTCATAGATGGCGGAACATTCATGCCGGAACCTTCTTCGGTTGTAAGCCTTATTGAAGGGATTCCTGAAGTTATTAGAGAGGGAAAAGGAGATGTCGGTTATTTTGTGGATTGATCTTCTGATCTATCAGACCTAACAATAGCTCGGTGTTTTTATCCGCGCTCCCTGCGTGAATCTCCAACCGTTTTCTGCCGGCCTGCCCCATGGTTCGCCTCAGATCTGGATCATTTAACAATAAATCCAGTTTACAGCTTAGTTCCTGCCCATCGCTGACCTGGAACGCAGCTCTGTTTTTCAGCAGTGTCTCACTTGAATCCCTGAAGTCTTCCATGTATGGTCCAAAGATTATGGGTTTTGACCATGAAGCAGGTTCAAGAATGTTCTGACCGCCTCTTGGAACCAGTGACCCACCAACAAACACAATGTCGGCAATAGAGTAGGCTTTAAACAATTCACCCATCCCATCAATCAAAATTATTTGCCGGCCGTTCCTTGAGGTTCCAGACTTCAGTTCACTGGTCATGACCGGAGCGACAAGTCCCGCCTTCTGAATCGTGTTCAGGAAAAGTTTTATTTTATCGAGATGTCGAGGCGCAATGACGAGTATCAGGTCCGGATAGGTTTTCAACAAGTTTTTGAAGCTCGAAACAACTATTTCATCTTCACCGGGATGGATGCTGCCTGCGACAATCACTTTGTTCGAGGCGCCAAGCTGGAACAGTCGCATCAGGCCCTCTGTGACACCTTCCTCAGGGGCCTTGAATGCCGAATCTATCTTGATGTTTCCTGAAACCTTTATTTTATTCGGATCAGCCCCCATCTGGCTTATTCTTGACGCGTCCTCTTCCGAACACATTGAATACAGATCGATGGAATCAAGAGTGTCTTTCAGAAAGCGTTTGAAAGTCAAATATCTCGGGAATGACCTGTCTGAGATTCGACCGTTGACAAGGGCAATTTTTGCGCCGGACCTCTTGAGTTCATAGATCAGGTTGGGCCATATTTCGGTCTCTGTCATAACGAAAAGATCCGCAGAAACCATCTTCAATGCTTTGTTTACTGAAAAAGGGAAATCCAGAGGCATGTAAAAAAATTTATGTGTACAAGATATCAATTCTTGAGCCCGTTGCTGACCGGTTTCGGTTCCTGTGGAGATTACTATGTCCAGGTCCGGTCTGATTTTGCTTAATTTTTCCACCAGTGGGGCCAACGCTACGACTTCACCAACGGAGACGGCATGAAACCATACCCTGAATCCCTTGAATGAGTTACGGCCAATCTCCGGGGATAGATTCCCGAGCTTACCTGATATGGATTTCCTGTATTTTCCTTTGAAAAAGACTTGAGGGGCGTAATAAGTCAACAGAATCGGGGCCACAAAACAGTGAAGGGTAAGGTTGTATAACAGCCTTTTCATTCGTGTGTCTTCACTGAATTCATTTGCACTGTTCAGTTTTTGCGGAGAAAGTGTTGTCGAGCTGGAAGTTTTTTTCGACAACGAATGGATTAGCCTCGATCTTGCTTATCCTGGCAATGGTTTTCCACTTTCCTGATATTGACTGAATCTCGAATTTTCTGGGTAACCATCCGTCCTCGCCGGATTTGAACTCCCCGAAGTCGGCAGTGAGATCAATGTCCCCTTTTGGATTCAACCTGACCAGTCTTAACAAATGCAGGTTTTGAGGATCGAGTGTGGCGCCCCAGACCCGGCCCTGGAATGAAATTCGAATCACTATTTTTTCCGAATCTCTCGATAACAGACGATCAAATCTGACATCCTTCCACTGCAGCAGAACCATCGGGATTAGCCCCTCTATTTCCGACACATCAGGGAAGCGCCTTGCAAAACAATCCTTGGCGCCTGTCAGTATCTTACCATCAGATGGCACGTAAAGCTCAAAATGATTGGCCTTAAGTATGAGTTCAAATAATGAATTTCCACCCGGCCCCACTCCTTGAAACCGGAAGTCGCTTGGACGCCTGTAAATCATGAATCCTTTTACATCCTGCCGAGACTTGTCGATTTCATTCATAGTGGAAACACTCATTACCGCCTTGAACGCGGATAGGGATTTTCCTCTGTCATAAAGGCGTCCAGGAATTTCTTCAGGTTTCACCGAAGGATTGGCATGGCCCGGCGCTGTCATTGCCAGAGCCAGTAAAACAGACATGGCGCAGATGAACGAGCCAAGAGCAGAATTCAGTCTACTTTCCAGATTGCTTGTGGGGATTCTCATGGACGTGTTTTTATCAAACCAGTTCAAAGTATGCAAGAGCGATTACCTTGGTTTGACACCCATTGTGAATTGTCCCTGTGAAGCGCTACTGGAAATTCCTTCGGCCAAATACATCCGGAAAATTGGCAAACAATCAGAAAATGAGTAGAATGACTTTGTGATCAAGATGTTTTCTGATAATTAAATTTCAAGGGATCAGTGTTGTGATCTCGTTATCAAAGTTGTCATTCTCTCCCTAAACAGGATTTTGCTTGTCAGAACCAACCGTTCAGGAACTTATAGGTATTACCTCAAGTCGATTGTCCACAACCAGGGTTCTCGACGAGATACCTTTGGGGATTGCCATTTTGGACAATGACCAGAAACTGGTTTTTTTTAACCGGGCCCTGGAATCTCTTACAGGATTTATTGGCTCAGAGTCCTATGGAATTCCATGCAGTCATATTATCAGGTGTAATCATTGTTTTCAGGGGTGTCCCCTCAAACAACTCACTGATGAAAACAGGTCTGTCACAACAGACTCCAACATCATCAATAAAAGCAGGGAGAAAATACCTGTAAGAATTACCTCGTCACTACTTCTGGATAATGACGAGAATAAACTGGGCTACATAGAAACTTTCGAGGACGTCAGGGTGCTTGAAGCCGAATGTTCCAAGGTAGACCGTGTTTTCAAACTGGATGAAATGATAGGAAGAAGCCCGCAGATGAAGCGCATCTTCAACATGATTCCGGTCATAGCCCAAACAGATTCTTCCGTCTTGATAACGGGGCAAACGGGAACGGGTAAGGACATGCTGGCGGAAGCCATCCACAAGGCGTCAGACAGGGCCAAAGGTCCATTTGTCAAAGTCAATTGCGGGGCGCTGCCTGAAACGCTACTGGAATCAGAGCTGTTCGGACACCAGAAAGGCGCCTTTACCGGCGCTTATGAGAACCGCCTCGGAAGATTCAGACTTGCCCACAACGGAACACTGTTGCTGACTGAAATTGGCGACCTTCCACTTGCATTGCAGGTAAAACTGCTCTCATTTCTCGATGACAAAGTGGTTTACCCCCTGGGCTCATCCAAAGGAGTGCATGTGGATGTCCGTGTAATAGCAGCCACAAACAGAAATCTCGAAGAAATGGCTCAGAAAGGTCATTTCAGGCGAGATCTGCTTTTCAGGCTCAATGTTATCCGAATGGAATTACCACCGTTGCATGAGAGAAAAGAGGACATAAATACGTTGCTGGACCATTTTCTCCGACTAATGGGCCTGAAGTTCAAAAATCGGGTGAGATCCTTTTCTCCGGAAGCCAAGGAACTGCTGGTCAACTATCCTTACCCAGGGAATGTCCGGGAACTCAGGAACATTGTTGAATACAGTGCGAACGTTTGTGAAGGTGAATCCATAGAAATCATCCATCTGCCTGCCTATCTGGTTGATAATACGGATATTCCGCCGGACAATGAACTAAAAACATCAAATATGGCTGAGGAAGAGTCAGGGCCGGTAGCAGTTTTCAAACTCGATTATCCCAACTGGCGGGCGGCAGAGAAGAAAATGATATTTGAGGCCATGATAAAAGCCAAGGGGAGCAGAACTCGAGCGGCTGCAATTCTCGGCTGGGGCAGGAGCACACTCTGGAGAAAAATGAAGCGCCTGGGAATAGAATAAAATCGACTCCCGTGATTTTCCACCATCATCAGGTATATACATGCTAAAAATACTGGTTCCATTACTTGGAGACGACATCGCCCCACGTTTCGATCTCGCTCCTGAAGCCTATATAGCTTCTGTTGACGATCAACAGTGCGTCGTTGAGGAAAAGACCATCGTGCTCTCGGAAGCATCCGCTGAAACTTTGTGCAGAATGATCCTCGACGAGAGAATCACCATGGTCATCTGCAATGGAATAGAAGATGAATATTATCAGTACCTCATGTGGAAAAAAGTTGCAGTTCTTGACTCTGTGATTGGCCCCTGCCCCAAAGCCGTCGCTCTGGCTGCTAAAGACGCGCTCTCGTCCGGCTCAATCCTTGTCGAAAGGCCCCATCCCTTCAAAACATAACAGCGAACCACCTTGTCTCATTGTGTGTCATTTTGTTCTGTTCATAATGTGTCATTATGTCTCTATGTTTCTGCGTTTCCCCGTCTTTGAATCACACAATCGCTTAAATTGAGGCTTTTATGACGTGGCATGATTGTTGCCTCTAGTCATGGAGATTTGATAAGTCCTGTGAGCATTCAGGTAGTTTCGATTCAAGTCCTCATAGAGATATCAGGGAGACGGTAAATGAAGGTTCGAGTTCTCTTGGTGGATGACGAAGAGCAGTTTGTGGACGTGCTCTCTCAGCGTTTAATGACACGTGATTTTGAGGTGTTTACTGCATTGAGCGGGGATGAGGCCATGTCGATACTGGAAAAGGCCGATATGGACGTAGTGGTGCTTGATGTGATGATGCCCGGCAGGGACGGGATATCGACCCTGACCGAGATCAGGAGGATAAGACCGCTCACTGAAGTCATAATGCTGACAGGAAACACAACGGTAGACACGGCAATTAATGGCATGAAGCTGGGCGCTTATGATTATCTTTTAAAACCGACAGACACCGGTGTCCTGGTGGAGAAATTGAATAGCGCCTACTCTAGGAAGAAAGAGCAGGAAGAGCGAATACGGAATGCAGAGGTTGATAGAATCGTAAAAACAAAGGGTTATTGACACATTGAACAGCTACAGGCTGGTTCTGGTTTCTTCTCAAAACCCATTTTTGAAGAGTTTTTTGGACATTCAACAGGCTTCAGGCAAGGTGTCCTGGTTCTTTTTCCTGATCTTTAACGGGAACTTTAGCGGATTCTATGATAGTTTTGAAAGAATCCTGCGTTCACTAAAGTAAAGACACGATTTTATAAAAGCATTTTCAAGGAGACGATTGCATGGAAACCATTAAGGTTAAAGACCTGATGACTTCGTTCGAGGGTTACCCCAGAGTCTCTGAAGACGCCTCGCTGTTTGAGGCGGTCCAGGCTCTGGATGAGGGCCGTAATAGATTAGATGCTAAAGGACACAGGTTCATGGCTGTGTTGGTGTGCGGCAAGTCCGGCAAGGTTATAGGTAAACTGAACCGCATGGACATACTGACATGCCTGGAACCTGAATATCTGACAAATGATGAACTCAAGAAAGTCTCCAGATTCGGATTGACTCCCGAATTTTTACATTCGATGCTGGACAACTTCGATTTATGGAAATCTCCGCTGCAGGACATTTGCAGGAAGAGCTTTAACAAAAGAGTCGGTGAATTGGTGGCTCAACAACAAACTGCAATGAACATTGAGGCGGACGCTACTCTCAACAGCGCCGTTCACCAGCTCATCATGAGTCGTTGCCAGGCGCTTGTAGCCACTTCGGGTGGCGAGCCGGTGGGGCTTCTGAGACTTGTGGATGTCTTTGACCAGGTGGCGGAGCAAATGAAGGCCTGCCAGATTTAAAATTCCGGATTTTTACCAGTAATATATGGAGGATTCTCGTGATGAGCGCAGATAATTTGGCAGTTACACAAGGCATGAAGATAGATTGGACTCGATTGATAGCCATGCTGACGGGACTAGGGCTGTTTTTTCTGGTTTATTTCTCTCCACCGTGGCCGGACGCTGTAGACCCGGTAGGGAAACACTTTCCACTGAGTCCTGAGGGTAAAGGGGCCGTTGCTCTTTTCCTCATGGCAGGTATCTGGTGGGTATTCGAAGTTGTTCCAATTGGTGTGACAAGCCTGCTGATCGGAGTCATGCAGGCTTTGTTCATGATCAGACCCGCCAAAGCCGCTTTCAAAGACTTTATGGACCCCTCGGTGCTGTTCATTTTTGCGTCATTGGTGATAGGAATGGTTTTTACCAAAACGGGGCTCACAAAACGCATGGCCTATAAGATGCTCAATATCATCGGAGAGAAAACCAGTTCGATTTATTTAGGGATATTCCTGCTGATCACGATTCTGACGCTGATTATGGCCCATACTGCGGTTGCAGCCACCATGTATCCCCTGCTCCTGGCAATTTACAGTCTTTATGGAGAGGGTGATAAACCCACGAAGTTTGGAAAGGGGTTATTCATTGGAATGGCCTATGTGTGCGGAGCGGGAAGCATCATCACTTTGTTAGGCTCAGCGCGATCGATAGTGGCTTTAGGGTTTTTCAAGGAAATGGTGGGTATCGATACGCCTTTCTATGAACTGACACTTTACATGGCGCCTGTTGGGATCATAATGGTTCTGCTTCTGTGGGTGTTCTTCATGGTCTTTCTAAAGCCGGAGAAATCGGTAATCCCTGGGCTTAGGGAACGAGTTACAGAATTGAGCGCAAATCTGGGACCAATCACCCGGAAAGAGATTCTAGCGCTCTTGATAATTTTCGGAGCGATTGTCACAATGTCTCTTCAGGTAATGATTCCCTCATTGCAAAAGCTGGACAAAACGGCAATCATTCTGATCTCAACCATACTCTTTTTCGTCACTAACATACTGGACATAGAGGATCTTGAACGTATTCCGTGGAACATAGTCCTGCTTTTCTCAGGGGCCATGAGTATAGGTTTTTGTTTGTGGGAAACAGAGGCGGCCAAGTGGATGGCTGTAAACTGGCTGGCTATGTTTCAAAAATCACACTGGCTCGTGTTCGTCCTTAGTATAGCCTTTTTCGTCATGATCATGACCAACTTCATCATGAACGTGGCGGCAATAGCCATATCCTTGCCGGTTGCTCTAGTTATTGCCGGTTACCTGGGTGTTTCTTCCTATGTTGTCATGTATGCGGCTCTAGTCACCGCAGGAATGCCTTTCCTTCTGCTGGTGGGGGCGGCTCCGAATGCAATAGCCTACGATTCGAAACAATTCACAAGTGGTGAGTTCCTGATGTATGGAATACCTGCCAGCATTATACTCATGGCAGTGGTCGCCTTTGCTATTTTGGTAATATGGCCTCTACTCGGCATGCCGATTACCGTTCCCAGAACAATCTGATGTGTTCGTTCGATCGGAAAGTCATGGAGATAGATTCTATGAAGCGATTCGCTACTATTACAACAGCTTTTTGTGCCTTGTTTTTGATCATGGCAAACACGTCGTGGTCAGCCGATCCATCCCAAAATTCAAGCATGTTTGTTGTTGAGGGAAAAGTGCTTGACACCACCGGTCATCCTGTTGAAGACGCCAAAATACTGCCGTATCTCAATGGTAAGCCATATATTCCCAACACCGGCAAGGCTCACTCTGAAAAGGAATTCACCACATCCAAAAACGGGCTTTTTCAGATTGAGATACCTGTAAGCAAAGAAATGATGGACAAGGCGTCCTGGGGCCTGAAGGTCACGAGAGCCGCCTTTAAACCTTCTCAGGTCATAGCCATAAAGAAGATCCACGACGAAGGGATAGATGACAAGGGCAATCAGCGTTGGCTGTCCAGTGCCACCGTGGGCCTCGAAAGATTGAAGGGTACAGCCTTCTGGATTGCCCTGGTTATTTTCATAGCTGTTTATGTCCTGATCGCATTCGAGGTTTTGCACAGAACACTTGCAGCAACCTTGGGAGCTGCCACGATTCTTCTTGTTACCCATACTCTCGGCACATTTGATGATGGATTCAGGCTACTCACGTGGGAACAGGCACTTAACACGGTAGACTGGAACGTTGTGTTTCTCCTCATGGGCATGATGATCATAGTCGGCGTGCTGAAACTGTCCGGAGTGTTCCAGTGGCTGGCCTATAAATCCTTCCAGGTGGCCCAGGGGAAGATATACCTGCTCTCTGCAGCCTTGTGCGTAGTCACAGCCGTAACCAGCGCCTTTTTGGACAATGTGACAACAATGCTGCTGCTCACCCCGGTGACTATGGAAATAGCGATGGTTCTGGGTGTTTCTCCTTTTGTTTTTCTGATGCCGGAAATACTTGCTTCGAATTTTGGAGGAACAGCTACGCTCATCGGTGACCCTCCGAACATCATGATTGGGTCCTACGCAGGACTGACGTTCAATGATTTTGTCCTCAATTTATCTCCTGTGGTGGTTATCGTCATGATAGCGCAACTCATTTACAATAAACTCCTTTATGGAAAGGTCTATGAAAAGGCAAAGGTCGAAGATGTGCCCAAGCTACTGACCTTCCTGAAGGAAAAATACAGGATTAATGATTACAGAATCCTCAGGATCGGCGGAGCGGTCCTGTTGGGAGTTATTGCGCTCTTTATCCTCCATGGCAAGTTCCACATGGAGGTGAGTGTGGCGGCCCTGTTCGGTGCGGCGCTGATAATACTACTCACTGGAACCGACATAGTTGAGTTGCTGGAAAAAGAAGTCGAATGGCCGTCCCTGGTGTTTTTCATCATGCTTTTCATAGTGGTCGGAGGCGCTGAACAGACCGGTATCCTCCAGGCGATAGCTGACTGGATACTGGGCGTCTGCCAGGGTAACCTGGTAGTGGCCATTCTGATAATATTATGGGTTTCAGGAATTGCCTCAGCCATCGTGGACAACATCCCATACACTGCAACCATGCTTCCTATCGTGGCGTTTCTCAACACGACCATACCGGGAGCAGAGAGCGGTGTCCTTTGGTGGGCGCTTGCGCTTGGAGCGTGTTTCGGAGGAAACGGGACAATCATAGGCGCATCAGCCAACGTAGTGACAACAGGAATAGCAGAAAAGGCCGGACATAAAATATCTTTCGGCTCCTTTTGTGCTCAGGCCGCTCCCATCACTTTGATAAGCCTGGTTATTTCTTCGATATTCCTGCTGATCAGGTATTAGCGTCAATCAGTTTGACTTGATCAGGAGAATAAAGAAGATTAGACTAAACTACCCTGCATGGAACTGGTCGGTGGAGAGTCAGACACTGATCTCTCCTGACCAGAGATTGTTCAACCTCAACAGCAAACTCTTGCAACGGGAGATTTTAATATGACAACTGCCAGAGTCCTTCTCGTAGATGATGAGGCCCCGTTCATAGACACCTTGTCCAAGAGACTCGTGAAACGTGGTCTGACCGTCACAACAGCCAACAGTGGCCCAGAGGCATTGCAAAAACTTGGTTTGGGAGAATCGTTTGACGTTATAGTCCTGGACGTGAAGATGCCCGGGATGGACGGTATAGAAACTCTCAAGGCGATAAAAAACATCAACCCCATGGTCGAAGTGATCATGCTCACCGGCCATGCCACGGTAGGCTCCGCAATAGATGGTATGAAACTGGGGGCTTTAGATTATCTGATGAAGCCATGTGACCTGGACATGCTCATGGCCAAGGTGCAGGAAGCAAAAATGAAGAAGATGAAACAGGAAGAGAGAATTAATGAAGCACGGGCATTGCATATAGCTCTGAGACGAGGCGATTGAGAGTCTGCCCAAACCTGGCTTCCTTTATATTAAAAGCTCCCGAATCGGGAGCTTTTTTTTTCGGGGAACGACTGCCAATAAATGTAAGACGTTTTTTAATGACGTCGGCGCTTGTTGGCCATCGCCCGTCTGGGATAAACGATAATACGTCTCAGGGGCCCCTCACCGTAACTCTTTGTATAAACTTCCCGATCTTCTGCCAGTATAAGATGAACAAGTCTGCGCTCATTTGCCGGCATAGGATTCAGTGATACCGGCTTGAGAGATTTTTTGGCCTTTCGGCTCATCTTCAGCGCAATTTCTTTTAAAGTCTCCTGCTTGCGACGACGGTAGTCCTCCGTATCAACGATTATTTCTACCTTGCCGTTGCCCGCATTCTCCTTGTTCAGTATCTTGTTCATAAGATGCTGAAGAGAATCAAGAGTCTGACCCCGTTTCCCAATCAGGAGCCCTGATTTGTCTCCCTCTATATCCAGGCGAATGACCCCATCGACCACCGAACCTTTGACCTCGACTTCAACCGGGATTCTGTCCAGAATATCCTGCAACAACTGGCGCGCTCTTTCGAGATCCGGATGATCTTCAGGCTGTACATCTTCGCGCCCGACCTCGCCCATAGTCTGTCCTGACTGAGCCGCCGGACCAGGCGAGTCAAGGAACGATGAGTCGGGGGACTTCAATTCCTCCTCGTTGATGTCTTGAGCCTCCATGACCTCTTTGAGGATATTCCTTCTCTTTACCCTGATTCTGGCGTCTCTCTGCCCGACAATGCCGAGAAAGCCCCTCGTGCTCTCAGCGATAACTTCGATCTCAAGTAAGGCCTCTTCGGTATCAAGCTCAGTGCAGGCCTTGGCAATAGCTTCTTTGACGTTTTTTCCCGTAAATTCGAAATAACTCATCTGTAAATCACCTCGCCGGGCTAGGACATACGGTTGGTTATCAGTTGCTGACCTATGGACAGGATGTTGCTGACCAACCAGTAAAGGACCAAACCCGCAGGAAAACTAAGAAACATGTAAGTGAAGACCACCGGCATCAGGAGCATCATTTTCTTCTGCATGGGATCACCGGCGGAAGGTGTCATCCATTGCTGTAAGACCATTGTTGCGCCCATAAGTATGGGGGTTACATAATACGGATCAGGCGCTGCAAGGTCATTTATGCACAGGAAAATTGACGGATAGCAGACAAAAGGAGCATGCCTCAGTTCGATGGCGTAAGATAGCGCCTGATACAAGGCTATGAACACTGGAATCTGCAGGAACATCGGCCAGCATGACCCCAGTGGATTTACTTTCTGTTCACGAAAGAGATCCATCGTAGCCTTGTTCAATGCTGACTTGTCATCCTTGTACTTTTCCTTGATTTTAGCAATTTGCGGCTGAATATCCTGCATACGCTTCATGGACTTCATGCTCTTGTGAGTCAAAGGTATGAACAGTATCTTGATCAGGATAGTGAGTATAATGATGTCTACGCCATAATTGTTAGTGCCGGGAATACGCACTCCGGCAATCTCAAAACCTGAATTGCAAAACCTCAGAAATTTCATCAAATACTCAGCCATTATGTTTAACACAGCATAATTGCTGTAAAACAAGGCCGCCGAAAGATTGTTGCCGGCCGTTTGAAGAGCCTGACGCTCTTTAGGCCCCAAATAAAGCCCCAGCCTGGTTTCCACCTGTTGCGACGGAGGCAAATCCACTGAACCGTAACGAATAAGTATCTCCGCTAAATTATCCCTGGTTGGCTTGAGCAAGGTGACTTTACTGGCCGGCCTCTGTTCAAAAGCCAACGCCTTGAGAAAGAAAACCTCCCCAAGTCCAGCCCATTCTATTTTGCCGGACAGCTCCTCATCACCCTTTATGTCCTTGAAGTAGTAGTCCTTGAGCGCTCCGTTGAGAAATATTTTGGCGCTGTTCCACGCAAACTGCTGGGATTCATCAAAAAAACTCTTCCTCATGGGGAATGTCACGAGATAATCCCTGGCCTGGTCGGTTTTGTTGGTGATGGAAAAGACGACGTCCACCAGGTAGGTGTCAGACCTGAAAATATAGGTCTTGGCAATAGACAGGCCGTTAGGGGCGTCCGCCCTGAGCGTTACCTCCCGATGTTCTGAAGGCGACCTCAGGGAGTAACTGAGTTTTTCCGTGTCCAGCGTGTAACCCAACCCCATGTCGGTAAAAATCTCATTTGCCCTAGTCAAACGGATGGACACACTTGACGTGTCATTGGCGTCGGCCGGAAAGATGTTGACGAGGTCGTCTGAGTCAACACTGACCTTGTAGTTTTTCAGCTTGAAGGATACTATCCTCCCGCCTACCGAAGAAACCACTGCTTCATACAGAGGTGAATCGACCGTAACCCTCTTTTCCACTACGGGTTCGGATGGAGTGGTGGTTTGAGTCGCCGGTTCAGCCGAGCGGGCAATTTCCGGCGACGGCGCATGTTTTTTTTCCGCCGTTGCTTCCTCTACACGAGCTACCTTTGACTTTTCTGTTTTGGAAACTGTTTCACTGGACGCTGTCGACTGATTGGCCGGAGGGTTTTGGTAGGGCTGTATAAAATACTGAAAGCCGACTATTATCAGCACCGACAAGGCTATTGCCAATACAAGGTTTCTGTCCATCGTCACCTTTCTAGTTAAAGAAACAGAATCAATCGATTCAGGTCAGCTGAATACCGTTTTTCTGATCGCGTTCGGTAAACGGCACAGGATCGAAGCCCCCCGGCCCAAAAGGACGACATCGAAGCAATCGCTTTATCGCCAACCATAGCCCTTTACAAATTCCATGGGATTGAACGGCCTCTACTGCATACTCCGAGCACGTGGGATGAAATCGGCACGAGGAGGGAAATAACGGCGAGAGAAAAACCTGGTAAAACTTTATGAGCCCAACAACCACTTGTTTAACGCTGCATGCAAATTTCACGAGAAAACACTACCAAGCTCTTGATTCATTTCTTCTGATTCTTTAGCGCCTGCGCCTGCCTTGGCAATGATAACAACATCGGAACCAGGAGGGAAAACATGTCTGTTCAGCCTAAAAAACTCCCTCAACCGCCTCTTGACGCTGTTTCTAACGCAGGCATTCCCAACTCTTTTCCCGACTACCAAGCCGAGTCGAGCCCAACCAATTTTGTTCGGAAGTATCCGAATTTTAAAGTTTTGCGTCTGGCGCGACGACCCTCGCCGCATCACGATCACAAACTCATGGGACTTGAGTATCCTATCCCGCTTGTTGAATTTATATGAGGGTATCTCAGACAGACAACCGCTTCCTGCCCTTGGCTCTGCGCCTCTGAAGCACCAGACGCCCACTGCGCGTACTCATGCGCACCCTGAAGCCATGGGTCCTTTTTCTCGATAAATTACTCGGTTGAAACGTTCTTTTCACTTCAGAATCCTAGCCTTTCCGATTATTCTCTAAAAGAGATATCTAAACAAATCCATCCGATTTAGTCAAGACCTTTAATTTGGGACAGAGACACGGGCCAATCGAGTCCCTTATCCCGGCTCAATGTGAAATAAATGAACGTGTTAAAACTCTCATCGGGAAATTTTTTCCCACCAAGCCGACCACATTCAGCCAGGACCAATCGAGTGGCAAGAAAAACGCGCCAACTTACCACATCCGCAAACAGTCGGCCCATACTACGAAAAGCTGCATGAGCAAAAAAAAAGCCCTTCGAAAAGGGCGTGAAAGGTATGGTTTTTATCTTTTTATGTTGCCCATTTGATTGCAACATCGGCGCCATATTCATACGGAGCGAACCCGAACAATATATGCAACGTTTTTGACATTATAACAGTAAGTTAAATACAACTTATAAAGCCTGATATGCTCTTATTCGTTATTTATTTAATGTGTATTATAATTTATTATTGCAATTATCCGTATTTAATGATAATTACGGCTCAACTTTTTTCTGGAGGTCCTCTAGTGGGTTATCATATCGCATTAGCGCTCGTGCAGGTGGCTACTCTGGGAGCCTTTCTAATACTATGGCGCCTCTGGGTTAGGAAAAAATTAACCGCTTCGTTCCTGATAGAGGATGAGGACAGGATATTATTTCCATTCAAATACTTTTCCTGGATGCTTTTTGGGGTGGTGCTGTTAACGTCGGTTGCCCAGATTCATTTCATGTGGGTCTCATTGAAAACGGAAAAGAATCTGGCCGCCGTGAAAAATGTCTACAAGATGGCAGAGAAGCATGGCCAGACGGTTGAAGAAACAAAGCTGCTTGTAGAAAAACTGACGAGAGAACTGGAATTGAACACCAAGGCTGTCAAATTATTTTCCAAGGAACTGCCAATTACCGCCAAAACATCAAGAGTGATGACGGACTTGCGTGTAGCGCAGGCTGAGACTGCGCCCAGGAACAGCCAAACCAGGTCTTCGCATGTGATCGACTCCTTCGATCAGGAGGCCAGGGCTTCATCCAAAGAGCGCGCCTCGACGGAAAGCAAACACCGGGACGAAGTCACCACTAGCGAAGAACCTGCAGAAGTCAACCAGTCGATGCGCCTGAACAGGCGAGGCTCAGTGGTAGGCAACGGCCTGAGGGTCCGCAAGTCCCCCGACGAGTCCTCGGATGTTGTTGAGACCCTGACCGCGGGAAAACACGTGAAGGTTACTGAGAAAAAATTTCAGAAAGATCGCGTCTGGTTCAGAATAATTACGCCATCAGGTCGTGCAGGCTGGGTTGATTTTAATTTTGTCAAGCTCGAAAACAACGCATGAGTTCATAGGTTAACCTGCTGTAGATCCTATGAACGAAAAGTCGGCAATATTTTTGAATATAGCCGCGATTTGTCCAAGCAGGGCCAGTCGATTCTGCCGGATGGCTTGATCTTCGGCCATGACCATCACATTGTCAAAGAAGCCATCAATCGGAAGTCTCAGATCGGCCAGCAATTCCAGGGCCTTTTGGTAATCACCGGATTCGATGGCAACAGCGCATGAGTCCTTGATTGTCTGAAAGGTCTGATAGAGTTCCTTCTCTGCGTCCTCTGCCAGAATAGCGGCGTTCACGTTTCCAAACTCGCCATCCTTTAAAATGTTCACAACCCTTTTGAAGCCCACCATAATGGCGTCAAAATCCTTGCGCTGCTTCCAGACGTTCAGGGCTTCCACGCGAGAACGAGTATCCACCACATCGACGAAGCCGGAGCGAACGGCGGCCTCTACGACATCCAGAGAAAAATCACGACTTGCGTGAAAATTTACAAACCTTGCCTTGAAGAAATCAAGAATCTGACTTTCTGCAGTAGCCTGATCCTGCGTTAGTTTTGAGCCGAGAAGATTCAAAGAAAACCGGACCATCTCCGGCAGATCCATGCGCCAGTTCCTGTCGATCAATATCTGTATGACTGCAAGGGCGTGCCGCCTCAGCGCATAGGGGTCTGCGGCGCCTGACGGTATCAATCCCACTCCAAAACATCCGCATATAGTGTCCATTCTGTCCGCGACAGACACAATACTTCCGATAAGACCTTTTGGCAGGCTATCTCCGGCCCTGGAAGGCAAATAATGCTCACGTATGGATATGGAGATATCAGCGTCCTCTCCGTCCATCCTGGCGTAGTAACTGCCAATTATTCCCTGAAGCTCAGGAAATTCATAAACTATGCCGGTCTCAAGATCACATTTGGACAACATTGCTGAGCGCTCGACCTTGGGAAGAGCTTCAGGAGCGATCAGCCGGGAGATGTAGGCGGCAATAGCTGAGAACCTTTCCACTTTCTCAAATGCTGTGCCGAGACGGGAATGGAAAACTACCCCTCGGAGCGCATCCAGTCTGGAGGCCAGAGGCATTTTCCTGTCCTCCCTGAAATAGAACCTGGCGTCCTCGAGGCGTGCCTTTAAGACCCGCTGGTGACCCTTGACCGATACGGACTGGTCTTTTACCGGCGTGTTGTTCACTGCCACGAAACGATTGGTTATTCTTCCGTTCTGGTCCTGAACCGAGAAATAACGTTGATGCTTCTTCATACAGGTGATGAGAATGGACGCCGGCAACTCCAGAAAGTCTTCAGCGAATTTTCCCATGATCGGATAGGGACTCTCTACCAAGAACGTCACCTCATCCAGCAGATCCTGATCTTCAGACAATATCAGGTTTTCGGCCAAAGCCATTTCCTTGATATTCTGGCCTATCAGCGATCTTCTTTTTTCAGGATTGATCTCTATCCCCTGCCCTAATAAGGCCGAATTAAGTTCCAAAAAATCCTTGACCGTGAATGCGCCTGGATTTGTAAACCTGTGGCCTCTGCTCTGATTTCCACTTTGTATTCCGGCAAAAGTGAACGGCACGATTTGCCCATCATATAATGCGACAATCCAGTGGATCGGGCGAACAAAACGTTCGTCCATGTCCATCCATCTCATGTTTTTCGGAAAGTAAATTCTCTCCAGTATGACTGGAATATTTTCTTTCAGCGCCTCCAGAGTTGGCCTACCCTCTTCGGTTTTTCTGACGGCGACCTGTTTCCCCTTAGGACCCTCTACTATTATCAAGTCCGAGACATCCACCCCCTGGCTCCTGGCAAACCCCGAAGCCGCCCTGGTTGCAGTCCCGTTAGCGTCAAAAGCCTGACTGACCGGTGGACCTGTTTTTTCGATCTCACGTGGCAACTGCATTCCAGAAACATCGCTGGCTACTATTCCCAGTCGCCTGGGTGTGGCAAAAGTCTGTATGTCGCCATAAACAATATTTGAATTATCCAGAAAATTCCTGAGAAGTTCTGACAAAGAACGTAAGGCAGGGTTTACGTAACCCGCCGGTATTTCTTCAATGCCGATTTCGAGAAGAAACTCGCCTGTCATTGGTAAACCTTTATTTTTGAAACTTGTTAAGAAGCGGGTAACCCAGAAATTCTCTTTGAGCCAGATAAGCTGCCGCCGCTTTCCTGGCCAGATTGCGAACTCTGTGAATGTAAGCGGTTCTCTCCGCAACACTTATGGCGCCTCTGGCGTCGAGCAGGTTAAACACATGTGAGCATTTCAGACAATAATCGTAACCGGGTAACGCCAGGGGTTCCTCTGAATCCAGCAAACCCTGGGCTTCCGCCTCATACATGTTGAACAACTGGATCAGCATCTGGGAGTCGGATCTTTCAAAATTATAGAACGACCCTTCTACCTCGGACCTGTGATGAATGTCCCCATAGGTGATGTCTCCTGTCCATTTCAAATCATAGACACTTTCCACTCCCTGGACAAACATGCAGATTCTTTCAATACCATACGTTAGTTCGACTGCTACGGGTTTCAGGTCGAATCCTCCGGCCTGTTGGAAATACGTGAATTGCGTAATTTCCATCCCGTCAAGCCAGACCTCCCAGCCGACTCCCCATGCGCCCAGTGTGGGGGACTCCCAGTCATCTTCAACGAACCGGATGTCATGGGCCAGTGGATCTATGCCAAAGGCCGCCAGCGATTTTATATACAGGTCCTGAACATCGAGCGGGGAGGGTTTCAATATTACCTGATACTGGTAGTAATGCTGAAGCCTGTTCGGGTTTTCACCGTACCGGCCATCGGTAGGTCTGCGTGACGGCTCCACGTAAGCCACATTCCATGGCTCCGGACCCAAAACTCTCAGGAAAGTTGCAGGATTCATGGTTCCCGCCCCTTTTTCCAAATCATAGGGTTGTTGGATCACGCAACCGTAATCCGACCAATATTTTTCAAGCGAAAATATCAACTCTTGAAAAGTGAGCATTCAACGCTCCTTTTGAGGTGTCAGATCCAATATAAAACCGTTCGAATAGCCTTTATTTTTTAGCATTGTCGTGATTTTGAGTCAAGCCTGGCTTCCACAGCTCCTGATACAGGCTCTGGCCGTGCTTTTGAGACCTGTATCGAATTGCTGGTCCGTTTTTTTGACCCTCACAATTGATTTGTCCAGACTCTGATTGTATACTGGCGATCTATCTCAAGCCTAAACCTGTATTTTAATCGAAAGCAACTGGAGGCCGGTTCATGACAGGAGCCTGTCGATCCTTCCTAATGACTGTTATGCTTCTAATTTTCGTTTCTCAGTGTTTGGCGCAGTCTGGCGATAACGAAACATCGGTAAAAATTGATCAGGCCAAGTCATTGATGGAGGCCGGGAAAATTGATGATTCATTAGAAGTGCTGAACCGTTCCCTGGAAAACTCACCAACCCCTCTGGCTTTTTATTACAGAGGCATGGCCTACTCATTGAAAGGCCTGCAGGGTTTAGCCATAAAGGATTACACGGAGGCGATAAAAGGAGACCCGTCACAGTCCGCATTCCATGCCCGAAGGGGCATCTCAAAACTCAGCCTCGGTGAAGTTTCAGATGCCATGCCCGATTTCAACAAAGCGCTGGAGATTGAACCTTCCAGTTCTTCAATATTGAGCTTCAGAGCCAGGGCGGCCATGATGTCCGGCAGGATGAACCTGGCTCTCGAGGACATAAATCGAGCTATTCAGTTGAGCGCAAACAACTCCGGACTTTACAAGCTTCGAGGCGACATACTGACGGCCATGGGCAATTACGAAAAAGCCGTTCTTGATTACGACAGAGCGATCCAACTGAACCCGGGTTTTGCCACTGCATTCAACAACCGGGGAATTGCGCTGGCTCATATTAACCGAATCAAAGAGGCCGTAGATGATCTTAACAGCGCCATGGACCTGGCCTCTTCGAGAGCCAATCAGCCAAAGACGCCCGGATTCCCGTCGACTCCGTGGTAGGCTATCATCGTCATGGCTCATATTTAAAAGAGTTTCTTAACGACATGCCGGTCTTGACGGCATGTCGCCGGACAGATTCGCGTAGTCGTTCAATACATTTTCAAGGATAATGAAATGTCCTCAAATACTAATAAAAGCGCTGTGGTAATAGGTTCCGGCGTCGCAGGCCTGACTGCTGCCATGTTGTTGAGCAGGAATGGCGTCAATGTAACCATCGTAGAACGCTCATCAAAGATTGGTGGGCACGTCTCCGGGTGGTCGTGCAAGGCTACTACCGAATGTCAGGTCTGCCATTGCTGTTCTATTTGTGATTTGGTTTCTGACATTCATGAACTACCTGTGAAGTTGATTACCGACTGTGAACTGGAGGAGGTAGTGAGGGATGCTGACGGTGTCATTACCTCGATTGGCATAATCGATGGTCAAACAAACGCCACTCAACAGATTCCTGCGAACGCACTGGTGTTGTCGACCGGATTTGAAACTTTCGACCCGTCGGGGAAAATTCTATGGGGATATGGAACCATTTCAGGTGTCCTGACCCTGGCTGAACTTGACGAGATCATGCGTGACGACAGGCTGGTTGACCTGGTTGCCGACTCTAACACCGCCAGAATTGCTTTTTTCCAGTGCGTTGGATCCAGGGATAAATCTATCGGGGCGAACTACTGTTCACAGTATTGTTGCAAGGCCGCCCTCAGGAGCGCCGTGCAAATCAAGACACTTAGACCTCACTGGGACCTGTCTGTTTTCTACATTGATCTTCAGGTGGCGGGAAAATACGCGTCATCTCTTCTGGAAAACGCCAGGAGACTGGGCGTTGAACTGTGTCAGGGGATTCCGGGGGAGATTAACCAGGAGAATGAACATAAGCTGAGCATAGTACGCGAGAAAGATGGCAAAAATATCAAAGAAGAATTTGACCGAATCATATTGTCGGTAGGCCTGCGTCCGGGTCAGGCGTCAGAACGTCTATCCCGAATAACTGGGGTCGGTCTTAATCAATACGGCTTCTTTCAGGGACGCGACGAACTTGATCCTAATCGCACGTTCGTCGACGGGGTGTATCTTGCGGGGGCATGTGGCGGTCCCATGGATATCGAAACAACGTCTCTGAACGCGGCCGCGGCGGCATCAGACATCATCCAGGATTTTTCCTGTTGTTTAAAGGTGTAACGATGGAATCTCCAGCAACCAGTATCAACTCAGACCCGAATCCCGAAGCAATTCCTACCGCACTGATAATCGGTTCCGGGTATGCCGCATCACTGACGTGCCTCGAGCTACAGGCTTTGGGCTTCAAGGTTTGCATTCTGCAACTGCCGGCCAGCGATTCCGAAGATATTTACTGTTCAGCGCCTGAAGTTGATATCGACGCGCTGAAGTCCTCATTAGAATTGGCCATGAATGGAGCAGAGCTTTTTGTTCTCGGCGACTGGCCGACGATTGCCAGAGATGAGGCCGGTTTCTCAATTGGCTTGGGGCCACTCAAACACCGCAGATTTGACACTTTGTTTTTCTCGGGATCCCCTGGACTCTCCTTTGCGGATTCTTGTTTCAGTCATCCTGTCAGCCCATACAGCCCGGGAGAAATTGACGGAACTCACTCGCAAGACTTGGTATTCCTTTTTGACTATCCCTTTCCCACTGACCCGGCCGTCGGAATGTCCGCTTTCTTAAGCGCCATAAAAAACTCAAACGCCGGAGGGAAATCATCCGTCATTTTTAGAAACGCTCCCGTTCGCAATCTGATGGGAGAGACTCTTTATGATCGGGCGAAAACCTCAGGAGTCATGTTTTATCGATATGTGGAAGATTCAATAGTTGTGAGGCAGGAAGCATCGTCTGATTCCGTCACGGATAGAATTGTAATTGATTTCCATGATGTCATTGAAACTGGACAAAAAGTGGAACTGGCCTGCGACAAACTGTTCATGGTATCCGGGGCAGACTTCAATGGCATCCCGGAGAACATGCGCAGATTTATGGGGGCTGATGTCGATCCAAATGGATTTCTTGTTTCAGACAGCATTCACAGCAATACTTTCAGGTCATTCAACTCTGGTGTTTACTGCGTGGGAGGATTCACGGGAAGCCTGGACCTGGGTGGGATAATTTCTCAGGCTAAATCAGCGGCAGTGAACGCACGGGCGTATGCGTCAGGAACGAAGTCAAAAACCGGAAATAGCGTCATTATGGTCTCGGACGAGTGCGTCCGATGCCTCACTTGCCATAGAATATGTCCCCATGCCGCAATCTGGCCCATTTCTGCCCCATCCCGATCCACGCTGCAATCCATCCCGGACGCCTGCATGGAATGTGGAATTTGTGTTTCAGAATGCCCCCGAAAAGCTCTCGAGATGAGGCATTTCCCGGAGGAGGCCTTTGCTGGATTCCTGGATGACATCAAAGCGCAGAATAACAAGATCGTTGTGTATGGCTGTTCGAGATCAGCAGGCAGATCAGTAGCGAGCTTTGATTTGCCGCCTGATGTCATTTTTTTCTCTGTGCCCTGCGCTGGACGCGTGTCGGAAAGTGTGATTCTCGACACAATCGCCTCAGGGGCCAAGGGTGTTCTCGTCATAGGGTGCCACCA
>CAYNZA010000038.1:0-24066 GCA_964401595.1 uncultured Desulfomonile sp.
GGGAGTTCTGGGGAATGGCAGGATAGTGATTTTAGGAGGATTCGCGGCAAAACAGACCCATAGATGAATCTATGGGCTCAGGACTTGGGCCCTAAAGGGCCGAAAACCGTCTAAAGCGCCGAAGGCCCGCAAGTCTTGAGCCCACGACGAAATCGTGGGAATTGGTTCGGGAGTTGGGACCATTGAAAACTTGACGCCAATATTCATTGTTATAGTATTGGGAACATGGAATTTGAATTTGATCCTGTCAATATTGGGGTCGCCAGTGTGCTCAGGTTCATAAATATCTATGAAAACAGATGAGTTTGACAGAATATTCGATGAAGGTGGAGACGTGTCGGAATTTCTCGATGTGTCCCAGGCTTCCAGACCTCAACTCGACCAGAAAAGGATTAATATTGATTTTCCCGTCTGGATGCTAAAATCGTTGGACCGTGAAGCCAGACGACTTGGAATTCCCCGCCAGTCCATAATCAAGATGTGGATAGCGGAAAGGCTGCGTGATGTTTAAGCAGGGCTGAGTTATGAGGCTCAGGACTTGAGCCCATAAAGAGATGAAGGCGATAAACGAATATCCACGTCTATTAAACGGGGTAAAAAATGCCCAATTCAAGCGCTTTCGAGAAAATAACCGACGAAATTTCTGCCCTGACGCGTGAGGAAAAAGAGATTCTATTGAAAAAACTCGCGCTCGAGTTGGAAAGCCTGAACTTGCTGTCAACAGACTCCCCGGTAATCAAGGATATTTATGGTCTCGGACAGGGTCTCTGGGACACTGTGGATGCACAGGATTTTGTTGAATCTATCAGACAGGACAGACAATGACGCTGGAAGAGGAGTTGGATCTGGCACGGAGTGTTTTTGTCGATACTGCGCCCATCATCTATTATATTCAGGGTCACTCGGGCTACGGCCCCTTATCTAAACAGGTTTTTGAACATTTGCGTAGGCGGCGGATTCCAGCTCATACCTCAGTTCTGACTCTAACAGAGGTTTTGGTGAAACCGGTCCAGGTTGACAACTTGGAGTTGGCCAGAATCTTTTCTGATTTCATAAAATCGTCCTTTTACTTGAAACTGTCTCAAATCGATACCGTCATAGCCGAAAAGGCCGGTTACCTCCGCGGACGCCATTCATTCTTAAAAGCGATGGATGCGCTTCAAATTGCCTGCGCCATTAGTCTTGGCTCAGACATTTTTCTGACAAACGACGAAAAATTGAGACAAACGCCCGACATTAAGATGTTGATTTTGAAAGATTTCCTTTAGGTCTACGATGATCCGCCGTAGGCCCAAAAGTCTTGAGCCCACGACGAAATCGTGGGATATTCAGGGGAATGAAATCGCGTAATAGGTTCTGGAACATTATTTAATTTTGCGAGGAGGGCTGGATGGAATCCATAGATCCGTGGAAACCATTTCTGGATATAGAAAATAATCCGTGGCAAGAGGTCGTGAAATACAAGGGATCGACCAATGGTCGAGTCATCGGGCATCTGCTTCCTGATGTTCCGGAAGAGATAATACACGCCGCGGGCGCATTTCCCGTGGCAATCGAAGGGGCCTCAAGCCGGGTCTCTCTATCGCAGGCGCATATACCCAGCTATACGTGCTCACATGTCATGGGAACTCTCGATATGGGCCTGTCCGGTGAACTCGACTTCATCGACGGGCTGGTCATACCTTACGTGTGCGATTCCACCCGCAACCTCAGCCACCTGTGGAAACGACTCTTTCCGAACAAGCCTTCGGAGCTTCTCCGAATTCCAAAGAGACTGGAATTCGATGGCGCCCGGGATTATCTCATTACGGAATACCGACGACTCTACGACTGGGCATGCGGTCTGACAGGAGCACAACCCGACCCGGAAGCGCTCAGAGCCGGTATAACGCTTTACGAGCGCAGCAGGTCATTGCTCGGTGACGCCTTCGCAAAACATAAATCCTGCCCGATGGTTTGGACTGTTTCAAGATTGCGGTCACTGTTCATGTCGGCTCAGCGATCGGACCGTTCCGATCACATCCGGTGGATGGAATCATTACCGTGGGATGCGCCAGACAAGCAAAACGACGACCTGGCGCCCGTTTACCTTAAAGGAAAGGTCTGGGACCCTCCGCAGATCGCAGAGATCATGGACGAACTGGGCATGAGCCTTGCCGGAGATGAGACTGCCGCGGGATTCCGGTCCGTAACCGCGAAAACCGCCAATGACGGAGATCCTTTCGAGGCCCTGGCGGACCGCAGCCTGGCCACGATACCTTATACCGGCTATCACGTGGAGCCGTCAGGACTGGTAAGGGATTTCATCGAGAGGGTGAGACAGTCGGCGGCCGCCGGAGTCATTATATTGAATCCCAAGTTCTGCGAGGCGGCAGGGTTCGATACTCCGGATCTTGTCAACGCCCTGAAGCAGGAGTCCATGCCAAATCTTGTTCTGGAAACATCGGCAAGGAGCTTCTCCGTGGGCCAGTTGCGATTACGGCTGGAAGCGTTCCGCGAGATTCTGGGAATGGAGATGTAGTGTAAACGGCGGCCACGGGCAGCACTGTGGTCCGAATGATTTTTGGGGCTTTTGCTATTTCTGATCCAGATCGACACTCTGAACAACAACCACATTTGTCGAAATACTGTTCAGACCAATCCGGTTCAGTATGTTTTCTGTGACCTCAGATGAAACACCCAGCTCCTCAAGTTCATATTTTAGCTGATCCAAGGGATGAACCGGTTCAAATGGATAATTCCGGTTCCCAAAGGCTTCTATAAGGCTTGCGAGCACGTCTAGCTCATCGGCTTCCGGTGTTCCGTCTTCACAGTCCCAGATTTCCCGTAAACGCGTTAATGCCTCTTCATAATCTCTCTCGGTTCGAATAGGCTTTATGTTCATTGCAGGGCTCCTGAAATATGTCCCTCAAGATGTTTGTTCAGGATACCACATGACGAACGTAAAAGCAGACCCATAGTTTCACTATGGGCTAAATATAGGGTCAGTCCTTCGGACTTCCCAAGGAAATGGATGTTAAGGCCGTCAGGCCTGGGTCTATAATATCGCCAGTGGTGGAAACGCTTGCGGCAAAATCGTGGGACATGGAAAATAAAACGTGATGATTTTGTGAGATCCGAGCCAACTTTGGATGTTTTCATCGTCTGACTGAAGACGGCGGCCACGGGCCGCCCTACTTTTCGGGGCCCGACAACACAATGGAGATACATCATAAATGGAGCCTATAAAGTCACTTAAACAGATAAAAAAAGTCACTACTGAATATTTCACTGCGGCGCACATGGCGCGTCAAAGTAACAGGAAAGTTGTTTATTGTAATGTTTTCACGCCGGTGGAAATGCTTTATGCGCTGGACATGTTCCCGGTTTACCCGGAGAACCACGCCGCAATAGTGGGCGCCCGCAAGCTGGCGGCTGAAGTGGCCCCCGCGGCTGAAGGCATGGGCTATTCCATGGACCTGTGTTCATACGCCAGGTGTGACCTGGGTTCAATAAAGGCCGGTATCAGCCCCACATGGGGACTGCCGAAACCGGACCTGATCCTCGTTTCCAACTGTCAGTGCGGAACCCTGACAAAGTGGTTCGAAGTGCTCAGCCGGATGTACTCCGCTCCCATGATCCTCATCGACGTGCCTCATTCCGATGAAGGGACTCCTGATCCCGCTGCAGAAAAATATGTGAAATCGCAGCTTGTTGACCTGAAAAAGACTCTCGAGGAAATGACGGGTCGGAAACTCGATGAGGCCACATTCAAGGAGACAATCAGGCTGTCCGGCGCAGCATCGGACCTCTGGACCAGAATGCTGGAACTGGGCATGAAGCGGCCTGCGCCTATAACGGTGTTCGATCAGTTCATCGCTATGTTCCCGATGGTTTCCCAGAGAGGGACTCAGACCGCTGTCGATTTTTACGCCAACCTCATTGCCGAGCTTGAAACCAGGTCGGCCGCAGGAATCAGCGCAGTGGAAAATGAAAGGTTCAGGCTGTTCTGGGATAATCTGCCGATATGGCCGGAACTTGGGAGGCTATCGACATTTCTGGGTGACCGGGGCGCCGCTCTGGTCACATCCATATACACCTGGGCATGGAGCAAACTTGCCGTCAGTGAGGAAGATCCCCTGACGGACTGGACCAACCAGTACCTCTACACGTTCAACCTTCATTTCAAGTCCAGGGTGGACAACTATGTGGACCTGGCCAGGAATTATCAACTCGACGGTTTTCTGTATCATTCCAACCGTAGTTGCAAGTGGATATCCCAGGATGTCCAGGAAGTGCGAAACGCACTGACCGAGGCAACCGGCGTTCCTGGCGTCATACTTGAAGCCGACCAGAACGACACCAGGCAATATTCGGTGGAAGCCCTTGAGAAACAGATAGACAATTTCCTGGACATGCTGGAAAGACGCTGAGTCTTCTCAATCATGAATGATACTGACATCGAATCTAAGGTGTGACCTAGTATTAACGCAAAAAGGGTCTCTCACTGTCATGAACGGAATGTCCGCTTGCAACAAATATTGATTAGCGGCAGATTTTGGGGTAATTTGACAGGTTAGCCCACACTGTGTCAAAAGAGGTCATTCTGGGAGATTACTCAGGAAAATGTTTGACAAGTGGGGTGGAAACGCCAATCATTACGGCAGTAAAACTATAGAAAACATAGAGATGGTCCGAAAGTGAAAACAGATACAATTGAGAATTTCCGGAAGGTGTGCAGGGAACATCGCATAAAGGTGACTCCCCAGAGGCTTGAAATATACAAGGTGGCGTTACACAGCAAGGAACACCCTTCCGCGGAGGATATTTACCTCACAGTGAGGGCAAAACTGCCGACCATATCGTTGGACACGGTCTACAGGACACTGTCTTCACTGGAGAGGTGGGGCCTGTTGTTCAAAGTCGGAGTAGTTGACGACAAGTCCAGATACGACGCCAACATGGCCCCTCACCATCATGTTATATGCTCCGAGTGCAACAGCGTCACAGATTTCTGGTGGCCGGAATTCGACGAACTGAAGCTGCCGGCTGCAGTCAGGGAGTGGGGCGACCTGAAACTCAAGGCCTCACAGATGGTCGGTGTGTGTGACAAGTGTTCGGCTAAAAAGGGCAAGAGGAGCCTCAGGCTGATATCATCCTCCGGCAGGAGCGCCAAGGCCCAGTGATATTTTCGGACAATTTTCAGAAAGCCCCACCCTGCGTTGCTTACGGGCGCTTAATCTGACACAGACTTCATGGCGCCATGGGCCTGACTCATCAGAACCGGACCGGCCTCTATTTATGGGTTTTAAAACACTCCGGCGCGGAGGCCGGAGCTACTGATAAGGGCCGAGTAACCGGAACTTTACGACTGCGAATGCTGGTTGACTTCGAGCGCGTCCGTTTTGTTGAGCAACTCGTATGCCTTCTTCATTTCTTCTTCTGTCCCGTGAGCTACTACAACAAACTTGTCGGCCTTGATCTGGGTTTCGTACTTGATGACGCTGTCCTGCGGTATACCTATGGTGAACAGGCCTGCCCCAAGAGCGCTCAGTCCTCCCACAACCACTGCGCCTTCCAACGCCCCGACAATCCAGCCTACCAATGGCCCGCCCACGGCGATGGGTCCTACACCGGGAACAAAGAAAAAGGCGGCGCCGAAGAGAAAGCCCCAGATACCACCCCAGAATGCCCCCAGTTTGCCCCAGGACTTCATGCGTTCACCAAGGTTGTAATACCCCACGACATGTTCCTCGGTGTGATAGTCCTTCCCTACAATTGAGAGCTTCTTCATGTCAAAGCCAGATTTCTGGAGTTCCCTGATCGCATTCTCCGCCAGTTCATGGGTCTCATAAACACCAACGACCGCGTTCTTGTCAGACATCCTTTCCCTCCAAAATTTATCAACCTAACAAGACGGCATTCACGAACACAGTCTCGCAGGGTTGTCAGCGTGAGGCTATTTAATAAACACAAATCCGGATCATTATCAATCTTATCCGCTTATCGCTGATCACAATTCGTCGATTCTCAGTGCCTCTTCCGGGCACTCGGCCACACAGGCCTGGCATCCATTGCAGTTCGTCGGATCCGACACTTCAATGACATCGGAGTCACGATCGAAGACATGTTTGGGACAAATGTATGCGCATGCCTTGCAATTAGTGCATTTTTTTCTGTCGATAACCGGAAAGTACATTTTTGGCGCCTTCGTTAGAAATTTGATCGGGTCGCTTCCCTGTAAATTTTCCATAATACCTGTTTAGACACGCCATGATCAACAATATCCCAGGGGAAAATTTCGTTTTCTGATCGTTCTCGGTAAATATATTCGTCCAGACTGATGCCCGCTTTCTTGAGCCCCTGGACTGTCCATTTCCCTTTTAGCCCCGTGTCCAGTATTCTCTGGCCCAGGTCCCGGTCACAGCGGGAAAGCAGCGCCTGCAGGAAAAAGTCACGACCATACTCTATGCGCAATGACATGTTGCTGGCTTTCTTGAGGCCATTCCTTAAAATATTTATCCGCCCTTCCAGGATGTTCCTCTGGGTAACGGCGGCCCATTGAAAGGGCGTCCACGGCTTGGGTATGAAGGGATTGACCTGAACCGACAAAACACCAATTCGCCCGGTCTTCCTGGACGCGTCAACAAAAACTTCCCGGCATTTTAGAGCAAATTCAACTATCTCAAGGACGTCATCGTCAGTCTCCGTAGGCAGGCCAATCATGAAATAAAGCCTGACATTGGGTATGCCGACAGCCACAAGCTCCTCTATTCTTGAATAAAAGAGCTCCGGGGCGATGCTTTTGCCAATGACTTGCTTCAAGCGCGGACTCGCGGCTTCCGGCGCCAGTGTTGCCGTCTTCTGACCGGTCCTGGCCAGGGCATTCATCATGAAACCGCTCAAACCCTCCGGCCTGATCGACGACAGGGAGAACGACCCCTCATTGCCAACAATCAGTTCGATAATCTGTTCAAGTTGAGGATGACCGGCGAGGTCCGATCCCACGAGACCCAAACGAAGACCGGATCGCGTCGCCCGCTCGACCACCTGTCCGATCTTATCCAGGCCGCGATAGCGAACAGGTGAGTGTATCCATCCGGAAGCGCAGAAACGGCACCTTCTTGAACAGCCGCGATTGACCTCCACAAGGCACGTGTTGGAAAATTCAGTGTCCGGAGTTGTCACAAAGGAATAGGGGACCGGGTCGGAATCCCAGTCGGATTTTACCGCCTTCACAGTTGAAGGGTATCCCTCATCGGAGGATATGGATTCAAGAACTCCCCTCTCGTCACGATTGAACGTGTATGCGCCCGGCGCATAAACACCAGGACAATCCCTCAACCGGTCGATCAGGAAACTGCGCTCCACCGTTGAGCCGTATCTCGCTATCATGTCAGCCAGCGCTGCAAATAAACCGTCGGGGGCCTCAACGTTCCCCAACTCTCCGATGAAAAACAAATCCATAAAATTGGCAAGGGGTTCAGGATTCATGGAGACAGAAACGCCGCCGGAAATTACAAGCGGATCCCGTGATGTTCTGTTTTGGGCCAGAGGCTCCATCCCCGCCTGGGTTAAAATGAGCGGGACATTCAGGTAGTCATTTTCGAAAGGGACGCTGAAGGCAACGACATGAAAATCCCGCATCGGTCTGGATGATTCCACGGAAAGCAGCCTGGAGGATGATCGGGCCCCTGATGGCCTGTCGGACTCCATAAAAAATCGTTCCGCAATGTGCATGGATGAAGAATTCAGCGCATGATAGACATGCTGAAAGCCGAGATTCGACATGCCAACACGGTATGAATTCGGATAAACAAGCGCTACACGCAACTGATCAGACCAGTTTTTGCGTATAGCGCCGGATTCTTTTGGTGGAACCATCTACGTTAATTCACACTTGAATCGTTAGTAAGAGCTATGAAGCCACTTTTTCCAAGAGTTTCAACCGGCGGCATTTGCCGGTTCATTGTGATATTTCCCGGCAAAATCCAGAAAATCCCTGTAAGCCTCATCCAGGTCATAGCCAAGCTGGACCGAATGGGTTGCCATACCCTGGTGGAACCATCTATACCACCGATCTATCTTTTCAGGAGGATCGGCTATGAGTTTTTCAAACAGATCAGTGCCGGGATATGGCGTGACCATATTAATTTCCACATGATCCGGTCTGATCTCCTTTATGAGTTTCCTGGAAAGTTCTATGTCCTCAGGAGTCTCATCAGGCAGGCCAATCATGAAAAAAGCGTGCGTCCTGATGCCGGCCTTTCTGAGCAGACCAAAGGCCCTTTTGACATCCTCGTTCGTTTCCCCTTTCCTGATCATCTCCAGGATTCGAGGGCTCCCGCTCTCCACACCGAGGGTAACCCTACGGAAATTAGCCTCTTTCATTTTCATGACCAGAGCCTCATCCAGCGTGTCCGCCCTCACCCCTCCGGTAAACTCGAAACAGTTCAGTCCATTCCTGATTATCTGTTCGAGCAGTTCCATGGTCCTCTTCCTGACCACGGTAAAGGTGTCATCGACCACTTTCACGACGAAACGGCCCGGACGCTCATCTGGCAAACCGGTTTCCTGACTGAACCCGGAGAAGCCCTCAAAAGCGTCTTTTTTCAGAAGCAGAAGCTCCTCAATTATGGAACGCACCGACCTGAGACGGGCCTTCTTGCCCCAGATGTTGCGTGACGCGCAATAGGCGCAGTTAAATGGACAGCCACGGCCCGTCATCAGCACTTCCCCGAAGTATTGGCGCCTGTCTGTCAAAGACCTGTCGGGTATGGGCAGCAAATCGATATCCGGCACGAGAGCGCCCCTCGGATTGACGCGAATCTCACCATTACCGCTGCGCCAGGCCAGCGATTTGACATCACTTAAGTCCCTGCCTGCAGCGAGTGAGTCCATCAATTCTACTAAAGCGATTTCACCCTCGCCTGCGACGGCAAAATCGGCTCCGGTGTATGTCAGGCTCTGTTCCGGCAGGACACTGGGGTGGCTTCCGCCAAGAATCACCGGTAAACCTTTAAGCTTCAACCTTCTGGTCAACAGCCTCACCGTGTCCATCGCCCCCGAGAAACATGATATGCCAACAATGTCCGGCTGATGAGCAAGTATCAATTTTTCGATCTCAACCCAGATGGAATGACCGGGATTGTCCAGCAAGTCGATCATTCGCGGTATGGAACGGTTCATCAACATTTCCGGGTCTTCATTAGTCGGACCAGGACAGGCCAATTCCGGAACAGTGACACATTCGCCATCTACAATGGCAGTGGAATGTTTTCCCGAATTCTGTACATAAGTGGCCAGGTAGAGAAGGTTCAGGGGGTATGTCTTCATCTTGGGCGTTGTGACGCCGAAAAGAGAATAGAATGGTGGCCGGACCAAAACTAACTTCATTTGTTATCCTGTTTATTTTTTTAGATTGTCCGCATGTCACAGGAGCCTGTCGAATATCCCTGCATAAACCTGCGATCGCCTGGGCCAGGAATGTTCACGCGCCATCAAACTCATCACCGATTCCTTTCGTCGCCTGAAAGGTCCGTTCATGACCCTTTCACATGCGTCGATCATGTGATCGACATCTCCGTGATCGAAGATGATCCCGAAATCGGTCTTTCTGACAAGTTCGTTGTTGATGATCGGGGATTCCGACACCACAGGAAGGCCGCCACGCAGGTAATTAAGTATTTTGGAAACGTCATTGTCGAAGGCGTGGAGGCCTGTAGCAAAGGCAAGCCCGAGGTCGGCATGAAAAATGTAATTCCACAATTCCTCCTCCGGCTTCTCGCCGTGGTCCATAATCCCTGAGTCCAGCCGGCAGGAATCATCCCCGCCGTACATGCAGACCTTGTTCAGCCCTATCAGGTGTATGTCCGCCAAATGTTCAAGACGTCTAGCCGCCTGATTCAGCATGTGAAGCATCCTCGGAGCCGCTATGCTACCTATGAAAAGGATGTTCTTCCCGGAGTTCCTGAAAGGATTGGCCCCAGGGGATGGTATGACCTCGGGACAGCCCGTCGGAACCAGCTCCACCGGAAGCCCATGTCCATATCTGTCTATCCAGCGTTGACGGTTCTCCTCGTTGTTGACCACTACCACATCGGACCTGTCTCGAATGACCTCCTGGAAACGAATAAGCTCCGAACGGTTGGTTTCATCGCGCTCTGGAAGTTCCTCGTCAATCACTCTGACTATCCTGGAAACCACAGGGCCGTCAAAAGAGTCCAGATATTTAAGCGATCCGTGATAGGATGTCTTTACAAGATCGTATCGACCTTTATCACTCAAGACGCTCACGGGCTTGACGGCAATACCGTTTTCGAGTAGTCCGGCCGAAAGGACCGGAGCCACAATCTCGGTTTCGAAACCGAGCTTGACAAGGCCTGAGCTTATTGCCCGGAGACGGACCTGGTCTATGCCGTTCGCAGAAACAAACGGTGTCTTGTGAAAAAGTATTCCGATTCTTTTTTTTGTCGGCGCCATCGGGAATTGCAGCAGGATGTCTTTCGGTAATTGGAGTCCGTTGCTTTTGAGGCTCAAAAAAAGCCCGTATTTGTGTTACACATTCCATAGCAATATAGTTCAGAAACGTAGCAAATGCCAATTTCAAGAACAATGAACAATAGAATCAAGCTGTTAATTACTACACCTGAATTCCCTCCGAAACAGTGGGGCGGATTGTCGCGCACAGTAGAGCGAGTATCTCTGCTTGCGCTCGGTCTGGGACTGGATGTTCATGTGGCGTGCTTTGAGATTGAGCCTACAAGCTTTGTGCTTCTCGACGAAAATGTCGAATCATCTGATTACAATGGAATCAGGCTCCATCGAATCAAACTGGGTAGTGAAAACTTGTTTGAGTCCGAACGCGGACTCTGGGATTGCCCCCATAACCTGACACTGCAAATGATGTATCAGTCCATAGAGAAACTTGATCTTTCGGAACATTTTGACCTGTTCCATTCATTCTTCCTGTATCCCGTCGGATATGTGACCGGTTTACTGGCCACCAGACGATCTCGGGCATCCATAACGACAATAGTCGGAAATGACGTCAAAAAATACATATTCAGCCCGGAGAAGGCGGCGGTATGCAAAAGCGGACTCGATAACGCCGATATGGTGATTGGCCTCAGTAATGACCTTATTGAGATGGCCGACGCCCTGACCCCCGTAAAGAGCAAGTCCCGGATCATTTTCAACTCCGTGGCCATCCCTGAGACTCAATGGAAAAAGGCGCGTCAAGATACTTTTGTCATCGGCGCCGCCGGCATTTTCAAATATGCCAAAGGCTTGCCGTATCTTTTCAAGGCAGTGGAAAAGCTGTCCAAGAAATACCAGCTCCGTCTCTCACTCAAGGGTCAGTTGAGAGACTCGGAGATCGACATCTACCATTACATGCTAAACAGATCAGGAATAACCGACCTTGTTGACTCACCCACTACTCTTGACCACCGTAAAATACCTGACTGGGTGATGGGGCTGGATGTATTCTGTCTTCCATCGCTGACGGAGGGCTGTCCCAATATACTCATGGAGGCCATGGCGTGCGGCGCGCCCTGCGTCGCCACAAGGACCGGCGCATGCGATGAGTTGATAGATGATCGAATTGATGGAATGCTCACTCCATGGGCCGACTCTTCGTCTCTCGCCGAAGCCATTGAATATGCGCTCGAACATGAACAGCAGGCCAGAGCGATGGGGCGGGCGGCAAGAAAAAAGATTCGGGTCTATTCAAAGGATTATGAGCGCTCAAAATGGTCGGAGGTTTATGATCATTTTGTTAAATGACATATTTGTTTTATAATGAAGGGCAGGCGGCGAGACAGTTCTCCCTGGCAGGAGTCTTTAAGAGTATCCTCATGCAAACCCCCAGAAAAAGATACCCTGACGATCACTGGCTACGTTCACATGACAGCGCTAGAGCCCTGGAGGCTTATCTTGAGCAGCAAAGCAAGTCTTACAGTGTGGTAAAAAACAACTTTATCAGTGAATTATTGGGCGATCTTTCCGGCAAGCGGTTCCTCGATTATGGTTGCGGCGCCGGCATGTTCAGTGTCCATGCCGCTAAACAGGGGGCCATCGAGGTGGTGGGTGTAGACGCTGAAGACTCGGTTCTGGCTACGGCCAGATTCTTTGCCGACCGAGAAGGAGTCGGATCAAAATGCGCTTTCATCCAGAGCGCCTCTTTTCCATCACTACCGCGAATCAGGGGCTTTGATGTAATCCTGCTCAAGGACGTCATAGAGCATGTCGCTGATGACCAGGCCCTGGTGGAAACAGCAGCCAGATACTTGACGCCAGGCGGTATCATGGTATTGAGCACCCAGAATTCATTGTCCCTGAATTACCTGATTGAAGGGACCTACCACAAGAAGATTCTCGGTGAAAAAAACTGGCAAGGATGGGATGAGACCCACCTGAGATTTTATACTTCGTTGAGCCTGAGTAGAATTATCCGTAAAGCGGGCCTTGAGCCACAGGCATGGCGCTCAGTTTACATCATCCCTCACAAGATACCCAAACCGGGCTCGGAAGGTAAGGCATTCTTCAGAATAGAGGCGTTCAGTTGGCTGGACAGGACTCTCGGCGCTGTATTTCCCTATAATCGTCTCGGTTGGAACATCATAGTCAGCGCTCAGGACTCGGGACTGGTCCCAGGCAAGTCGAGGATAAATCCTGTCATTCAACGGGTTATGCCCACTGCCCCTATTTCAGTCAACAGGAACGCTCTCGAACTTAAAGACGGGAAAACGCCTGAGCCCAAAACAGTTTAGGTTACTTATCAAAGACCCGGTCATTCCGTTTCCGGTAAAAACCCTTCTTCATGTCCCCTGTCCGGATGAATGCGCCTCACTTTATTTCCAGTTTCAATAACATATAAAGTGTCATGAGGACATCTGATCATTCTGGCGGCGTCCGGCTCCATGTCCAGCCACAATTTCAGAAAAACCCGGTTGAGTCCGGCATGAGCCACTACCAGTATTGTTTGGTGCGCTTTCAGCAAAGTTATCTCATCGATGAAAGATTTCACCCTGTTCTCTGCGTCCAGATAGCTTTCACCCTCTGGGGGCCGATCATCCCAGGATTCACGAATGGTACTGGACCATCCCTTCACATCGCTGCGGCGCATTCCCTCCCACTTTCCACAGGACAGCTCTACGATGGATTCCCTGAAGTGGATGGGAGCGCCCAATTGTTGGGAATAAATCGATCCGGTGAACGCGGCGCGACCCAGGGTGCTTGCGTAAACAACAGTGGGGTTCTCAGGCTCGGCCAGAGAGGGCAGGCGCTTTATTTCAGGGGCCCCGAAATAGGTAAGTAGAGAATCGGCGCGTCCCTGAATGAAGCCGTCACGATTAAACACCGTCTGGCCATGACGCGCCAGAATGATTTTTTTGTCACAAGGCGCCATAATCGACTAACTCAAATAATCCATATTTGGTAATTGGATCATATACAATTGTTTGTTTTCAAAAAGTGTTCATCAACCACAAGTTTGTGATAGTGTTGACAGTATGAGTAATTTTTCCAACTTTGTCAAAGCAGGCTTATGTTCAGCGCTGTGGTTCGGCTACTCGCCGTTCGCTTCGGGAACAGTAGGGACCATTCCGGCGGTGGCGCTTTTCGTATTGATTCAAAAGCTGTTTTCCGGCGCCTGGCAGACCATGGTCATTATGCTCGCGCTTATTGTCACATCCCTGACCTGTGTTGTTCTTGGGCCTTGGGCAGAATCCTACTGGGGAAAAAAGGACCCGTCCAAATTCGTGCTGGATGAGGTTGCCGGTTTTTTACTGACAGTCATGCTCTTCCGAACGCCGGACCTGTTACTTACTGTTATATGGGCTTTCCTCGCGACGCGTTTTTTCGACATAATCAAGCCGCCTCCCGCATTTCAGGCTCAGAGCGCGCCCGAGGGATGGGGCATCCTGCTTGATGACCTTATCTCATCCCTTTACGCGGCCCTATTCCTGCATGTTGCAAACTGGATATTCCCATGGGCGTTCGGCTCCCCAGGGACATGAAGGCTCGGCTGACGCCTCCCTGTTCGGGAGGCTTCAAAAAACGGTAAAAAACTTTTTACTTGACACAGGTTTTTTAAAGTGGTCTTATTGTTTGTTACATTTAATGGAGGCTAGAACATGTACGCCATAGTCCAAACCGGCGGGAAGCAATATAAGGTTAGTCCCGGAGATCAGTTGAAGGTCGAAAAGATTAAAGGCGACCCGGGTGACAAGGTTGAACTCGGTCAAATCCTGGCGCTTATCGAACCTGATAATGTCAGGCTCGGCTCTCCTGTCCTCGAGGATGTGGCCGTCAGCGCTACCCTCGTGAAAACGGCTCGTGACCGAAAAATTATAGTTTACAAGAAGAAACGCCGTCATGGTTACCACAAGAAACAGGGCCATAGACAATGGTATTCTCTTCTGAAAATAGACAATATATCCGTTAGTGGCGCGCCTGAAGTGGCCGTCGCAACCGAAGCGTAATCAAGGAGGTATAACCATGGCTCACAAAAAAGCGGGTGGAAGTTCCAGGAATGGCAGGGACAGCCCAGGCCAGAGGTTAGGCGTTAAACGCTTCGGCGGTCAGGTTGTCAGAGCGGGTAACATACTCGTTCGTCAAAAAGGCACCAAGATACATCCAGGCGATAACGTTGGCCTCGGTAAGGATTACACTCTTTTTGCCCTGATTGATGGCGTAGTCCAGTATCAGGTCAAGGATCGTGGCCGCAAACAGGTCGCAGTACTTCCGGTAGCTGAATAAGCCCCAACCGGCCCTCCTTGCGGAGGGTCTTTCCATAACCGTCGGACTAGGGGTAGGCATCATCGCCTCCTCTACCCGGCCGGCCTAAAAAGCATTCAATTGAAATTCGTAGATCAAGCGCGCATAAACGTCATATCCGGCAAAGGTGGGAACGGTTGTCTGAGTTTCAGGCGTGAGGCTTTCGTCCCCAAAGGTGGTCCGGACGGCGGGGATGGCGGGAAAGGCGGGGATGTAATCCTGTACGCCGACCCCATGATGAACACTCTTCTAGACTGCCAGTACCAGCAGCTTTACCGCGCCAAGAATGGGTCGCCCGGGTCCGGATCAAACAAGACCGGGAAGAGCGCCCAAAACCTCATTATCAAACTTCCGGTCGGAACTCTGGTTTACGACGCTCAAACCGATGAACTGCTTTGTGATCTGGATGAGCCTGAAATGACATTCATCGTGGCAAAGGGCGGCGATGGCGGTAGAGGCAACGCCAGGTTCGCATCTTCCAGAAACAGGACTCCGCGTCGTGCCGATGAGGGATATCCTGGCGAGGAAAAGCTCGTTCGTCTTGAACTGAAGCTGATTGCGGATGTAGGGCTTGTCGGACTGCCGAACAGCGGGAAATCCACGCTGATATCAAGGGTGAGCAATGCGCGTCCGGAAATTGCCGATTACCCCTTCACTACCAAGGTTCCGGGATTAGGAGTGGTAAGGGCGCCAAACGGAAGAGATTTCGTCATGGCGGACATCCCCGGCCTCATTGAGGGAGCATCCCAAGGGGCGGGAATGGGCGACCGGTTTTTGCGACATATAGAGAGAACCAGACTACTGCTGCACCTTGTGGACCCGAACCCATCCATAGAACCTTCGGCCATTGAGCGTTTCAGGATAATCATGACTGAACTGGAATCTTATGGGACTGATCTGCTCCATCGGGAAATGTTCGTAGTGATAACAAAAATGGACATTACAGAAAACGCCGGCGCTGCTGAAGATCTCCAGAAAGCTTTGGAGGCTTTGGGCATGACGGTATGTTGCATATCCGCCGTAACCGGTTTCGGAGTTCGTGACCTCATTCTGGCCGTCTCGGAAAAATTAAGAAAAATGAAATAATCCTGCCGGATCATTAGAGGGTTCTAATGGACCATTTAACCGTTCGTCAAAACATTTTGGGTCATGTAAGACGGGTCGTGGTCAAGCTCGGCTCGAGCGTGGTAACCACCGACAATGGCCTGGACCGCAAGATGATACGGAACCTGGCCGATGACATCAATGCAATGCGCAGAAGTGGCAAGGAATTTATTATTGTGTCTTCCGGGGCAATAGCCGCAGGTGTCAGGAGACTCGGACTCAGGGAAGGCGCAAGAACCATACCTCAAAAACAGGCTGCAGCATCGGTAGGACAGAGCAGGCTCATGACAGCCTATGACGAAGCGTTCGGTCGCTACGGCATTCGCGTCGGACAGATGCTGCTCACTCGTGATGATCTCACTCACCGACAAAGGTATCTCAACGCACGTAACACCCTGACGACACTTCTGGCGTGGGGAGTGGTGCCCATAATCAATGAGAATGACACTGTAGTGGTTGATGAAATCAAGCTGGGTGACAATGACAACCTTTCAGCCCTGGTCGCAGTGCTGGCAAGCGCAGACCTGCTGATCACACTTACGGACATAGATGGCCTGATGGACTGTGATCCTCGAGTCAACTGTGACGCCTGCCTCATACCGGTGGTGGAAAGCATAACCCCGGAACTCAAAGAACTGGCGGGCGGGACTTCATCCGGGGTCGGCCGTGGAGGTATGGCTTCGAAGCTCGAGGCGGCATCCAAGGCCCAGGTTTCAGGTGTGCCCATGATCATCACCAGGGGGAAAGTCGAAAATGTCATCGCCCGGGCCCTCTCCGGCGAATTATGCGGCACTCTCATATTGCCGGCAAAAGAGAAAATGTCCGCCCGAAAAAGCTGGATTCGATACAATTTGAGGCCCGAAGGCGCCCTTCGTATCGATAAAGGCGCCGCTCACGCCATCACACACGCTGGGAAGAGCTTGCTGCCCATTGGTGTGCTGGAGGTTGAAGGCAGTTTTGACGACGGGGCTGCCGTTGACGTGATTGATCCCGGTGGCAACAAGATAGCAGTGGGTTTGGTAAACTACCCTTCAGATGAAATAAAAAAAATAGCGGGGCATCAGACTGCGGAAATAGACTGGATACTCGGGTACCGTCGTTATGACGAAGCCATACACGCCGATAACCTGGTTGTTCTGTAGGTCCTCGTAGCCGGGAAATTACTTGAAAAGGTCTTTTCAGGTATTAGTCGAAATAAAACTTCAACAAAAATTCGTGTAAGCCTTGACTTGGCAAATCACCCATGTTACTTTATAAGGATGCCGCGGGGTGGAGCAGCCAGGTAGCTCGTTGGGCTCATAACCCAAAGGTCAGAGGTTCAAATCCTCTCCCCGCTACCAGTAGCAATCCAAAGGTTACGGACAATGTCCGTAGCCTTTTTTGTTTAATGTCGATGCTGGCGTTTATTTGTTTATTCTGGCCGGCTGGTCTTGAAAAAAGAAATTGTCGGGATGCTTCAAGCGCTCATTGACTGATATGGAACTCCTGTTGTAAATGCTCGTGATTGGGCGCCAAATCTAACCGACCCTCGGATATCATCGTGACATGATGCTCAATCTGCTCGCACAGTACTAAATAATAGCTTCTTTCGTAGTCATTTCTCCCGAAATCCTGACAACTGAGCGCATTTCTGAAAATCTTGTTTAAATTGTTGACCAGTTCAGATTTGCTTTTGGCTTGGCAGATTTCGTGGTCCAATAGACTCTTGGCATCACGAATTGCTTCCTGCCGTGATTCTGTAAGCGAATGGAACAAAATTAGGTCACTCCTTATTTTCAAAATTGTTGGCCATCCGAGAAATTGGGGGCGGCGTTTCTCGGCCACTTTGATCTTAATTCCTAGAGTCAAATTGTTAGTTTTGTAGCAGCACATTGTTAGGAATGGGTTATTTGTTCCAGACCTTTGAAATTCCATTCAAATGCCGAATAATTTTCACTTCTGCCATTCCTCCTGGAAAAAATTCGAATTAACCAACTTTTAGGTTTTTCCTCATCTGTTTCTCATTTTTTTGTTAGACGATTGCAGACATCCGGAAGAAACGAGTCGAGGAAGGCGCTCGATAGTCAGGTTGTCGAGCGCTAGATCGGTAAATCAAATGACTCAAACAGTTAAAGGGGCAGTTGAAATGACTAATGAGACCCATGTCCTGGATTTTCATTCTATACGATCCAAATGTCGGAAACAGAATGGCAAGCTAAAAGTGAAATCCGTCACGAAAATCAAGTCATGCGCCGACCAACCGTTTCCCTGCAGAATTCACCTTCCGTTGGACAAGGCTCCGAGTCTTGAGTGTAAAAGCCCTCAGACAACCAACATGTTCAGTTTGCCGCGCCAGGAATCGAGACCGTTGAATCGTTCGACTGATTCCTCTCTTATAGCCAAGACAATAAATAAAGTTGCAGTGGCGTACAGAAACATGGGGTTGTATGAGGAATCCAGATCACTTCTCGAATTCGGAGTTCAGTCTTTTCACAGATACAATCTGTCCAGCAGATTGGAGCTGGCAACCATGATGGACAATCTGTCCGCCGTTTATTCTGATCTGGAGCTGTTCGAGCATGCTGAAAAAATCGGTAGAAGGGCTCTTTCGATAAGAGAATATGAAACTGGGGCGAACAGTCATGAAGTTGCAGTGACTCTAGACAATCTGGGACTGATATGCGCCCAGCAGGAGAAATATCTGGAAGCCAAATCTCTTTATGAAAGAGCCTTGTCGATATTCAACCAAAGCCGAAGCTCCTGCGGATCAGACATGGCCATCTGCCTCAACAACCTTGCAACTCTTTATTTTAATACGGGATTTTATGCAGAGGCCAAGAGACATTACACCAGAGCCATCGCTATCGGTCAAAGAACATCTGGCAGAACAGAGCCGCAGCTTGGAATCTATTACAACAATCTGGCAGAACTGCATCGGACTGAAGGAGATCTGGCCAACGCCCAGAATCTGTTTCAAAAAGGTTTGACAATCCTGGAAAACTGTTACGGGAGGCATCATCCGGAGACGACACTTGTGATGCAAAATCTGCAGGCGCTTTCTGACAAAACGGAAAAATTTCATGAGGTGAACGAGTTGAATCAAGATTGTCAAGGAGAAACGACCAAATGACAGGATTCAGTCTTAGCTCTTGCATGCTTCAGGATATTCTCACACATGCAAAACCCTTCGGCCACAATGAGGAAGCCGAAAAACTTAATCTGGGGTTTGGCTTCATATACTATGGTGTTGTCAGGGCATTGAGGCCTAAACATGCTATCGTAATCGGTTCAGGATATGGTTTTAGCGTAGTATGTCTTGCCCTTGGCTTAAAGGACAATGCTGAAGGGCGACTGTCGTTTGTGGACCCCTCCTACTCTTTGCTTAAAGATGGGCCTATGAAGACCATCGGAGGTAGAGGAACATGGAGTGATTCAACCAGAGTGAGGGACCATTTCCAACGATTCGGAGTGGACCAGATCGTTAATCATTACAAAATGAGGAGTGACGAATTTTTTTCACAATTCGATTCCCTGAAACTTCCGGATATTGACCTGGCTTTTATTGATGGCAGTCACGCCTTCAAAGATGTGCAGCACGATTTCATGCAGGTCATGGTTCATTCCAGAAAAAACACATACATTTTCCTGCATGACACAAACATCTACATTCGGGAAATGTTGAGACATTCAGGGGTCAGACGATGGCTGAACATTCTGAGGAGAGAAGAACATGCCTTTGAAATAATAGATTTCCCTTTCTCATCGGGTGTTGCTCTGGTTCGAGTCCTGCATCCACAAGCATGGCGGCAAGCAAATTGATCGCTACACTCCTCTGCGTTTTACTGATTCTCGCACTGGGTTTCCTGTTCTGGCGGTACGTTTGGTTTTTCAGGAATCCCGCCAGAAAAATCCCAACTGGACAGAACATTGTGAGCCCTGCCGATGGGACAGTGGTTTACGTGAAGGAGCTTGAGCCTGCGCAGGAAGTCATTGTTATCAAAAAAGGCGTCAGCGCAAGCATAAACGACCTTGTCAGAGAAGACGTAAAAGATACTAAAATCTTGATAGGAATATTTATGAGCCCCTTTAATGTTCATTACAATCGATCTCCAATAAGCGGCAAGATTGACTTCATCCGTCATCATCCTCCTAAAAGCAAGAACCTGCATATGGGCTCCATGCATTTCAGGACACTGATGGGTTGGAACCCTCTTTATAAAGATAGTCTCCATATTATAGAAAATGAGAGAACTGTCACCCGGATTTCCGGTGAATTCAAGGGCCACAGTCTTCCAGTTTATGTAGTTCAGATCGCTGCAAAGAATGTGAACGGGATAGATTCCTACAAACCTGTGGGTCAAACTGTAGACAAAGGGGAAATCTTCGGAATGATCAGGATTGGTTCCCAGGTTGACCTGATCATTCCTTCACGCATGGGCATGAACGTCCTGGTCAGAGCCGGGGATTCTGTCAAAGCGGGTGAAACAATTCTTGTTGATTGAGTGAATTTTCGCTTACATCCCATGAAATAAAGGTATCGTAACATGAAAGTGGATATGCATGTTCATTCCAGACACTCCAAGAGGCCCTCTGAATGGATACTCAAAAAGATAGGCTGTCCTGAAAGCTTCACCGCCCCGAAGAAATTGTATGAAATAGCAAAGAACAGAGGCATGTCACTGGTCACAATCACTGATCACAACACCATTGAGGGATGCCTTGAAATTGCGCACAAGCCTGATGTTTTTATAAGCGAAGAAGTAACCACATACAGCACTGAGGATGGATGCAAATTTCACGTGCTCGTATATGACATCAATGAAGCCATTCACAGAGATTTGCAGGACGCCAGAAAAAACCTCTTTGAACTGATTCCATATTTACGGGAGAACGGAATAATTCACTCCCTGGCGCATCCCTTGTACTCTGTGAATGGGAAGCTGGACATCGATCATTTTGAACGATCATTAGTGCTGTTCAAAAATTTCGAGCTGAATGGGGCTCGAGGTGAGGCTCAAAACAGGCGGATCAGAGACATAATTGGTTCCCTGGACCCGGCAAAACTGGAAGCAATGGCCGCTCGACACGGTTTAGAACGTTTCCTTCAGGGGGGATTGCCAAAAACCCTTACAGGCGGGTCGGATGATCACAGTTCGGTAACAATAGCCCGCTGTTATACCCAGGTCGAGCAGGCCGTTATCCAGAGGGACTTTTTTTATGGCCTGGAAACAGGAAATGCAAAAGTGGTCGGGTTAGGGTCACAACCCGAAACTCTCGCCCACAACATTTACAGCATAGGTTATCAATTCTATGAAAACAAATTGGGGCTTTCCAGGTACGTCAACCATGATGTCGTGTTCAGATTCCTGGACAAATTCTTGCTCCCTGATGTGGATCGCGAACCCAGGCTGATGGAACGCCTAAACTTCTACTGGAATAACAGAAAAACCAAATACTCTGAAGTCCAGGACGATCAAAAAGTATTCTATCTTCTTAAAAAGGAGGCGCAAAATATCATCCGGGATGATCCGGGTCTGTTCCCGGATCTTCAGAATGCGCAGGTGTCCTCAACAAATTTGGACATGAAATGGTTTGATTTTGTAAACAGGATATCCAACAACCTGCTGAAACATTTTGCCAACCAGATCATGGACAGTTTGGCGGCTGCCGATGTTATAAACATTTTTCAATCGCTCGGGTCTGCAGGAGCGCTTTACTCTGTAATGGCGCCATATTTCGTGTCCTATTCGATCTTTTCCGAAGACAGGCATTTTAGTTCAGAAACTCTGAATCATTTTAATTTTGGTCATCGACGGGCTACGCATTCCACTAAGAGTCTTAATGTTGCGCATTTTACCGATACTTTTTACGAGGTGAATGGAGTCGCCGGCACATTGAGGAAACAGCTAGCGGAAGCACGATTGAAAAATCGCAATCATTCAGTGCTCACGTGTGACGAAAATGGCCATAAATCATCGGACCGGGTAAAGAATTTTTTTCCGATAGGGGTTTACGAACTTTCAGTATATCCTGAGCAGAAATTATTCTTTCCGCCGTTTCTGGAAATGGTGTCCTATTGTTACCAACGCGAGTTTAATCAAATACACGCGGCCACCCCTGGTCCTTTGGGACTGTCGGCTTTGGCCATATCCAGAATACTGAAAATCCCATTTGTTGGAACCTATCACACGGCGCTGCCTCAATACGCCCAGCACCTAACCGAAGACCCCTCGGTTTCAGACATCATGTGGAGTTACCTGGTCTGGTTCTACGATCAAATGGACGCCATCTTCGTCCCTTCGAAGGCTACTGCAAGAGAATTAACCGATCACGGAATCTCTGCTTCAAAAATCAGGCAGATGCCTAGAGGTGTGGATGGTGACGAATTTCATCCGAGAAATCGGACCCAAGGCTTTCTGGAGAGGGAGTTTGGAGTTCCTGCCGGTTTAAGGATGCTCTACACTGGAAGGGTCTCGAAAGAGAAAAACCTTGCACTTCTGGAAAATGCATTCAAGAAATTATGCGCCTCAAGAAATGATGTTCAGTTAATTGTTGTAGGAGAAGGCCCGTATTGGGATGAGATGCGTCACAATTTGGCAGGATTTCCGGCATATTTTACCGGATATCTTGGGGGAGAAAAATTGCAGAGGACGTTCGCATCCTGCGATCTTTTCGTATTTCCCAGTCTCACCGACACTTTTGGGAATGTGGTCCTGGAAGCTCAGGCTTCGGGTTTGCCGGTCATCGTTTCAGACCAGGGTGGACCTTCGGAAAACATGCTGGAAGGCAAAACAGGTCTGGTCGTAAAAGGCCGTAGCGTTAATGAGCTGGTAAAATCAATTGAGCAACTTCTAGCCAGACCGGAGATGTTGGCGAAAATGGGGGCCACGGCCCGGCGGTATGCCGAAACCAGGTCAATCAATGAAGCTTTTCACAAAATATGGAAAATGTACGAAGAAATTAATGAACACAAGAAATTTAAAAAAGTCAGACGTTCGGACGAATCATTTGAAAACAAAAACGCCGCCAATTTCTAGCTGGCGGTGGAAATTCTCAAATCAGCCTGATTCATTATCGTAAATTACCTGTTTTGAGACACTGAGGACTAATTCCGTGTTCTACCACTGAATGACATGTGGTTCATGAAATCACACTGAATTTTCGAGAAGATTTCTATACCCACAAATCAATCTCATGTATAAATTTTAAAGCCTTAATCAAATCCACTTTGATTGTTGTTTTTCAAAATGGCCTGATCGATAAAGGGGAACTTCGAGGCTCCTGAATCCATTTTCACGAGGAGAACACCAAATGTTTGAAAATGACCCACACGTTTCGATGCAAAAAAAAAACGCTCCGTTCGCCCTGTTTCTTGCTCTCATGCTTGGGCCTTTTGGAATGTTTTATGTCACGGTAACAGGAGCAGTAATCATGCTCGTAATCAACGTTGCGCTGGGCATTTTAACGTATGGATTGGCGGTGATTGTCCTCTGGCCTTTGGGAGCCAGAATTGCCTACATATCGGCCAAAAGAAACAATCTTCTTTCTGAACAGAGAAAAGCTGGTCACCAGAACTACAGGCTGAAGCAGTCTGTGATTAGAGCCTTGCCGTTCCAATCATCTGACGATGACAGAGACGACGCTATGGAAAAAAAACTCTCTCGTCTGAGAAGGTTTCGAGATAAGAATTTAATCAATGAAGAAGAGTTTGAATCGAAAAAGAGGGAATTGATGGAAGGTTTCTAGTTTTCAATTTGCAATTTGCAATTCTCCTGTAATCGTAAAGCTTGTGCCCGTTCTACGAATCCAGTTTAAATGAAGGCTGCGATCATGGACAGGGGTGAACCTTGAAGGACTCTATCAACAGCAATGTTCAATAACGCTTTTGACGCAGTCTCACCGACTCTGGAAAAGATTCTGTCCATGTGTTGATGGCTGGGAACCAGTTTGGCAAGATCAACGTAGCCCTCTTGCGACAACAACTCCAGCAATTTTGAAACGCTCGTGCAATGTTGGTCATAATTTATCGTCACGCTTCCCGTTATGGAGTTGACATCAAAAAACTGTATTCCTGGCCTTTGCTTCAACAAAAGAGTCAATTCGTTGATTTCATGTATATTTCGTTTCAACGATGGACGCTTGAGTCTGAGCCTGCCTGGCGTGTTATGTATGTAGTGACTCATTTTAGTCTCCTTTCAATTCTTTATTTATTAGGGGGGTTAA
>CAYNZA010000039.1:0-24034 GCA_964401595.1 uncultured Desulfomonile sp.
AACGGCAAGTTGGATTTTGGTTCAGCAACCATAAAATCTGGCTGGGTGGTTATGGCTTTCATGACGGCTCAACTCAAGAGTAGTCATTTTTTATACCATAATTTTAAACCTTTGTTACAGTTTCGTCAAGTTTATGTAGAATATTGTCTAGTTCTACCGATGATAATGGACGTAATGCGAGAGACTGAACCTTGTCCAGCACCCCGTTAATGAAAGCCCCGGAGTTTTCCGCCCCATATTTCTTGCCTATTTCAATGGCTTCATTCAGCACTACCGGACCTGGGGAATCTGGCAAAGAAGTCATTTCTGCAATAGCCATTCTCAGGATGTTTCTATCGACCCGGCTTATTCTGTGAAGTTTCCAGTTTGTAGAAAATTTTGTGATGATGGAGTCTATAACATCCCTATCATTAGCTACAGCTTCTACAAGTTGACGGGCAAAATCCCTTAGAATACGGTCCATTTTTAGCGATTCTTCCGGTTCAGTCTCAAAATGTCTCTCCAGAAAATTAAGAACATCAATAGGATCCTGATTCCTGGCGTCCGCAGCGAACAGAACCTGCAGCACAAACTCACGAGTTTTACGTCTTGATGGCACTTTTCTATTACTCTACCTTGCTAGAGAGACCTTCATGGAAACTCAATCATATAAGCCTGAGAACATTGGCCATTTCAATGGCCGAGATAGCAGCCTCAGCGCCCTTGTTTCCGGCTTTGGAACCGGCACGTTCAATTGCCTGCTCAATGGTGTCAGTGGTGAGAACTCCGAAGCTGACAGGAATCGAGGTTGTTATTGCGGTCTGAGCCACCCCTTTGGCGACTTCGGAGGCTATGAAGTCAAAATGTGGAGTTGCCCCCCTGATAACCGCTCCCAAGGCGATGACCATATTATACTTGTTGGATTTAACCGTCGCTGCCACTGCCTGTGGAATTTCAAAAGCGCCGGGAACCCTTATTACTGTAATTTCATCCTCGTTCGCGCCATGCCTGACTAAAGTGTCAATGGCGCCTTCTATCAACCGCCCTACCACAAATTCGTTATATCGGCTTGCAACTATGGCAGTCTTGGCGCCGGAGGCGTCAAAAGACCCTTCTATCCTTCTGATCATGGTAGCTCCTAAATATGGGATATTTAGAATTGTCAGGGTGGCGGGCGCCGTATGAAGCGACGCCCGCAATTACTACATTCTGCAGTTCAATTCGTAGGTATGGCCCATTTTTTCTTTCTTTGTCTGCATGTACTTCATGTTGGTCTCACAGGGCTCAATCACAATTGGCACCTGTTCGACCACTTCGAGCCCGTATCCCTGCAACCCTACGATCTTGGTAGGGTTATTCGTCATCAAACGCATTTTACGAACACCAAGATCATGAAGCATTTGCGCGCCCAGACCGTAATCTCGCAGGTCCGGTTTGAATCCTAACCTGATGTTGGCCTCTACTGTGTCACATCCCTGGTCCTGAAGCGCGTAGGCCTTTATCTTGTTCAAAAGACCTATTCCCCGACCCTCCTGCTGCATGTAAAGAATGACACCCTTGCCTGCCTCTTCAACCATTTCCATGGCTTTTTCCAACTGATTTCCGCAGTCACATCTTCGGGATCCAAACACATCGCCTGTCAGGCATTCAGAATGGACCCTTACAAGAATGGGTTCATCCGGGTGCACTTCGCCTTTAACCAAAGCTACATGGTTGTGCTGGTCAACGTCGTTCTCATACACGATAAGGCGGAAATCGCCGCCAAAATCCGTGGGCAACACGGTCTCTGCGCCTCTTCTTACGAGTTTCTCATGATGCATGCGGTATTCGATAATATCTTTTACAGTGCATATTTTCAGGTCATGCTTTTCGGCCATGGTCATCAGATCGGGAAGTCTGGCCATTGTTCCGTCATCATTCAGAACTTCACATATTACACCAGCCGGCTTGAGTCCGGCGAGCCTGGCCAGATCCATGCTGCCCTCTGTTTGGCCTGCTCTCACAAGCACTCCACCTTTTTTAGCCCTTAATGGAAAAACATGTCCCGGTGATATTATGTCATGTGGTCCTGCATGATCATCGATTGCGGTCAGGATCGTCACGGCGCGATCGTAGGCGGAAATGCCGGTGGTCACTCCACGCGCAGCTTCAATAGAAACTGTGAATGCAGTGCCATAAGGAGACTTGTTGTCAGCAACCATCATTGGCAAGTCAAGTGATTCAATTTTGTCCCTGGTCATGGACAGGCACAATAACCCCCGGCCGTATTTGGTCATAAAATTAATGGCCTCTGGAGTTACTTTCTCCGCAGCCATGGTCAGATCGCCTTCATTTTCTCTGTCTTCGTCATCAACGAGAATCACCATACGGCCCTGTTTTATCTCTTCGATGGCTTCTTCAACACCTACAAGCACGCCCATTTCAGGCATCCTCCTTACATAAATCCGTAATCTCTTAGCGTCTTTTCCGTCACCCCGCCCTTGGCTGATCCGGGGGACACGAATTTTTCAATATACTTCCCTATGATATCATATTCAACATTTACTTTATCATTGATGTTTTTTATCGTCAATCCCGTGAGATTCGCAGTATGCGGGATGATCATTACCCAAAAACGGTTCCCATCGACTTTGTTGACAGTCAGACTCACACCATTGATGGCGACACTTCCCTTCTCGACAACATAACGGCCTGAATCGACCTGAAAACCCAGTAGAAAGCCTTGCCCAACTGACCTGTTCTCAATCATGCTGCCGACACAGTCCACATGCCCGGATACCAGATGGCCTCCCAATCTCGACCCGAGCGTCAGGGCCTTCTCAAGGTTTACTTCTGAGCCAGACCTCAGGCTTTCCAATGTAGTTACTCGCATCGATTCAGGAGAGATATCGGCGGTGAAAGATTGCGCAGAGGTCTTCAGACCCGTTACCGTAAGGCATACCCCATCAACCGCTATTGAATCTCCCAGTTTGACATCAGTCAAATTCAGTCCGGACTTTATCGTTATTCTGAAAAACCTGTTGGCGGGCTCTATTGATGATATGGAGCCACGAGCTTCTATGATTCCTGTAAACATTAGATTTCCCGTTGTGGTCAGCCCTGATTTTCTGGACTGTTATTGTTTCGTGTTTGCCATAAATGCCTCGTATGTATCCTTCCCATTGCGGACAACATACTTGACTTTACGTTCGGCGTATCTGCCTCAATTTTTGAAATTAATTCTTTTACGTACTTTCGTCTATGGTTCGTCATTCCCTGGTAGGGACACGAACATCCTATGATTGGAACGTCATGGTCTCCAGCAAATTTTGCCGTAAGTTCTTCACTAACATAAACCAGTGGCCGTATGACAATGTTTCTTCCATCATCGGAGCGGAGCATGGGAGACATACCCTTTATTGAGCCGTTGAAAAATAGGTTCATCAACAGGGTCTCAATGAAATCATCGGCATGGTGTCCGAGGGCTATTTTGTTCCAGTTGTTTTCCGCAGCGAATGTATATAGCACCCCCCTTCGCAAGCGCGAACAGAACGAACAGGGGTTGGTGCCATGTGTGAGGTTGTCATTAATGATTTCAGTCAGATTGCCGTAAACAATATTGAATGGAATTTTCTCTGAGGAGAGTCTTTCTGAGAGAAGCTCACATGAAAAGACATCGGGTCCGGGGTGAATAGTTACAGCGCCTACTTCGTAATGCACCGGGGCCTTGCGCTGTAACTCCCTGAGAGCAAGCAACAGCGACCAGGAATCTTTTCCCCCCGATAATGCTACCAGAATCCTGTCACCATCTGCTATGAGATTGAAATCACCGATGGCCTTACCGACCCGTCTTGTCAATTTCTGCCGCACGTGTCACTCCACAGACTCATTTTGGTCACGGTAGTCATAAAACACAACTTGCGTTATAATGTTGGATTACTCCTGTTTTGTCCAATGACTGAGCTGGAAAGTTATCCAAGATAAGAGTGCTGGGACTGAACATACAGCAAAATCAGTAAAATGAGTCCGGAGTCTAAAATTGTTTTTTTTTAGTAACGTTGCCAAGTACTTCAATGGGAAACCACTGTTTGAGCAGGTAAGCCTGAGCATTCACAGAGGAGACCGTGTTGGGATAGTCGGACCCAACGGCGCTGGAAAGTCAACTCTGCTGGGAATGATGGAAGGTGTCATTTCCTCGGATGCCGGTGAAATATCAATTGAAAAAAGGATACGCGCAGGGGTTCTACACCAGGAACTGATCCAGGGTAATGACGGTCCGATCATCGATGAAATCATGAACGTGTCCGATGAACTGCGTCAAATACGAAAGAGACTCAAACAGCTTGAATCAGAAATGTCGATGCTGTCGGAAACTGACTCCGAAGGAGACAGACTCCTGGAAGAGCACGGCGCATTGCTGCATGAATTTGAACGATACAACGGGTACACACTTGAAGCCAGAGCGCTGAAAACACTTCAGGGACTCGGATTCAAGCAGGAGGACGCCAGAAAACGTTGGAGCGAGTTTTCGGGCGGTTGGCGGATGAGAGTGGCCTTGGCAAAAATACTTTTGTCCGAACCGGACGCGCTGTTGCTGGATGAACCCACCAACCACCTGGACCTGGAAAGTCTGATCTGGGTTGAGGAATACTTGTCAGGATTCAAAGGCGCGTTGGTCCTTGTAAGTCATGACCGGGCATTCCTGAACAAACTTGTTACAAGAATATTTGAAGTGGCCAATGGTAAAGTTACCACCTATACTGGTAATTATGATGATTTTGAGCAAAACAAGCAAACCCAGGAAGAAATATTAGTCTCGGCGTACAAAAATCAGCAGGAGAAAATCAAAAGGATAGAGAAGTTCGTAAATCAGAATCGCGTGAAGGCCCGTACGGCGAGCAGGGTTCAGAGTCGATTAAAGATGTTGGACAAAATGGAGAAGGTTGAATTACCCACGCGACAAAGGAAACTGAAGTTTACATTTCCTGCCTCGCCTGCGTCGGGAAAAAGAACATTACAGATTAGCGATCTGGTAAAAAGTTATGATTCAAACGTAGTCTACGATGGTTTTGACTTCGCTGTGGACAGAGGCGAACGGGTGGGACTGATCGGCCCCAACGGCGCTGGTAAGTCCACGCTGATGAAAATAATAGCCGGAATGACCCCTTACGACTCCGGATCACTTAAATACGGCCACAATGTCAAGCCGGGATATTTCGCCCAGCATCAGTCCGAAATGCTCAATTCGGAATTGACTGTTCTCGAAGAGGCTTATTCCACATCTTCATCAGTAACTGAACAGGAGGTCAGGAACCTTCTTGGGGCGTTCCTGTTTTCGGGAGACGATGTTTTTAAAAAGGTAAGAGTGCTGTCCGGCGGTGAAAAGAGCAGACTGGCGCTTACCAAGATATTGCTTTCCCCTCCGAATCTTCTGCTCATGGACGAACCCACCAACCATCTGGACATACCGTCATGCGAGATACTAGAAGAAGGGCTGAAAAAATACGATGGAACACTCATTCTTATTACCCATGACAGACGGCTCATGAACGCCATCTGCACCGGTATCCTTGAAGTCGAAAAGGGCCATCAGGAGTATTTTATCGGAAATTATGAGGACTATGTTTATAAAAAGAAACTGATGGAAGAAGACCAGACATTCGAAGAATCAGGCCCTTTGGTCTCCATTCGGGTCAATATTGAAAAGGAAGTGGTCAAGAATGACGATAAAGAATCCAGGAAAGACAGGAAGCGGCGTGAGGCCCAGAATCGTATTGCTCTTTTCAAGAAACAGGAGCCAATTCGGAAGGAATTAGCAGAAGTTGAGAAACAAATCGCACTCCGTGAACAGAGATCGAGAGAAATTCACGCTTTTCTTGCCAACCCCGTGAACTATGAGAAGAAGGATCAGATGAGATCAATTCTGGAAGAGGAGCCATCAGTCAGTAAGAGCTTAAAAATGCTGGAAGAACGATGGGAAGAATTGCAGCATCAACTGGAGGAGATGGAAAAAGAGTCGCTGAATTTATCCTGAACCCATCCCAAAGGTTTCCAGTCGGGATACGCTCGTGTCGCTCCATGAAATCGCTAAATCTGATGACGTCTTTTGGCGACTCTGACCAGCTTCTTGAAGTCAGGGGATTGTCTGAACCTGCTTAAAGACCTCTCGGAGAGTGCTTTCTCAATGACAGCTGGACCGCCTGCTCCTACAGCCAGACCAAGAACATCCAGAGCCAACTTGTCCCGACCAGTCCTGGCATAAACCAGTGCTGCATTGTAGTGGAGCCATTCCGGTTCAAACGGATCATTTTCATCCATGGCCTGACGATAATAATCAAGGGCCTGCTCGTAAGCGCCCATTTCCATGTTGAGAAAAACCAGCCTGCTAACCGTGTATGGGGCGAGTCCGGAGATGGATTTCAGTTTTGTCTGAATTTCTTCAGTCTTTTTTCTTGATCCGTTATGCCAGTAGGCGACAGCAAGGTCAGCCAGCGCAAACTGATCGTTCGGTTCTTTTTTCAAACCACAGATGTAATGCTTGACTGCTTCAGTGGGCTCTCGTTTCTTATAAAGAAAGTAATATCCGAGATGAAAATCGACCTGAGCGTCATCCGGATCGGTTTCATGAGCCTTCCTGAACAGACGCATGGCATCCTGCTCCCTATCCATTTCAAGATACAGGTGCCCCAGTTCAGTCAAGAACTGGCTATCTTCCGGGTTCAGATCCACGGCGTTTTTCAAATACACTAGCGCCTTGCGATACTCTGCTTCATCAAGGTATATCAGTCCGATGTTGAAATAAGGGTCTGCGTTTTCACGATCAAGGCCTATGGAAGCCAGAAAATCCTGTTTTGCCTGCTCGATTTTCCCCATCTTCCAACTGATCAACCCGCGATTGTTGAACAAATAGGCCGAACCAGGGCCACTTAAACGAATTGCAGAGTCGATAAAATCACGGGCATCTTCGAGCCTGTTTTCCTCATACTTTTGCAGAGCTTTGTCATTAAGCAGACGGATCTGCTTGTCTCGTTCGTGTTCCTTTATATCGGAATAAACCAGGTTCCCGCTTCTGATCGAAGCGATTTCGAATTTGTCCAATAGCAAAGAATAATCGGCAAGCTCGAGATATTCGTCAATCATTGAAACTTCGACTACAAAGACAGGGGCTTCAAAGTGGGCGCCAAAAAACGAAATGTAATAATATGTGGTTACGTCCTCGACAACTTCTTCTTTTTCCCAGATTTCATCCGGATATTCCAGAGTGAATTCGACCCAGGGACCAAAATAGGTTTTTCCGAGAAAGCTGGACGCTCCGAACAATTCTGGAAAAGAGCTTATGATATCAGTCGGTTTCGGAAATTCGGGCAACCGGTGTTCTTGTTTGTTACGATCGGATGACTGTTTATCAAACGACATATCCTCAACCTTAAATGCCATCCCTAATCCTCAATAGCTGAATCTGATTCTCTAAGGTCACAGCGCTGGACAAAGCAAAGCATTGGACCACGGTTAGCGACCTCGATCATTGAATACATATCATGGAAAATAACATGAAGACCCTTACAGGTCAATCGATTCACCAAATTCGAACCAAAAGACCTTCACTCTGAAAGAAATTGCTTGGTCTGAATGTTGTCCTCAAGTGAGATTGTTCTGGCTCCTTCTACACATCTTCCTTGGTATCAATTTCTGGACTCTCAGTCATGGCCTTGGATACGGCAATGCCCGTTCCCACTATGGCGGCTGTTTCGGTTCTGAGTGTCAACGGACTCAGGCTGGCCTCCACGAAGGATTGGGCTCGAACCTGAAAAAGTTCATTCGCTGTCAATCCTCCTTCCGGCCCCACCAGGATTGTCAATTCTCTCGATTCCAGGCGCTGCATCATGGCATACATGGATTGTGACCCTGCAGTAGCCGACAGGAAGATTCGGCTGTCCATCCCGTCGAGAGATTGGAGAAATTGATTCAGTGTGACCGGATCCGTAACACCAGGTAATATCGTACGGCCAGACTGAGAACACGCTGAGTCGATAACATTTTCCCATCTCCGTTTTTTCTCCGTCGGACGACGATTACATCTCTCGAATAACACCGGAATAAATGATTTCACCCCCAGTTCAGTGCAGTGACGAAAAATTTGTTCCATGGGATCGGGTCGAACACACCCAAACGCAAGAGTGATGTCCTGGAAACATTCTGTGGGAAGCGCAATCTGCTCCTCAATTATGGCCCAGCCATCAGATTCCCGGACTGAATCCAGACGAATCAGAAAGCTTCCGGAACCGTCGGATGCCACCAGTCTGTCCCCAGGCCCCATTCTTAAAACATCGCAGATGTGAGCACGATTCCTGGTGGACAGCTTTATTCTGTTCCCGAGAATATCTCGCTCATCCACTATTATTCTTTTGTAAGCAGCCATCTGATAAAATGCTCTATCTCACCCGAATCTCTGCCCGATGTATCTCTCCAGCCTGTTTAGGCCTTCCTCAATGTTCCGCATGGAGTTCGTATACGAAAACCTTATGAAGCCTTCAGCGTTTGAGCCAAAATCGATTCCAGGCGCAACCCCGACTCGGGCGTCTTCCAGGATCTCAAAAGCAAATTGGTAGGAATCAGAGCTAAATTTTTTTGCGTCGGCCAGAATGTAAAAAGCTCCTACGGGGTCGCTCCTGATTTCGAAACCTATTTGCCGTAATCTGGAGAGCATTCTTATTCGTCTTTCATTGAAGATGTCACGCATTTTTGAAGTCTCGTCCGAAGAGTGGGTGAGAGCCTCGACTCCGGCATGTTGAACAAAATCCGCAGCGCTAATGAAAAAATTCTGGCTCATTTTCTGAATTGGCCTTACAAACTCCGGTCTGCTTATCACATATCCAAGGCGCCAACCCGTCATGGCAAAAAGCTTGGAGAAGCCGTTAAGCACGAAAGCGTTTTCCGTAAATTCCAGTATGGTGCTTTCTTTTCCCTCATAAACCAGACCATGATAAATCTCATCCGATATGATGGGCAACCCCAGGTCCGAGAGCTTTTTCATGATGTCTCTGTCCAATACCGTTCCAGTTGGATTAGATGGAGAATTTATCATGATCGCCTTGGTTTTTTTTGTGATTGCCTGAGTGACGCGGGTTGGGCTCAACTGAAAACCTTCTTCTGGATAAACGTTTACGAAGACGGGCGTTCCACCCAGGAATCGTACAAAATTAGGGTAACAGGCATAGTGTGGGTCCGAGAGGATGATTTCATCTCCAGGATCCAGTAATGAGGCCAACGCCAGCAGAATTGCCGGGGACGAGCCAGAGGTTACTATTACACATTGCGGATCGACCTCCACGCCATAATGTCGGGCATGATAGGCGGAAACCGCCTTCTTGAGTTCCGGTAAACCGGTGCTTGATGTGTAATGGGTCTTTCCTGATCTTAGGGCCTCGATTCCGGCTCTTGTGATATTTGATGGAGTGTCAAAATCGGGTTCACCTACTTCCAGGTGAATTACGTCTGCGCCACAGGCGCTCATATCCATAGCCCTTTCCAAAACATCCATCACAAGAAAAGGTGGTATTTCAATTGAGCGTTTTGATATAAACCTGTCGTAATCTCTCATAGACCAGAACTCCGATGCAGGTGGATAACTTCACAATATAATGAAGAAAAAGTCATAAGTCTTCCAAAAACTTGTTGATTGATTTCAAAAGGTTTCTTTGTTACAATAAAACCATCTATGGTAACTTGGGTATTCTACACATGGCGCAAATCAATATGAAGAAAAAATACCGCTCCTTTCGTGAGAACAACCTTTTGGCGATTCTGTTCAGCGCTTTTCTTTGCTTCATGTTTGCCGACCCAGCTTACAGCGCTATCTACGGAATCAAGGACGCTCAGGGAAATTTTCTGCCTAAAGTTACCGTTTCACTGGGCAAAAAAGAAGTTGTTGTCTCAAAAATTGACCCTGAGGATAAATTCAAATCCTTTGCGCTTGTTCTGAACAACAAGAATACCAATCTGCTCAAAAATTTGGCTCAAATAAGTGTAGAGTGGCTAAACGCAGAAAACAAGGGTGGAAAACCCTCTCCCTTCATTAGCCCGTCTTATGACGCTTCGAAATTGAGGTTCGAGGAACCGATGACAAGATCGGTAACTCTCAAACTCGTTGACAAAAGCGGTAAGAATCTTTTCGCCGCCAAAAACGTCTCAGATCTGTTTACGATTCAGATCGACAACAATTCTCTCACGCAGTCCCAATCAGGACCGGAGGCAGATAGTCCCATAAAGTTCGGATCGGGTCGCGACGTTTCGCTTAATCTGGACAAGACTCATATACAATTCGACGAAAGTAACATAAAAAAGGGTGAAATAATTAACCTGGACAACCGTTCGGGGCTTGACCAGATAGTTGGAATAGAATTGCCGGAAAAGTCACTCCTGTATTATCAGATAGTTCGCAAACCGGAACAAACAAAGGTGCCCAGGGAAAATTGGGGCAGATTCACGATAGGGAGCGATTCAGGAATTTTCATTGTGCTGATTCCGGAGTCAGACCCTGCCCACCTGGCCGCGCTTGACCGCAAGGAAGTCCTTATAAGAGTGTATCAGGGAGACAAAATCAGAGAAACTCTAAAAGTTCCCATCAAAACCTCCGGTGATTCAGGCTTGTCGAATCTTGAACCTGCTTCCGGCGGCATCCAGGTTAGGGATATAACATCCGCCAAACCGGTATCCAAAGCCGACAGACAACCTTCCAGAGAGTCCGAAAGCCTGCCGGTGGCGGCAGACGCCAAAACATCGTCTGCCTCAACCACTAAGGATGTTTCATCATTCTGGAACTCGACGATGCCCTGGATATTCCTGGCACTCAGCCTAATGGCGTCACTCGGAATTCTGGGATACGGAGCTTTTTTCCTTCTTCCCAAAATTCAGGTGCTTGAGGACAGGCTTGCGAAAAGTGAGATGTTCATCCATGGTAGCAGAGAGGCAATACGGGAAGAACTGGACATGATCAAGGACGAGGTTTCGCGGCACACGGATCGTCCCCCAGGGGAATAGCCTTATTTTCAAATCTTTTTTTCAAAAAATCTCGCAGTTGACTATATTTACTGACATTGGTATATTTGTGGGCTTGGGTTTATCCCTGAAACAGTAACATATGCCTGGAGAAATTTATGTTTGGTCCTCTTCCATCAAGATATTTTCTTACAGCAGGATGCGGTGAAGCGTCTACTGAGTTAAATGCATTTGACGCCGCTCTGCTGGACGCAGGTGTCGGTGACACCAACTTGATAAAGATGAGCAGTATTTTGCCGCCTGGGGCTACTTTGGTTGACCGACATCCCCTTGTCAGGGGCTCATTCGTGCCATTGGCCTACGGAGATCGATCTTCTGACATTCCCGGACAGATTATTTCGGCAGCGGTGGCTGTTGGAATCCCTGAAGACCCGCTGGAATCCGGACTCATCATGGAGTGCTCGAGAATTGGAGAAGCTCAGGACTGTGAAAATGCCGCCAGGGACATGGTAATAGAAGGAATGGAAAAAATCAGAAAGAGAAAAATCAAGGAAATCAAGAGCATTTCGGCGACTATTCGAGTTGAGAGAATCGGCGCCGTTTTTGCCGCGGTGGTGCTATGTCAGTAAAACAGGATGGATGGTTTATAGAGACTTATGACAGAATTTCCGCTTTTGGACTCAAATGCTCGGAAAAACTGTACGAAGCGCACAGTCCTTTCCAGAAAATAGAAATTTTCAACACCCCGGCTATGGGACGTATATTGATCCTTGACGGCTGTTTCATGGTAACTCAGAAAGACACTTTCATATACCATGAGATGCTCGTCCACCCAGCCATGAACGTTCTCCGTTCGCCTCGAAAAGCGCTTGTGATTGGTGGCGGTGACGGCGGAGCCGTGACAGAATTGGTGAAGTACAGGTCTCTTGAAGAAATAACGCTGTGCGAAATCGACGAGATGGTTACGACCTCTTGTCGTGAGTACTTTCCAGAAGTTTCATCGGGCCTGGAAGATCCCCGTGCCATATCTGCCTTTGAGGACGGAGCTGCTTTCGTGACCAGACACTCGGATCATTTCGACGCCATTTTTGTCGATTCTACGGACCCTGTCGGGCCAGGAAAGGCTCTTTATGAAGTTTCGTTCTACCAGTCTATAAAAAACAGCCTCAAGAAAGGTGGTATTGCAGTTTTTCAAACTGAAAGCCCCATCTTCATGGCTGATGTTTTCTCAGAAACTGTCGCAAAGCTCAGGGGCGTTTTCGGGTCAGCAAATGCCGTTCCATATCTGGCGGTGATCCCAAGCTACCCTGGAGGCATGTGGTCTTTCACGATGTGTTTGAATGATTCTGAGCCATTGAATCCGGGCTTATGCGACATTTCCCCCGAAATTCTGCAGTCTCTGAAATATTACAACGTTGATGTACAGTCTGCTGCTTTTGGGCTACCCCAATTTGTGAAAGCGTTGGCCGGATTTTAAAGATCGGCCGGACTGCCATACGCCGGATCATACGGACCCCGAAAAATCCAAGGCGGATTTGACCTGTCCTCACAGGACTTGGACAACGTCAAATCCGCCTTAATATTTCCAAACCGCCAATTGATGGGAGTGTTGTTAATGGACACGCTTATGTTTCTGGAAAGTTATTGTTCAACGAATTTGAAGAACAGACCCGCAATTTTTGGATGCCCATTGGATCATACCTCAACATTTCGCTCCGGCTCAGATTTAGCTCCGAATGCAATACGCCAGGCCTCAGACTCAATTGAGACATATTCCCCGTTTCTTGATAGAGATCTGGTTGATATGAAATTTGCCGATCTTGGAGACACGGTTTTCTCTGATAAGAACCTTGAAGGCGCTCTGCTCGAAATCGAATCATTTGCTGCCAATGTATTGGCTTCGGGATCAAAGCCTTTGGCTCTGGGCGGGGAACACACGGTGACTTTGCCCATCGTCCGTGCCTTGAACAATTTTTTTGATGACTTCATGGTAATACATTTAGACGCTCATACGGATTTGCGTCAGGATTATGAAGGCGCTTCGCTGAACCACGCTACGGTCATCCGCAGGGTCGTCGAATTGATCGGACCAGACCGTCTCATGCAATTCGGAATCAGATCGGGCACCAGACAGGAATTTCAGTGGATGAGGGACAATAAAACTCTGTACCAGTGGGAAGAAGGTTCAGAAAAGTCTGTCCTGAAGCTTGTCCGCGATAGAAAAGTTTACGTAACCCTGGATCTGGACGTCATGGATCCCGCATGTCTCCCTGGAACGGGTAACCCGGAGTCGGGTGGATGGTTTTACAATGACATGGAACGATTCTTCCGAATGTTGACGTCCATGAATATGGTAGGGGCTGATGTTGTCGAACTCAACCCCAGACTGGATCAAACAGGTATGAGTTCCGTACTGGCTGCCAAGATTGTCAGGGAATTGCTGCTGATATTATGACAGAACTGCTTCATCCAAAAACAAAGTATTGGATCATATTATTACTTTATCTATCTGTTAATACATTATGTTGACATCAGAATGATGTTTTGATAGATCGAGATCCGAGTTGAGTCTGATTTTTATACCCAGAGATTGGTAGAATTGAAACTCAGAATTAAATTTGGATTCATGACATTTCTTATACTTATGGCGACATTTGTCCACTCCGCCATTGGCCGTCAGGAAAATGTCGTCGGACAAAACAGGAATGGGTGTCCGGACCTCATTGATTTGATCAAAGATCTCACGCCATCCGTTGTGAGCATATCCATAGAGCGCAACAATCCTCAAAAACCATCCCCGAATCCGCAGGCCGGCCTCGGGCAGCGCCCGCAACTTCCAAACGGAACCGGATTGGTAAACACATTTGAGACCGACACCATTGGTAGCGGTTTTTTTTATGATAATAACGGTCACATAGTAACGAACGCTCATGTGGTTGAAGGAGCGGAGAAAATATTTGTGACCCTTGCCACGGGTAAGGTTCTGGACGCCGTGGTAGTTGCATCGCACCCTCGTGTGGATTTGGCATTGTTGAAGGTTGATCCGCCGTTGGGGGTTCGTGCGGCTTCGTTGGGCAGATCAGACGACGTCCAGGTGGGCGAGTGGGTCTTGGCCATGGGAAATCCTTTCGGCCTTGGACGGACAGTGACAGTAGGCATAGTGAGCGGCAAGGGCCGTTTCCTGGGATTTGGCCCAGATGACAATTTTATTCAGACCGACGCATCCATCAATCCTGGAAACTCAGGAGGACCACTCTTCAATATGGCGGGAGAGGTTATCGGCATCAATACGGCTATCATTTCTACCGGCAAAGGAATTGGTTTTTCTATTCCTTCGAGTTTCATCAGAGAACTGGCGCAGGTGTCAAGAAAGTCCTTTGAAAAAAGTCATGGTTGGCTGGGAGTTTACGTCGATGACGCCACGGAGTCCAGACAGCAGTCACTCGGGTTGGAAACACCTCGGGGAGCAATGGTCGATGAGGTAATGACCTCTACGCCTGCACACAAGGCAGGATTGAAGAGTGGCGACATTATAATAAGCGCTGATGAGAAACCGATAAAAAACAGCCACGATCTCTCCCTCATAGTGTCCAGGGTGAAGCCCGGGAAGGTTTTGCGAATTATCGTATTGAGGGAAAACAAGCGTCACGATCTCAACGTGGTGATGGGCATTCCACCTGAATAGCTATTCGCTATCATCCAGCTCAGATTCTTTTCGGATTATTGCAACAAGATTTGCCACGGCTTTCTCCAACTCATCGTTCACTATGTTGTATTTGAAGAACTGCGCCATGCTCATTTCGTGATATGCGTTCAACATTCTGACTCTTATGGAATCTTCCGAATCGGTTTTCCGTTTTCTCAAGCGTCTTTCCAGTTCCGTGAGACTCGGGGCGTTTACAAATATTCCCACCGCCTCCGGAATCTTCCGAAAGACCTCTCTGGCGCCCTCAACATCTATGTCCATTATCATGCGACCGCCATTTCCCAAAATTTCTCTGACAGGTCTTTCCGGAGTCCCATAAAGGTTTCCATGAACATTTTTCCACTCCAGAAATTCTCCAGCCTTCGCCATGCTCTTGAATTTGGATTCACTTATGAAGTAATAACTGACAGCGTCCACCTCTCCTTTACGAGGAGACCTGGTGGCGCATGAAACGGAATGTCTCATATCAGGAAAAATGGAACTCAAATATTTTATCAGCGTCGATTTACCTGCTCCGGAAGGAGCCGACATGACAAACAAGGTAGGTTTGATAATCATTTTGGACCTCATCAACAATGTTGTTTACAATCGACCGCGTGGCTATGGTCAAACTGATGTTTAAATTGCATAACACCGTTCTGAAGGTCAAACTTATTTAAAGCCACTCAAAAAAGACACTTTAATTGATTTCAACGCGATGTTCATATAAACAACGATTTAAATCCTGACCAGGGGTAAAAACATGATAAAAAAAACTTTTTGGCTATTTCTTCTAGCCGCTAGTCTGACCGCTTCCATTTACGGTGGGTTTTTCAGAGAGTTCCTCGTCTATGACAATCTTGAAAAATTTGAAAAGCTGAAAGACGTCGGAATCACCATAAAAATCCCCGGATACGAAGCGTCTGACAACAAATTTGAGGTTCAGTCCCAGATATTTTCCGAACCTGAAGTGGTCAACGCCATGACTTTTGAAGGCATAGGTCGGTATAAGGACGGTCGCCTCATCTCAAATTATCCGGATCTGAGAATGTTAAAAGGTCGTCTGCCATGTCCCACGTGAATCTAGGCCGGCCTCCGGTTCAGAGGCTCGGTATTACTTTCTAAAAATTGCTCCAGGGGTAAATTAATTGGAAAAAATAAGATTCAAGATTCAATTGGCATTCACGGCTTTTTTCAACATCGGGCTTTTTCAGTGGCATTACATCTGTTTTCCTGTCTTGAATTGCCATTCCTGTCCCACGTCCATATTTGCGTGTCCATTGGGCACAATTGGACAGTTTGCCGCCTTGGGGTTGATCCCTCTGTCTGTTGTAGGACTGATGGCGCTGGCCGGCCTCACAATTGGCAGATTTTTTTGCGGATGGGCTTGTCCATTTGGCTTTTTACAGGAACTAATCTACAAAGTTCCCTATGTGAAATTTAATATACCGGCCTGGACCCGATACATCAAATATGGAATTTTTGCGGCTCTCGTCGTTGCAGTCCCCGTTTATCTGACACCTGAATCTACGTTCTATTTCTGCCGGTTGTGTCCGGCGGGCACCATTCAATCAGCCATACCATGGGCTATAATCAATGGAACAACGGATGTTGGTCATCTTGCCTTAAGGCTCGGGATACTGTTCGCAATAATCATTCTGGCCATGGGGCACAGAAGGTTTTTTTGCAAGGTAATCTGCCCATTAGGAGCATTTCTCTCGTTATTCAACCGTTTTGCCCTGATTTTCCCTGAACGCAAGGAAAGTTGCGTAGATTGCGGCGTGTGCAACAAACTCTGCCCAATGGAAACTGAACCCAAGTCGGAAAAATACGGCGTGTTCGACAAAAAACCTGAAGAGTGTATCACTTGCCTGGAATGTCGGAAAAAATGTCCCTCACATTCTGTTCACTTATGGGGCTAGAAAAAGTGTTTCTGATTCTGAAAACGTGCTGTAATATCTGGTAGGTATATTACGGCTTGTTATAATTTAATGTTTTTAAAATTACAGGAGTTTGTTATGTGTGAGTCAAACGCATACATGCTTAAGAACGGCCAGCATCAAATGTTGATGGAAAGCGTCGGCCTGATTCGTTCTGAACCCAACAAAGTCTTCCTAAAAAGCATTTTCGGAGAGACCTTGACAGTCGATGGCCGCATACTGGAGTTGGATCTCATGGGACACAGGATTATTTTGGAAAACCCATAAAAAGGGAAAGTCAGATCAGCATCTCGGGGAATCATGCTTGCGTTCCCAACATAAAAGGCGCGTGGTTGATTGACGTTATCATAAGCTATTTTCAGACCAATATTCTCTTGACGAAAGGAATTCGAGATCAATGTCGTCATTGGATACGGTGATTGTGCTTAGCGCTGGCTATGACTTCATGGGGCTTGTTTCATGGCAGCGGGCCATGCTTCTGCTGTTCAACGGCAAAGTGGAAGTGGTAAAAGAATCTGACAGAGTTGTCAGAACAGTAAGCAGGACTTTTCGCGTTCCGGCCGTCATAAGGCTCCTGAAATTTTTTCGTCGGATGTACCATCGAGAGGTTCCGTTCTCCAGGAAAAATATCCTGATCCGCGACGAATATGTATGTCAGTATTGCGGAAGAGAGCACACTTCTCCAGATTTGACGCTGGATCATATCATTCCCAAAGTTCAGTCAGGCCCCAACGATTGGAAAAATGTTGTCGCCTGCTGCCGTAGCTGCAATGTGCAAAAGGGCGGCAGAACGCCCCGGCAAGCCGGGATGAGCCTTATACGAACCCCTTTCAAACCCACGATCATGGAATTCATCAACATCTATCTCAATAGAAAATTCGGAATGAACCTGAACGACATTCTGAATTTCTGACGCCGTTCAATGATGCGCTCATAGGCTCGATAGGGGACGCACCACATACCCGGTCAAATCTCAAAAATAAATGAGCACATAAAAAAAGCGTCCATTCAGACGCATTTTTTCGTTGACACCTCTTATCACTGTGATAAGAGGTGTAACGCTTCTTATCATTACTTTTCCATCCCAGTGGAACACACGCAAAACGGCCATTTAGATGCCGTTTTCGTGCTTTTAGCGCTTCTTTTATGAAATTCTTTTTCCCAGTAACACACGCACTATTTTCATGCGTCAGCCTGAAGGACATATCATTCGTTCCAACAGACGAGCCTTATTTACCCCTATCCATATAGCATGTCAACTATTTTATTCTTGTTTTTTCTATATTTGTATTTTTTTTCAAGATTAACATTTAATCAAAAATAAGTAACAACTTTAATTTAAACAAACCCATAAAACAATTATACTAAACAACATATTGTTATGTCGTTATTTTTACTATTTAAAAATAAAATAAATATGCAACCAGAACACAGGTCAATATCTTATAAATTTATTTTCTTTAATATCAATATGTTTGGATAATAATTTAACCAACGTTTAAAAAAGAATTTAGCGCGCTCGACAAAAGTGAGATCCATTGTTACAAGAATTGAAGCAGATTTCATGACAGTCTTTGCTTTATAAGCCTGATAGTTGCAAATAGTCAGTGAAACACAATTATCCATATTTCAGTGATTTGTCCGAAGCATTATCTGGAGCGTACAGTTTCAGGCGTCTGTTGGTATTGCTATCTGCGGTGACTCTCATATTTGCGCTCACGATCAATTCATCATGGAAAGCCACACCGGACAGTGCGTTGTACCTGGAACTGGGGGAATCGTTAGCCTCAGGCAAGGGATACGTTTACAACGAAGCTCCTCACACCTATGTCCCACCAGGGTTCCCAATGATTTTGAGCGCCTGGGTAAGACTTTTCGGCGCTGACTTTATGCACTATAGAGTCCTGATGGCTGCGCTGGGTCTTATCACAGCTTTTCTTGGTCTTGGTTTGGTATTCAGATTATGTGGCCCGGAAACCGGCATAGTAATCGGCGGACTGTTTTCTATTAACCACACCATCGTGCTGAACTCGACATACACCTCTTCTGATATCCCATTCACTATGTCGTGCCTGTTAGCCTTCCATATGATATTTTGGGCCTCCAGCCATCGTGATTCATTCGTCCTGCTGTTCCTGGCGGCCGTGGTTTCGGGCCTGCCCGGCCTGGTCAGGATCAACGGACTGGGGCTTCCACCGGCATTGGCTGTTTACCTGTGGTCGATCTATCCAGGAGACTCAGGAGCTAAAAGATTCATTCGGCCTCTGTTGTTTCTGTGCGTTTCCCTATGTTTGCCAATGGCCTGGGAGTATTACAAGTCTGGCTTCCCAGTATCCACTCAGGAGGGGGAATATTTTCGCGCAGTTACCGGTCGATCTCTTGAGACTCAGATCGAGGTTGTTCTTAACTCAGCGTGGGAATATTTGTTCGAAACTGCTTACGCGTTGACGGGCGTTTCCATGCGGACAGTGGGGCTGGAACTGATATTGTTTCTTGCAATCGGCTCCGGTTTTATCATGGCTTTTAGATCCGGAGAGCGGCTTTTCACCATTGTAACACTTATACAGGCTGTTGGTCTGCTCCTGAGTTCTGCTGGAAGCCGATATATTGCGCCCCTCATTCCGGCTCTTTATCTGTTCCTGGGGCTTGGGGTGACCAAATTTGTCATCCTGTCAAAATATCCAGTTAAGCGCCTCCCGCTGTTCCGCCAAAAAATTGTGTTATCTTTATTTGTGTTATTTGCCGTTACAAATTTTGGGGCTAATGTTCAAACCATATATCAGTCAAGGAACGCTGTTGAGGCTTACGGAGCGGAACTTCCCAAAGACACGGCATTTTTCTCAGCGGCCCGGTGGATCAGGACACATGATCCGGACGCTCGGATCCTATCCATGAATCCTCGGATCATGAGGTATCTGACTGGCGCCAACACTACAGATATTCTCAGGTCAGGAGTTCCTGAGCACCTTGCATGGGTCTCGACCCAAAAGGAAATTTCACTCATCCTGGAAAGAAACCGGCCCAACTATCTCTTTATTGATTCCAAGAATGGTAGTTTGAAGGACGCGATACTCGAGACCGTCGCAAAACATGATTATCGGTTGGTTGAGATAGAAGAGGCTCGTTCAGGATCCAGATTCAGTCTGTGGAAAATTCTCTATTGTGTCCCTTGAAATGGTCCGACTATCAGTTTTTCGGATACGACAGGACAGTGTAGCCAAAACCGGGGAAGCATGGAGGCAACTCTTCGTGCTCCCTTAATCCGATGGATCCGAGGTTATCTATTCGACTACACGGGTCGATGCGCTTGACAAACTACCCACCAAGCGGCTTTATTGGTTTCCCAAAATTGTCCGGTTCGAGTAATTGGGTTGGGTTTCGCGGGTGGAATTGTGCCAAACACCACACAAGAGTTTCCAACACACAGAGAGTAGTTAGCAGCAAAATTCCAGAGATTACCAACAAGTCACAAATGACGCACATTTTTCATCCGACATATCGTCCCGACATTGACGGCCTGAGAGCCGTGGCAATTTTATCTGTTCTCGGTTTTCATGTTTTCCCGGACTTTTTTAGAGGCGGGTTCATTGGTGTAGACATTTTTTTTGTGATTTCAGGATTTCTCATTTCCAGCATCATTTTCAGAAGTCTGGAAGCGGGCAGTTTCACTTATACCGAATTCTATATTCGCCGCATTCGGAGGATATTTCCGGCGTTGATAGCGGTCTTGGCAACAACCTTTGTCATCGGCTATTTCGTACTCCTGCCGGATGAATTCAAGAGCCTGGGAAAACACATTCTAGGTGGGTCCTTATTTGTCTCCAATCTGGTTTTGTGGGGCGAAAGCGGTTATTTCGACACCGCATCAGAGCTAAAACCACTGCTGAATCTGTGGTCTCTTGGGGTTGAAGAACAATACTACATCCTTTGGCCCCTCCTGGTAGCCTTGACGTGGAAACGGTCCAGGAGTTTCCCGACAGTAGTTCTGACAATTCTGATTTGTTCGTTCATGCTCAATCTTTTCGTCTTCAATAGTCACTCACCCGGCACTTTTTACTCTCCCGTGACGAGATTCTGGGAGTTGATGGTGGGAGGCCTGCTAGCATATGTCACGGTTCACAACATCAGGCTCACGCCTCCAGGCTTGCGGCCTGACGCTATTTCATGGTTCGGCCTCTTTTTGCTACTTCTTGGTTTCTTTATGATTGATTCGAGAAGAGTTATCCCGAGCTGCTGGACTCTGCTCCCTACCATGGGAACCTTCCTTATCATTCACGGCGGCGCCTCGGCGTTTGTAAACTCTTTCTTTCTGTCAAACAGGATACTGGTCTTAATCGGGCTGATCAGCTATCCTCTCTATTTATGGCATTGGCCCTTGCTTGCTTATGCAAGAATTATCGACATGACGGGGCACCTGGAAAAACTGGCGGTCATCCTCATAAGCTCTGTACTGGCGTTTATTACCTATAAGTTTGTGGAAACACCCATAAGATCAGGCTCTTACAACAAATTCAAAGGAATTCGCTTATCGCGCCGCCTGGCAAGTTCAATGTTGGTTCTCGCAGTTATCGGGGTTTCATCGTACATCGGCTTTCTCCAGCCCTACCACAACTCTCAAAGCCTTAGACTTATAAGCGCCGCTATAGGAGAATGGGAATTTCCAGGAAGAATGAAATTATTCAGATTTGGCAATAGCGACTTTTACTCTATGGATGACCAGACAGCCCACACAAAAAAATCTGGAAAACTTCTGTTTGTCGGTGATAGCAACATGGCCCAATACTATTCCAACATAGAAAAGCTGAGCCACCGTAGCGACAAGACGATCGTGTTCGCCACTGACGATGGTTGTCCACCGATCCCTAATGTCCACAGGAGTCTACCACCACAAAGATACCGCCTTGCCGAGGACGTAATGGCTTATGCGGCAGACCCTGACGTTGAGGCGGTGGTGTTTGGAGCCGCATGGATCAGATATTTTGGACGGGAAAGCGCTTTTTACCATGAAAATGAAAACACAGGGGAAAAGCTATATCTGAAGGAGCCAAATGGCGCCATGGCGGCTTTCGATTCCATGCAGAAAATGCTATCCCGATTAAGATCCATGGGCAAGATCACATATCTGATTCTGAATATTCCGTTTGGTGATGCGTTGGATCCTAAAGGCATGGTAAACCGGTCATTACACAGTGAATCACCTTTTTTCACTGTTGAGCGTCGTGAGTTGTTTCAAGAGGAACTGCCGGAACTGAAGTCCATCGACACTGCTCTGACCACAATGGCTGAAAAAACGGACACGGCGGTAATTGATCCGAAAAAATTTTTGTGCTCCGATGGCAGGTGTCCATCAACTACAAAGGATGGGGCTCCAATTTACAAGGACGGCATGCATTTGCGCCCTTCATTTGTTAGGGATCAAATAACTTTCCTGGACAGGATAATACCCAAGACCCCATTACAGGAGCATTGATTAGCAATTGGGTGTGTTGTTTCAGCCTTGCCCGGCTGTTTCCTGTATGGACAAAACTGGAGAAAGAATTGAAACTGGACGTAATCGGCTTTGGATCATTGAACCTCGACGAATTCTGGGAGGTTCCAAGTGAATTCCTCGAGAGATTCGGACTCAGGGTTGGACACGAGTACATCAAGGGCACGGAATGGTTTTCGGAAGTATATCCTGTGTTGACAGCGCAGGGCTGGTTAAAGGCTGTTGACCCTGGCGGCTCTGCAGCCAACACGACAGCAGCCCTGAAAAAAATGGGTTTCTCAACAGGGTTTTATGGCGCCGCCGGTAGAGACGGACTGGAAGGGATTCGTGCGGAGGAACTAGGTGACGCAAATGACCTGATGATTGACGTCTTTGACGGCCCGACAGGCCGATGCCTGTGTCTGATAAATTCTGACGATGAGAGCAGAGACCGATGTCTGGTAATTTTACCCAACGCGAACGATTTGGCTGGTTCGGCTGGGTTTGATGAAAGTTACTTCAGGGAATCCAGATGGGTCCACATGAGTTCTTTTGTTTCAAGTTCTCCTTTAAAGGTTCAGAACATCGTTACCTCCTCCCTGGAGAGTTCAACCCGGTTTAGTTTCGACCCGGGCGCTGTTTACTCCAGGTTGGGAATTGAAGTCTTGAGACCATTGTTGCAGAAAGCCTTCATATTGTTCACAACACCTGAGGAACTCGTTGAACTTACCGGATTCAATGATTTGAACCAGGCTATCGACACTCTTTTGACTATCGGGGCCTCAACCATGGTTTTGAAGCTAGGCTCCAAGGGACTCCGGTGTATCACCAGAGAAAGCGCTCTTTCCCAGGAAGCCATTAAACCGGCTAAAATTATCGATAGAACAGGGGCCGGGGATGTTGCTGCGGCCGGCTTCATTGCAGGGATGTTGTCTGGAGTTGGCCTGGAAGAATGTCTCGAATTTGCAGCGAGATGTGCGTCAAAAAGTATTGAAGGTTATGGACGATCGGCCTATCCTGATGGAGCTTTTTTGAAATCGTTTTTTGAGAGCCGCGTATTTATTTCCTAGGTGACCAATAAAACGGGGGCGACGGGAGTGAACATGAAAAATCCTGACAAGAGAGTCTTTATAACGGATTGTGAAGGGCCTGTGACCAAAAATGACAATGCGGCAGAAATGGCGGAAGCTTTCCTTCCCCATGGCGCTCAATTTTTTTCCATGGTGAGTCTTTACGATGATTATCTGGCTGAAATCGCCCATAAACCAGGTTATAAGGCTGGTGACACTCTAAGGTTGATCCTTCCTTTTTTCAAGGCATTCGGGGTAGATGACCGATCGATGGTCAAGTTCTCCCGTAGAAATGTGGAGGTAATCCCGCATGCTCCCGAGGCTCTGGCCAGAATATTTGAAGTTGCTCCATGTTACATTGTGAGCACCAGCTACACTCCTTACATAAAGGCCGTGTGCGATGCTCTCGCATTTCCAATTGAAAACACATTTTCCACCAAGATCAATATAGACAGCTTTCAGATCAGTTCCGCAGACAAGAAAGCAGTAAAAGATTTTTACTCCATGATAGTGGAGGCCCCGCCTTTCTCGCTCGGCCAAGGCGCCAAATCACTGGAAGATTTAACTGAAACATCACGCAAGACTATTGCCCTCATGGACGAGATATTTTGGAAAGAATTGCCAAAACTTGCAATCAATGAGCTACTCCTCGCTGTGAATCCGATTGGGGGTGTAGAAAAAGCCAACGCCGTTGAGAACATAACAATGTTGCAAGGATGCTGCCTGCAAGATGTAATGTATGTAGGAGACAGCATAACGGATGTCGAGGCATTCAGGCTTGTTAGAAAGGGTGGAGGACTTGCTGTTTCATTTAACGGAAACAATTGGGCGGTAAAAGAGGCGCAAATTGCTGTAACCGCTTCAAATGCTCTTCCGACTGCTTTTCTGGCTCACATGTTCTTGCACCACGGAATCG
>CAYNZA010000040.1:0-23299 GCA_964401595.1 uncultured Desulfomonile sp.
TTGATCCTTCCAGGGGAGAAGACATGTCCATGATACTTGAGCGAGCTGAGCGCGATATTGCTCAGAAACTCGGGACATTGATGTCTGTTCCGCCCATTCCGCATTTCTACAATATCTACAAGGAGAAGTACTACCCACTCATAATGGCTTGCAGGACTGAAGGAGATGTGGAATCAGTTGCAAAAAAGGTAGTGGAGGACTTGAAGAAGGATATGGCTTTCCTCCCTGATTTTATGAAGTCTATTCTGGATAAGGAACTCAATAAGGTAAGGAACGTCATAAGAACCAAGGGGTCCATGCAACTGAATTTTCCCAGGGCTGTCCAGGTGATGAGGGAACGCGGGGAGGCATTCACGGAGGATGAACTCAGGGACTACATGTACACATTGAACGGGGGAGTAGATGTAGGAATAGCTGCGATCCGGCCAATGTTTGTTCAGTATGCGTCACGCTATGGAACGCCGGGAAACCGTTCATGGCTCTTTTTTGTGGGCATGGATTATCACTATGGTCCCTTCTCCAGCAGAAACATGATGGAACAAATCCGAATCAGGGACTTTTCAGGGCGGGACATACCGATTGACGGAGATTTTCTGCACTATGATGACTCAGGATTGCCCGCCAATAAAGAATCAGAGACCCTCAAGGCGGTTACCTCCTTTTTTCCAAAAACAGACCGGTCCGAAATCTTTCAGAATTTTCTGCTTGAAAAACATCCCCACTACATCTACACAAACACTCACCAGAGAATAATGTCTTACCATCAGACCAAGTTCGGCCCCACGCCTTTTGCCATAATAGGGGATCTCTGGATGGGGGAAAGCGCGCAAATCAAACATGGGGCTACGTGGAAAACGCAGGCCTATCTGAAAAAGCTGGACAAACTGCTAAATTCTCTACCATGGGATCAGGCTAACCAGTTCTAGAGGGCGGCGCCATTCAATTGTTGACACCGAAGAACAAATATGAGAGAATCTGGCCTAAATAAGGGCTTTACCCTCATCATTGCTCATGAAGGCGGGCGTTTCTACCGCCTGTTCGAGAGGGAAATTTGAGACTCAAAAGAGTCACATCTATATTGTTGGCGTTAGTCATTATGTTTACGCTGGTCCAACCTGCCGTTTCATCTACTTGTGTCCCGGATGACCCATCGGCAAAATGGTCTGCGTTGGTCCATGAGGATAATTCTCTCGTCTCAAGCGTGCTCTATATACCCTACATGTTTGTTGCCCTACCATGGCGACTTATTGATGGGATCATCAACCCGAAGCCAACGTCCAAATCCACCATGCCACCGGCGGCTCACAAGGCCCCACCGGTAAATCCCTAGACTCATAGAATCCTTTTCAGCCAGAACCACTTCCCGAGAGCCCATTTAAGTCTTTGGGTAAGTTTGCTCCCCACATATTTGTCCGCAGTTCGTTTGATTGCCAACGACTGCGTGGGGTAGGGGTAGATGGTTGATGATATTGATTTCATACCCAGCCGGTTTTTTATGGCCAAAGTGATTCCACTTATCAATTCTCCGGCATTAGGGCCCACAACTGTGGCGCCGAGTATCTTATCGCTTTTCTCATCAATCACCATTTTTACAAAGCCGTCATGGACACCGTCGGTTATTGCTCTATCAACCTCTCGTAACTCCACCACGAAGGTTCTGACTTTCAGTCCTGTCTCCAAAGCTTTTCTTTCGTAAAGACCTACATGCGCAATCTCAGGATCTGTATAAACGCACCATGGAATTACGAGTTCGCTAACCTTTGATGATTTCCTGAAGAGGGAATTTTTCACCATCAAGCGAGCGGCAGCGTCCGCTGCATGAGTAAACTTGTGGTTCATGCAAACGTCGCCAGCTGCGAATATGTTCGGATTAGAGGTTTGTAGGTAATCGTTGACCAGTATTCCTTTTCTGGAGTCGAATCCAACGCCGGCTTTCTCAAGCGCCAAACCCTGAATGTTTGGGCTTCGTCCTGTCGATGCAAGTATTTCATCCACTTCCATTTTGCGAACCACTGAATTCTCGATGAATGTGATTGTTTTGGAGCGTGGGAGGGAGGAAATTTCTGAAAAAACAGTGTTTAGTTTCATCCCTATTCCATCCTCCATGAACTTGGTCTGCAGTATGTCCGACGCCTCTTCGTCCTCTCTTTCAAGAATGCGAGAATGTTTGTGAAACAACGTGACTTTTGATCCGAGCCTGGCAAATGCCTGAGCTAGTTCACAGCCTACCGGTCCGGCGCCAATAACTGCTAGTCGATCAGGAATGGAATTGAGTTCAAAGACGGTTTCATTTGTGAGGCAATCCTCATGTTTCAATCCCCGAATTTCGGGGAGAACAGGATGCGTTCCGGTGCAGATGGCAGCCTTGATGAAATCAAGCACAGAATCACCGACAGAAACCTGGGATGGCCCGGTAAAGCATGCGTCTCCTATGAACACGTCCACACCGAGTTTTGAGAATTTATGGACTGAATCATTCTCGCTGATTCGAGAGCGAACAGATCTCACCCATTCCATAACTGAACCTGACTTAAGTTTTAGCGGTCCATCAACTTCAATCCCGAATCTTGAGCATTTGGAAATCTCGTCATAGGCTTTGGACGACCTTATGAGGGCTTTCGATGGAACACATCCAAAGTTGAGGCAGTCTCCCCCCAAAAGCCGTTTCTCAATCAAGGCCACCCGTGCCCCCAGACCTGCGGCTATAGCTGCCGCAACCAGCCCAGCCGTCCCTGCGCCTATCACCACAAGGTTGTAACGGGGCGCCGGTATTGGATTGGCCCAGTCTGTGGGGCGCACATGTGAAATCAGTGTCTCATTAAATCGATCTTGCCTGAGTTTCAATTGAGCCTCAAATTATTTAGGGTTTGATTGTCATGTCAGTCCGTGAAGGTTCAGGAGGTGATGAATCCAGCAGAAAAGTTGAGTATCTCAACCGACAACAGAACTTCGTTTTTTGGTCTTGACAGATCTCGAGAATGATGTGATTATCACCAGATGCCGAAGTGGCGGAAGTGGTAGACGCGCCAGGTTCAGGGTCTGGTGGGCGCAAGCCTGTAGGAGTTCGAGTCTCCTCTTCGGCACCATGTTTACTCACCTTTAAAATCTCCCCATTGACTGCTTCTGGCTAATGGTCTAGCTGTTTTTTAGGGTCGGCCCAACACTTATTCGCCTGGCCAAGGCGGTCTGGCGCATGCTACGCTCGAGAGAATTCCAGAAACTTTCAACAGAGTCCAGGAAATCTTTTTCATTGAAAACCTCCAGAGTGACGACTCCTCTGAAATGCTTGTTCACAATCTCTACGACAGGGTCAAGTTTGGTGAAATTTACGGCAGTGAGGCTCTTGTGGTCTGTGCTTTCAAACCCGTGCAGATGGATCACACGTGTTCTGGGGAGCCATCTTTGCATATATAACATCGGGTCCAGGCCCATTTTCCAAAAGTGACCAATGTCGATACAATGTGACACGGGAAGTAAATCCGTGATGTGATCCATCAGTGATGGCGCCTGGGACTCAATGTTTTCAACGCAGAGCTTTGCCGGATCTCCGATGATATCGATCAGGATTTCCAGAGATTTTATGGACTGTCTTTCCCAAATTGAAACATGAGACGAAGCCCCGAGTTCGGATGATTCGAGATGACAGATGTAGGCAAATGGTTTGAGTCGTTCAGTGGAGCGAATGACCTTCAGAGTTTTTTTTATTGCCGGATCATGATCAGCCAGAAAAACATTTATCGGCAAATGCACCGTATACGTCATGCCGTGTTTTGCGGCCAGGTCCACCATCTCATCTATGTCGGATTCGGAAGGAAGACAATCCCACCGTTCATCCAGTTCAAATATTACAAGCTCTATGTCTTCTGTTTTTCCCGCCAAAGCGCGAACATTGGTTATTATGTCTGCGGGATAGATGTAAGATGTGGTTCCAAGTCTCATTAATTTTACTATCTCCAGTTAAGGGCAATTAAGACCACTGTTTCAGACAGTTCGCAAGATGCGCCCATAACGTCGCCGTTAACAAAACCCAACCTTCTCTCGGCAAATTGTCTGAATGCCAAAACACAGAAATAAGCCAGTCCTGCGGCGATTATTCCGGTGACGCCCAGTAGCATAGCAAACAGTAAGGTAAAAATCCAAGCTAGATTATATGACAGTGAGTCGATCCCTGCAGTAAATGATTTGGCCATTCCCGTTTTCATCGAGCAACAGTTTTTGAAAACGATGATCATCATTGATCTCCCGGTAACGGCCGCCAACACGAAACCTGAAAGGCCAACCATTTCAGTGGACAGGCATGCCACTTTCAGTCCAAGTATCAAGAACAGTCCCATGGCGCCAAAAGACCCTAGCCTACTATCCTTGATGATTTCAGCTCTGCGTTCCTTGCTTACTGCCGCGCCTGACGCATCGCAGCAGTCCGTCCATCCATCAAGATGCAAGCCACCCGTGATGAATATCCACAGTCCCACTGTGATAAGTGAGACAATGGTCTGGGGCAAGAAACAGCCAATAATCCAGCTAGACCAGAAGAGCCCAGATCCAATGAGAAGACCCACCAGTGGAAAACACCAACTGGATCGACCGACTTCTTCCAAATCGGCAAATGAAACTTTTCCAAAATTGAAGACTGTCAGGAAATTCAGTGAAACCAAAAATGATCTGATGAGCCCCTCCATGGTAGAACGAAATTTGCCGGAAAACTTTGCTGGCCTGGAAAAACTAGCGCTGGATCAATGCCGTCAAGTTACTATATATTAATTGAGACTGGAGTTTCAACTCGGCAAAATGATCTCTGTAATAGGTCAGGTATGACTCCAGATCATTTGCGTCTTTGAACCACGATCCTAATATCTGGGAATCAACCTCGATGTGGAACTGGAACCCGTAGGCCCGATTGACCCTGAACGCCTGATTGGGACATAGACTGGAGTATGCCAACAAAGCGCCATCAATTGGAATGTTGAACATGTCTTCATGCCACTGAAAGACATTGAGTGGTTTTTCTACTCCCTTGAATATAGGGTCCGTGTGACCTGCCGATGTTAAATGAATTTCCCCCCATCCCACTTCTTTGGACGGAGAAAGCCCCACCGAAGCCCCACATGCCTTGGCTATCATCTGAGCGCCGAGGCATACGCCGAGCATGTTGGCGCCATCCAGGATTCCTTTCTTGAGAAATTCCGTTTCCTCAGAAAGAAAGGGGAAAGAATTCTCTTCATAAACGTTCATCGGGCCGCCCATGGATATGACGAGATTGTAATCAACTGCTCTGGCGGGCAAATGATGCCCGTCATATAACCGGGCAGTTTCGATCAGCCATCCTCGTTCTGTCAGAAAATCCCCCAGAGTTCCCACGCCCTCGGATTCCAAATGCTGTATTACCAAGGCTTTCATTTTGTCTATTCGTCCCACTCAATGTTGTTGTATCTGTTGGTTATGGGAAGTCGTCTATCCCTTCCAAAGGCTTTAGGCGTGATCTTCACTCCGGGCGGTCCCTGGCGACGCTTGTATTCATTGATGTCCACCAGATGAGCTACAAATTTGACTGTTTCACTATCATACCCTTCAATTTCATCCGGAGTCTGGTCGTTCTCTACGTAAGCTTTCAGGATTGGATCAAGAATGGAGTAGGGTGGGAGTGAATCCTCGTCTTTTTGGTCAGGCCTGAGTTCTGCGGTAGGTGGGCGCTCGATTGTGCTCGACGGGATCAGTTCGACACCCGCTTTCTGATTGACGTAGTGAGATAACTCATAAACCAGTGTTTTGGGCACATCCTTGATCAATGCAAAACCCCCGGCCATGTCACCGTAGAGGGTGCAGTAGCCAACTGCCGTTTCGCTCTTGTTTCCCGTCGTTATAACCAACCAGTTAAATCGGTTGGAGAGTGTCATCAAAATGGCCCCGCGGATTCTCGCCTGAAGGTTTTCATACTCTATCCCAAATGGACCTTTGCCCAAGGCGTCTCCAAGAGTCTCCATGAAAGATTTCAGCGCCCCCTCTATCGGAGCCGATATGAGCTGTATGCCCAAACGTTTGGCAACAAGACCGGCGTCTGAAAGAGTTTCTTGCGAGGTAAAACGAGATGGCATGGTCACTCCGGTCACATTTTCATTGCCTAAAGCATCACATGCTATTGCCGCAGTGAGGGCCGAGTCTATGCCGCCGCTTAAACCAATCACTGTTTTTGAGAACCTGTTTTTAATGCAATAATCCCTGAGACCGAGTTTCAAAGCCTCATACACTTCCTCAACCATGCTGAGTTCCCTGCTCGTTCCGTTTCGAATTTTCGGTCGAAATTCAGGCAGATTACGATTGAGGGTGATGACATTGGTGAGCCTCGGTTGGCCTCTATGGCCTGTCCCTTCATCCGGGAAATGAAGGTCGGTGACCAGTAAATCTTCAGCGAAACGGAGGGCTGAGGAAATAAGGGTCCCATCAGAATCCATCACCAGACTACCTCCATCGAAGACAAGCTCATCCTGGCCGCCCGATAAGTTATTGAAACAGACTGTTGATCCGGTGGCCTTGGCAAATCTCCTGATGACCTGCTTTCTTAATTCATACTTGCCTGCGTGGAAGGGAGAGGCAGATATGTTCAGCGTAACATCAGACAGATAGTCTAATGCGCAACTTTCAGAAGTGGAGCCCGGAATCCAAATGTCTTCACATATCGTGACGCAAATCCTGATTCCCTGAATCCTGAAAACCAAACACTCGGCGCCGGGGTTAAAATATCTCTTTTCATCAAAAACTCCGTAATTGGGTAGTTCCTGCTTGTCATAAACCGTCACGATTTTATTGTCGTGAATTAACGCAGCGGAGTTGTAAATTCCATCTTCATCATGATTTGCAAAGCCTATCAGAACAGTTATACCTTCTGAAGACTTGGTCAGAAACTCCAGCGCTTTGAGGTTGTCCTTCAGAAACTTTTTCCTGAGAAGGAGATCCTCAGGGGGATAGCCGCAGATGGCCAGTTCAGGGAAAGTGACTATGTCTGACTGGAGAGAACGAGCTTTTTTTATGTAAGTGACGATCTTGTTTACGTTACCTCTTATGTCCCCAACTGTCGGATTGATTTGGGCCTGAGCTATTCTGATTGTCTTCAATCTGGCCTCCACTATGACCAATGACCGGAAATGCATTAAAACGGTCTTGTTATGCGCGAATCGAGGGGCATGAGGCAACAAAATAAAGAGCCACGGCTATCGTTTACACGAGCCGTGGCCTGTTTTAGCTAACTTACAAAATTGACGCCGACATGCAAACCGGCAATCATCGCACTAGATATCATAATACAAAGCGAACTCATACGGATGTGGTCTCATTCTAACCGGATTCAATTCCGCGTTGGTCTTGTATTCGATCCACATCTCGATAGCGTCCTCAGTGAATACATCACCTTTAAGCAGGAATTCGTGGTCGTTTTCCAGAGCTTTGAGGGCTTCGGCCAGATCGCCGGGAGTGGAAGGAACGTCTTTCAATTCTTCCGGAGACAGGGCGTAAATGTCTTTGTCCAAAGGCTGACCCGGATCTATCTTGTTTTCGATTCCGTCAATAACAGCCATCAGCAGTGCGCTGAACGCCAGGTAGCCGTTGCAGGAAGGATCAGGTGTTCTATACTCGATACGCTTGGACTTGGGCGAAGCGCTGTACATGGGTATACGGCAGCAGGCCGAGCGATTTCTTGACGAATAGGCCAGGTTGACCGGAGCCTCGAATCCAGGCACGAGCCTTTTGTAGGAATTGGTTGTCGGATTGCAAATTCCGCAAAGAGCCGGCGCGTGTTTCAGGATTCCACCGATTCCCCAGAGAGCCTCCTGAGAAAGTCCGGCATATTTGTCCCCGGCAAACAGTGGTTGTGAGCCTCTCCATATACTGATGTGCGTATGCATGCCGGAACCGTTGTCCTCAAAAAGGGGCTTGGGCATGAAAGTGACTGTTTTCATGTGTCTCTTCGCGACATTTTTTAGCACATATTTAAACCACATCAACTGATCGCCCATCTTTACCAGCGGCCCAAACTTCATGTCTATTTCACTCTGACCGGCTGTGGCGACTTCATGGTGTTGGGCTTCGATGGTAATTCCCAGGCTTTCCAGGAGAAGCACCATTTCCGTTCTTATGTCTTGAAGAGAGTCAGTGGGAGAAACAGGAAAATAGCCCTCCTTGTGTCTTGGCTTGTAGCCCAGGTTCGGCTCTTCTTCCCGTCCGGTATTCCACGTACCCTCTATGGAGTCTATATGATGGAAACCATGGTTGGCGCCATAGCTGTAGCGGACATCATCAAAAATGAAGAATTCAGCTTCAGGTCCAAAATAGGCAGTGTCTCCAATTTTAGTGTACTTCAGATAGGCTTCTGCCTTTTGAGCTATGTTCCTGGGATCACGTGAGTATTTTTCCTTGGTCATTGGATCGAATATGTTGCATATCAATGAAAGCGTCGGATGTTCCATAAAAGGATCCATTATGGCTGTAGTTGGATCTGGAATGACCAACATATCGGACGCATGTATCGGCTGCCAGCCCCTGATCGAAGAACCGTCGAATCCATAACCCTCTTCGAATGAGTCCTCTTCCAGCTCATGCATCGGCACCGTAAAATGTTGCCACATTCCGGGAAAATCCATGAACTTCAGGTCAACCATCACCGCATTGTTCTCAGCGGCGTATTCCAACACCTGTTTAGGGTCCATCATCTACTCCTTGTTTTTTTTATGACATATGCTTAGTCAATAATATCTGACTTGAAAAAGGATCACCTGATATAAACAACATCATCAAACTGTATTTAAATTGCGTCAATATCTCTCTCACCGGTTCTGATTCTGACTGCCGATTCCACCGGTGTTACAAAAATTTTCCCATCGCCTATGCTGCCTGTCCTGGCTGCGGCAATTATTTTTTCGATGACCTGAGGGACCATGTCTGCTTTTACCACTATCTCAAGTTTCACCTTAGGCAGAAAATCTACCAGATACTCGGCTCCACGGTAAATCTCCTTGTGTCCCTTCTGTCTACCAAATCCTTTCACTTCCGTCACCGTCATACCATGCACGCCGACCGACTGTAACGCGTCTTTCACATCGTCAAGTCGAAATGGTTTGATTATCGCCTCGATTTTTTTCATTTTCAGCCCCTTCTCATCGCTCAACGTCCTGATGGTTATCAGCCGGAGCCTGTTCAAAAAGTTTTTAATCCCGTAAAGTTCTTCCTACCAAGCCAAGAGCCTTTGGTAATTCCAGACCTTACAATTTTGAATTGAAAAGCAATAGGCATGCCAACTTTAGATAAAAAGCATTCTCTTGGATAACTATCAGAATATACAACATAAAATAACTACAAAGTTTCTCAGGAAAATAAAAAAGCTGGAAACGGTCCGACATTTTTGTATTTTTTTTATATTTGTCCGACATTTTTGTAGCAACTGTGCCAGTTGAATGTTCATCTTTGTCGAATCAGGAATCCACGATATCTGCAGAGCGTGTTTTGTGGTTGAGGGAGTTCGGTAAGTCCGAACTCCGATGTAAAGAGCAGATCACTTCATCGATGACCCCATGATGCGTATAGTTTGTTCCTAGAGCGCATCTGCGTTTTTCTCGCCTGTCCTTATTCTCACTGCCGTGTCGATGGATGTAACAAATATTTTGCCGTCTCCTATGCTTCCTGTCCTGGCTGCGGCTATAATCTTTTCTATCACACGTTCGGCGGTTTCTGCCGGAATGACCATTTCCATTTTTATTTTGGGAAGGAAATCAACCAGGTACTCTGCGCCCCGGTAAATCTCTTTATGTCCCTTTTGACGTCCAAACCCTTTGACCTCCGTTATTGTCATACCCTGGACTCCGATTGAATGAAGCGCCTCTTTAACGTCATCGAGTTTGAAAGGTTTAATTATCACCTCTAATTTTTTCATAAGCAACACCTCTGAATAAAAGTCATATTCCTGATAAAGTTGGTCGTAGTGTTCATGAAGAGCATTTGACATCCTCTACTTGGGACTTTCTCATCAAATGTTATAAGCTGTTTCTCCGTGTTCTGAGGTGTCGCAGCCGACGAACTCATTCTCTTCCGATACCCTTACACCCATGATGGCCTTGATAATGTAAAGGATGATAAGGGTGACGATGAAGGAGTAGATCATGGTCACCAGCACCGCCACAATCTGTATCCATAACTGTCCGGGATTTCCGAAGAAAAGCCCGTCACTGCCGGCTGCGTTAATGGCTTTTGACGCGAACAGTCCGGTGGCAATAGCGCCCCATATCCCGCCTACACAATGAACGCCGACCACGTCAAGGGCGTCGTCGTAGCCAAATGAGTGTTTTGCCAGGACTGCGAAGTAACACAATGCTCCAGCGCCCAGACCGATAATCACTGATGATATGGGTCCTACAAAACCAGCGGCCGGTGTAATGGCAACCAGACCGGCTACTGCGCCCGAGGCGATACCCAGGGTAGTCGGTTTGCCTTTGATGATCCACTCCATGGTGATCCAGCTCAAAGCGGCTGCTGCTGTGGCCATATGTGTGACAACAAAAGCCATTGCCGCTCCTTCACTGGCAGATAGTGCGCTGCCGGCGTTGAATCCGAACCAGCCAAACCACAATAGTCCTGCCCCCAACAGTGTGAGTGTGAGGTTATGCGGGATCATGGGTGTGGATCCATATCCTTTTCTGTTTCCAATCACGAACACGCATGCCAGCGCGGCGACACCGGCGTTGATGTGGACTACTGTCCCGCCTGCGAAGTCCAGAGCGCCCATGCCACTAAGCCATCCTCCAGGACCCCAGACCCAATGAGCTACAGGACAATACACTATGGTAATCCACAAAAACATGAACAGAGCGAAGGAACTGAATTTCATCCTTTCTGCGAAAGCTCCTGATATCAGGGCAGGGGTAATTATTGCGAACATACACTGAAAAATCATAAAAGTAGTTCCGGGAATTGTCATTGTTTTGGAAGGATCAAGTAAGTCAGGGAAAAGATCCGATCCAATGCCGTTAAGACCGAAATAGTTCATCCCGCCGATCAAGCCACCCCAGGCGTCCGGAGCAAAAGACAGGCTAAAACCGTAGAAAAGCCATATTATTGAAGCCAGTCCCATGACGAAGAAGCTATGCATCATCGTTGACAGGACGTTTTTGGAACGGGTCATCCCCCCATAAAACATCGCCAGTCCGGGTGTCATGAGCAGCACTAATGCCGACGATACCAATACCCATGCGTTGTCAGCCTGATTCATTTCCTATAACCTCCATAAACTATTTTTGAACCCGGCCAGTCAGGGTGGATAATGTTTCCACTTTCAGACCAGGTGTCAGCCGACTCTCCAAAACCAAAGGCCTGTCTCATAAACTCGCCTATTTTGAAGTTGACTTGACTGAAGCAATGAAGGCGCCATGACCAAGGAAACCATGTCTGGAATTGTAACTAATTGAAAACAAATGGAATGTTGTTTGGCCGTAAATGGCCGGCGGGTTTTGACGAGAATTTCACCTTACCATAAAGTAACTTTTCGTGAGTCTTGTTACATTATGGTACGGAAGCGTCTTGGGTCAATCTGGTACTTCGTTACTCTGAGTCCAATAACGCGTTCGCTTATTCCCAGAGCCCTGGCCGCCCTGGCCTTGTTGCCACCGGCCGTCTTTAGAGCATCGACCAGCAAATCACGCTCCATGTTGTCCAGTGTGGTGTCTAAAGCCCCATTGTTTATTGTCCCGCTGGCTAAAGCGGTCTGCAGGGTCGGTGGGAGCTGGTGAGAGTGTATGACTTTGTCAGAACTCAGCAAGACAGCGCGTTCAATGCAATTTTCAAGCTCTCTGACATTGCCGGGCCAGTGATAGCTCATCAACATGTCAATGGCGTGAGTGGATATGCGAACTACTTCCTTGTTGTTGGCTTTACTGAATTTCTCCACAAAATAATCGGCCAGTAACGGGATGTCGGTTTTGCGCTCTCTCAGTGGAGGCACATGAATAGGAAAAACGTTCAGCCTGTAATACAAATCCTCCCTGAATTTATTATCTTTTATCAACTGTTCCAGGTCTCGGTTAGTGGCAGTGATAATCCGGACATCCGTTTTTATGGTTGAGGATCCGCCGACTCTCTCAAACTCTTTCTCCTGGAGAACCCTGAGCAGTTTTATCTGGGTTGTGGGTGACAAGTCACCGATCTCGTCAAGGAATATGGTGCCTCCATGCGCTAGTTCAAATCTGCCCTTCCTCGTAGCTATCGCGCCGGTAAAGGCGCCTCGTTCATGACCGAAAAGCTCACTTTCCACAACACTCTCGGGTAGAGCGCCACAATTGACCTTGATGAAAGACGAGGAGGACCTGGGGCTATTGAAGTGGATCGCATGGGCTACCAACTCCTTGCCTGTGCCACTCTCGCCCCTTATCAACACTGTAGCGTCACTTCCGGAAACCTGGGCGATGAGGTCATAGACCACCTGCATGGTTTTGGACTTGCCAACTATGTTGGAAGGACTGAAACGTTCCTTCAACTGTCTCTGGAGCCTGAAATTCTCCTCCAGCAGACGATGACGCTCTTCTTGGGCGGATCGCCTTAATCTCACGGCCTGGGATATCATTGAAGCAATTATCGAAAGCAGTCTGACATCCTCCTCAAATGACACCCCTCCCTCGAACAACCGGTCCGCGCTTAAAGCTCCTATAACCTCATTGCCAAGTTTTATTGGAACACAAACAAAGGAAACATCCTTCTTGTCCACGTCGCGTCTGGCCCTGGTTCGATCAAGGAACATTGGCTCTTCAGAAATATGAGGAACAGCGGCAGGTTCCCCAGTGGCTATAACCTTGCCTGTTACCCCCTCTCCAGGCCGATAACGACCACGCTCTTTCTGAGCTTCAGACAAACCGTGGGCCGCCTCAATCATTATTTCGCCGGACTCACGATTAAGAAGAGTAATCGTTCCCCTCTCCATACCCATGTGACTGGACATCGCCTCCAGAACAGGCTTGACAACTTCGCCCAAGTCCATGCTCTCATCGAGAACCTGACTAATTTCAAACAGGAGTAGAAGCTCTTGAACCTCTCTCTTGACCAAGGATTTTGACCTGGAACCATCCATGATTTACACCAGCCGATATGTTTAAAGCTACATGAGCCTTTACTGAAAAAGCTACCAAATAGTAAGATACCCCGATCTATTTGTCAAAATGGTTTTCCATAAAAGTTTACTAGCTAACAGAACAAATAATCTTGTTAGTAGAATGCCGTAAAAATTAAAAACTGACACACTAAAAAATTCCCTTTCATAGGAACTAATCATTTCAGGGTGTCTCAGTTATTAAGACTAAACGGGATTGCTTCCAATAAAAAATTATCACCTTGGTTGATCATTGCGGCAGGTTGGATTTCCAGCCGGAATGTGCTTAATCTTGAGCAAGGAGAAACTTTTTCAAAATAAGACTGTGTAGTTATGATATAATGTTGAGACAAGTTCAGGAAAGATGCCTAATGTTGATGACTAACAATAAGTTACGGTATACGGTATTGTTAGCTCTGGTCGTTTATGTGATTGTTTTCCCTTCAACGGGCCTGACGGAAAACCATCCATTGCCGGAGCAGTCCTTTATTGACGGCAAAAAACTTTATGATTCCGGTCGTCTTGAAGCGGCTCTACCCGTGTGGAAACCGATTGCAAAAGACGATCTGTATGGACCGGTCGTTTATCTGCTGACCGCGTCAAAATACGTGTCATCCCGGCAGTATTCGATGGCGGAGTCTTCTATTAATGAATTTCTCAAGATTCATCCTTCCACTCCTTATCGAGAAATGGCTCTGGTGATCCTGATTGACGCACAAGTGGAGCAGGGCAAGAAGGATGTAGCCAAAACCATCCTTGGCCAACTCGACAAGGCGGAGGACTTTGAGAAACCGGGATTGTTCCACAAACTGGCCAGTCTGGATTTGAAGGTTGGCAGTTATGAAGCTGCTGCAAGGCGCTTGCGAAAACTGAGCGTAGATTACCCGGCGTCTGTGGAAGGATTGCGCGCATGGGAACAACTTTCGGATCTTACCTCGCAACACAAAATACCTGCTTTCAAATTGACGGAATCAGAAGAACAAACCAGGTCAGAAAAGCTCTTTAATGCAGGGAAATTTGATCTTGCGGCCGAGTCTTACAAACGTTTGCATCAGGCGAAGCCGGATGAAAAAACGATCAAGTTCAAACTGGCGCGTTGTTTGTACAAGAACCGGGATAATCAGGAAGCGATTAAAATGGCTAACAGTTTCCTGAATTCCAAGGTTACTCCGGAAGAGCAGGCTGAAGCCAATTATCTACTGAGTCTGATTTACTGGAGGTTGGACCGTGAAAAAGAATTTGAGGCTTCGTGCAAGAAAGTTCTTGAGAAAGGCTCATCCAAGTTCAAAAGACGAGTGAACGCTAATCTCGCTGCTCACTATTTCGAGAGAGGCGCTCTGCCCAAGGCGGAAATCTACTACAACAGACTGTCGTCAGAGACAACTGATTCCCTCGTGAAGGCTGACATCAAATGGAAGCTGGCATGGATAAAATACAGGACTCAGCGTTTCAAGGAAGCGGCGTTGTTGTTTGCTGAGTCCAGAAAATTGTCTACAAACGGAAAACTGGTAAATCCATCCAAATACTGGGAGGCCAGGTCACTCGCCCAGGCCGGTTCCGGCATAGCGGCAGAAGCCCTTTTGCGCGAACTGTTGCCAGCCCGGAAAAACGACTATTACGCTATTGAAGCTGCAAAGGTTCTCGGGCTCAACGATATTCCCGTAAGGCAGGCTTCAGCCTCAAGAAACATCTCTGGTGATATGCAATTAACTCCAGCCCAACAGAATATCAAAGAAGTGAGACACGCGATGGCCCTTCTGGAAAAAGATCTTCCGGAGTTCGCTCTCGCAAATCTGAGGGCATTGCCCAAGGCTGTTCGACAAACTCCCTCAATTGCATTACTAACCGCTACTGCCGCCCAAAATACCGGTTTTTACGGCATGGCTCACGATGTTCTTTATTCACAGTTTGGGCCTCTGGTTGATGAGCCGCCGGACTCTTCCCCTCTGGAATTCTTGAATCTCGCATATCCCAAAGCGCATTTCCCACATACCATCAGACAGGCTGCCGCTCATGGAGTTGATCCGTATCTGGTATGGTCGATCATGCGCCAGGAGAGTCGATATGACTCTGCTGCGGTTTCTCCCGCCGGGGCCATTGGATTGATGCAGGTGACTCCGGACACCGCCAGAAAGTTGAACAGGTTTAGGCAGCGTGGTAATTCCATGCTGATTGGCGATCTGCTGGACCCCAGGGTTAACATATCAACCGGGGTCGAAATACTCTCGGAAAACATCAAGACGTTCGGTGGGAACCTGGTTGCTACGATAGCCGCCTACAATGCCGACCCAAAAAAAGTTCGAGACTGGATAAAAAGAAACGGTAAAATGAAACAGGATGAATTCATAGAGAACATTCCATTTCTTGAAACCAGACTTTATGTGAAGAAGGTTCTCTCAAACCTGGCCACATACAAGAGGATTCATAACCGGTCCGACATGGTTGAACGATGGTAGGGCCAATTCCTGAAATTAATTTTGTCAATCCAGCACCAAGGGGCTTCCTACAGGCGGGAAAACAGAATGACTACACCATTAATAAAAGATGACGAACAAATTTTTGACGCGTCCAGGTATCTCAAACTCGAAATAGACAAGGATGGCGGCTGGATTCAGAACGGGGTTCCCATGACACACCCCGGAATCAGGAAACAGTTTTTTACGGCATTGTCCAAAACCGAAGATGGCCGCTACATCGTCAGAATCGGCAAGGAAATATGCTCGGTCCTGGTCCATGACGCTCCATTTGTTGTCACGACCATGGATCATCAACCGGATGGTAGTTTCCTGATTAAACTCAGCGATGGAACCTCAGAAGAATTAAAACCGGATAGTCTTTGGATTGGAAACGATAATGTGCCTTATACCAAGGTCAAGAATGGAGTCTATCACGCCAGATTCAGCAGGGCAGCCTATTACCAATTGGCGCGTCATATTGTAATGGATGAAACGGAATGGAAATACTACCTTAGCGAAGGAGACCAAAAATTTGAAATCCCTGTCCGACTGGATTGACTGTTACCGGTTCAGGGGGAAATTGTCAGCCAAGTGGTATAATGTCCTGTAATTCAGAGGTGATTATCGTTCAGTGAACGTCACGTCTGGCGAATGGTGAGTCCACAATTAATGTAACCGGACCATCGTTTGTCAGGTCTATCTGCATCAAGGCGCCAAAAACCCCATGTTGAACATCGACGCCTCTCCTCCTGATTTCATTGAAGAGTTCCATATACAATGTTTCAGCGTCGGGAGGTTTTGCAGAATCAGTGTAAGACGGTCTCCTGCCTTTTCTGCAGTCGCCGTACAAGGTAAATTGAGAAACCACCAGAATCTGTCCCCCCGCATTTGCAATATCCAAGTTCATGCGACCGTTGGCATCCGGGAAAATCCGTATCCCGCAAATTTTTTCGGCCATCCATCGGACATCCTCAGAGGAGTCCCAAACGGAAACCGCTACCAGAACAAGCATGCCTGGGCCGATCCGGGCGACCGGCTTTTCGTCCACGCGAACGCTTGCGGCGCTTACCCTCTGAATCACAACTCTCATTTGCCTATGTTTCCGTACATGGTCCACAGGGTTACGAAAGCCGGGACAAAATCGCCGGCGTTCAATGACATGGCAGTTGACAGGTCTGCGGGATTCCAGAAAGAACCATGGATTATCTCATCTACATTTGGCGATGGTGTGTCGTTACAGCGACAAGTGAACAGGGCCACCTTCTCATTATCCGTCGTGACATCTGGCCCGAAACGAAATTCTTCCTTGAGTTCGGAGTTGATGGATAGTTCCTCCAACAACTCCCTGGCTGCAGCCTGGGCATAATTCTCTCCGGAATCCAGATGACCTGCCGCTGATGAGTCAAGTTTTAATGGATGCGAATCCTTGCTGGCGCTGCGCCTTTGAACATAGATCTGTCCCGACGTATTGAACAGGAAAATGTGAACTGCCCGATGAGGGAGGCCCTTTGAATGGACCTCTTTCCTGGTGGCCTTTGAAACCACCACATCGTTTTCATCTATTACATCCAGAATTTCATCCACAAGAACTGTTTCCATGAGAATGGCTACCAGAATCTCAGCCCTTCCTGAGTGGATGGCCGACCTCATTTTCGACAGAAGCGACTTTGCTTTTTATAGCTCCATTCGCTCCAGCTTTGTCATCTATTTTAACGTAGGTCACAACACGTTCTGAATGTTTTCTCATGTTTTCGTGACATTTCCTGATGACATCAAAAACGATCTCGCTCGGTCCTTCAATCAAGGTGCCCATAGCATGGATTTCGTATTCAAGTCCACTTTCTTCAATTATTTTAATTGATTGAGCTACATAGTGACTCAAACTGGTCTTGCCTTTATCCAAAGGGAATACACTCAATTCCGCCAACATTTCTATTCTCCTGTTTGATCTGAGTACAAAATTTATAAATCTGCTTCCCAATCAGAATTTGAAGTCCACTCTAATCTTGAAAATTTTTCTTGCAGGTAACTCAAGCACTTCGACGCCTGACATGTCCACAAGCTCGTCGATGACCCGTCTCTTGTCCAATTCCGAGGGGGAAATTAATGTGAACCACACGTTGTATTCGTGTCTTCTCAGATAGTTATGGGTAACACCATCGCAGCGGTTCACCAGGTCAACGAATTTGTCAAATTTATCCTCAGGCGCCTTCGCCGCCAAAAGAGTGCTGACGAAACCGATCTTTCGCGAGTTTATGGAAGCCCCGATTCGTCTTATGATGCCTTCCGTTCGAAGTCGATAAATTCTTTCCAACACTTCCTGTTCAGTCAAATCCAGTTTTCCTGCCAGAACCTCGTACGGTCGGGACGCTACTGGAAAATTCGACTGAATTTCATTTAGCAATGCGCGGTCTTTGTCGTCCATGTGTCAACCTGCTATTTCAATCGTGAGGCGCTCAAACAATAACGAACCTGTTAAAAAAAACCTATTTCAAGGCAGCCCGATTATCCTGTGTTGTTAGCAGTTTTATTTTCCTCGATCAAGTTTCGTCATTCACACAAACCAAAAAGACAAGCAATCGCTTCTAATCTCAACCGTCAGAGAGTACTAAAAAACATACAAATTACTGAAGCAAAGTAATCTATTGGTTGACACCAAGCAAACATTGGAATAATACAATATATTAATGTTTGAATGCATGTCTGTCGACTGAATATACCGGATTCTTTTTCAGGATATGCCTCGGCGTTGATTATCGGATTGTTTCAATAATCATAATTTACATAAGAGTAAGGAGGTTTTAATGATTGGCACAGCGAACAAGTCTATGGATGAGGTTTTGTCGGCTCTTAAAGGTTACGAAAACATCATAGTGGCCGGATGTAATGGCTGCGCAAAAGTTTGCAGTACAGGAGGAGAGCCTGAAGTCAAGGCAATGGCCGGTAATCTGAAGGCTTCCGGAAAAAAGATTGTTTCAGAAATACTTCCGGAGAGGACCTGTTACATACAGCACACTACTGGCGCTTTCCAGGGGCATGAGAGTGAAATTGACTCGGCTGACGCCGTATTGGTTTTGGGATGTGGAGGCGCCGTTCAGATTGCCAGGCAGGCGCTGGAAACCATGGGCTACATGGTGCCTGTGAAAGCGGGACTCGATTCGGTTGGGCACATGGACACAGTGGTTGCATCCAAACTCGCCATTGAGCAATGTCAGGAATGTGGAGAATGTGTGCTGAACGAGACCGGCGGAATTTGTCCTGTCACTAAATGCGCGAAAAGTTTGTTGAATGGACCTTGTGGGGGCGCGCAAAGTGGAAAATGTGAAGTTGACAAGGAGAGGGACTGCGCCTGGGTATTGATTTACGAACGTTTGATGGCCTTAGGCGAGTTGGACTCTCTCAGGAAATATTCCGCTCCGAAAGATTACAGTAAAATGAACAAACCCCGTCGTTTGTCGCTGGGTTAGGAGATAACGATGAAAATCACAGAGCTTTTCAGTTCCCGCAAGAGCGTTCTAACGAGTGAAGTTGGACCCGTAAAGGGTTCTTTTCGGCCCGATGGTGGTGGCATTTTACCAAAATGTGTTGACGAGGCGCTGTCGATAAATGACTACATAGACGCCGTAAATGTGACTGACAATCAAAGCGCGGTCATGAGACTGGGGTCACTGCCCGCCTCGATAAGATTGAAGGAGCAGGGCATAGAGCCCATCTACCAGATAACCTGTCGGGACCGAAACAGAATAGCCCTTCAGTCAGACCTGTTGACAGCCTATTCCCTGGGGATTGACAACATTCTGGCTCTTACCGGCGACTATACAAGCCTGGGCGACCACAAATCGGCAAAACCGGTGTTTGATCTGGATTCTGTTCAGTTGATCAAGGTGGCTGACGGTCTGAAAAAGGGGCATGATATGATGGGAAACGAACTCACCCAAGCACCGGATTTCGCTATCGGCGCAGTGGTGAACCCGAATTTTGAGCCACTGGAACTCCAGTTAATGAAGATGGAAAAGAAGATTGAAGCCGGAGCCCAGTTCTTCCAGACTCAGGCCATTTATGATCAAAAGGTGTTCGAAAGATTTATCAACGCAGCCTCCAGCTTCGGAGTCCCGGTACAGTTGGGAGTAGTTCTCGTCAAGTCCGCTAAAATGGCAAATTTTATGAATGAGAACGTGTCTGGAATCAAGGTTCCTACCAGCTGGATTCAGGAATATGAAAAGGCCGGCTCAGGCAAAGCCAGAGACGTTTGCCTGAGACTAACTTCCGAACTGGTTAAAGACCTGGCGCCGATGTGTCAGGGCGTCCATTTCATGCCTCTGGGGTGGACAAATATGCTTCCCGGTATTATCGAACAATCCGGCCTTGTCAGAGCGTAGCCACAACGGTGAGCCTGTGATCTGCTTCAGGGGGCAACTACATCAGGCGGAGTCTTCACAACGGAGTTCGCCGTAATTGCCTCCTCAAAACCCCGCCCGTCTTTGAGTTTCGCAATCCCGATAAAAAACTCCTCCTTGCGAGTTTGTTGCTTATCTTCCTGAACTAATTGCCGGAAACGTCTTATTCGAAGACTTTTTGTTCGAATACATCTTACTAACATCACAATTTTAGTATATAATTTTAGAGGGACCCTGAGTTCATAGGGACTTTTCTATGGCAAGAAGTCCGGAGATGACTACGCAATGGTAAAATCTCGCTCTCCAAAGCATGACATTTTGCAGCAGGAATCGCATAAAAGTGGCTGCCCCCAGACCACCGGGAAGCTAAGGAAGCCCGATGAAAAGACGCTGCTGGAAAAACTGCTGGACCGTTCCGCCCAAACCATACTGGCTGTCACCGATGGGATTATATATTGGAGCAATAAGGGGCTCAGCGAATTGTTGGGATGGTCCCCGCAGGAAATAATCGGGCAAAGCGTCAAGTCAATTTTTATTGACGCTAGCGAACTTGACACGGCCCTCCACTACATCCAACACACCCCTGGTAGAAAATACTTTTACGGGCAGAAGGTCGATCTACTACATAGAAACGGTCTGACAGTCTCGTGTTCCGTGGCGATCAGGCCCCTTGACGATGACGTTACTTCCGGAACCTTGGTTTTTACACTGGCAGAGATGAACTCCACTTTGTCTTCAGTCGAAATTCCGTCATTAATTCAGACTGATGGTAAAAATGGCCTTGATCAGGGTCTTTGCAGAAAATCTGACTCCAAGAAACTGACCGAAGAAAAACTTGGATGGGAAATCTCGGTCAACAAAGCGCTGACGGAATTGTATGTGACTGCGCTATCTACGAATTCTACCATGGCTGACATTTCAGGTGTGGTGTTGGACAAGGCGCTGACCTTGGCCAATGGTGAAGAAGGTTTTGTTACTGAAATAGACCCGAAAGCCGAGCGCGTTTACTTTCATGCATTTACCCCGGGCTTTAAGGAATTTGCTCAAAAGCGCCATGACTTTTTCCACCCGGCCCATGAGATGTCAGGAACTCCACAGGGTAGATTTATCAATGAGATTCTTGGTATCAGGAAACCCAGAATCCGCTTTCCGGGTCACTCCGATTCCCATCAGGAGTCAACATCTTATGGCATATCTGTGTTGGATAGTTTCCTGGCCGTTCCAGTCCTGACGAGGGATGAAGTAATCGGTCACATAGTCATTTCGAAATCGACAGGAAGATATTCGAGCAGGGATCTTCAGGCCGTCAAGAGGCTGGCGACCTTTTACATGGTTGGTCTACGTCGCATGAAGGCCGAGCAGGCGTTACAGGCCAGCGAACAACGGCTGGGACTTGCGTTGAGAGGCGCCAATCTTGGCTCATGGGACTGGAACCTGGTAACCGGAGAAGTGGTAATAAACTCGAGATTCGCTTCAATGCTCGGGTATCGCCTTGATGAATTGTCCCCGAACATCGCTCAACTGTTGGACCTGATCCACCCGGAAGACGTTTCAAGGATAAGGGACCTGTTCGAACACCACGTTGGTGGGAGCTCCGATTTCTTTGAAGCCGAATTCAGAATGTTCTCCAAGACCGGTGAATATCGCTGGATCCTGAGTCGCGGTCAGATTGTCCAGAGGAGCGATTCCGGTGTTCCTGTAAGAGCGGCTGGAACGCACCTGGATATAACAGAAAACAAGATTGCCGAACAACAGTTGACCAACCGTGATCTGTTGCTGGATTGCGCTGCGCACATATCTCGTGATTTGTTGAGTCATGACGATTTTGCCTCGGCGATAAACCTCGTGCTTGAGAGGTTAGGGCGTACAACAAAAGTCGATAGAGTCTACATTTATGAAAACCACGTTGATGAATCCTCCGACGAATTGTTGATGAGCCTCCGTCACGAATGGGTCGGTGAAAATATATCCGTTCAACTGGATAATCCCGAACTACAGAACCTATCGTACGTTACCATGTTGCCTCGTTGGTATGAGACTTTGTCGACTGGAAAGAGTCTGTCGGGTCTGGTCAAGGATTTTCCTCTTACTGAGAGGGAACTTCTTGAGCCTCAAGAGGTGATATCGATTCTGGTTGTGCCCATAATAATTCAGGGTCGCTACTGGGGGATGATAGGTTTTGACGACTGCACCTCTGAAAGGACATGGGTTGAGAGCGAAGTATCCATACTTGAGGCGACAGCAGGGAACATCGGACACGCTATTGAGAGGGAAAGAACCCAGCAAAAACTGAACAATTCCCATCAGCAGTTTCTGACAGTGATGGATGGCCTGGACGCATTTGTTTACGTGGCAGACATGGAGACTTACGAAGTTCTTTTTGTGAGTCGTCAGCTTGAAAATGTCTTTGGCCATGACCTGATCGGCAAAAAGTGCTGGCAGGCGCTACAGTCAGGTCAAACAGGACCTTGTTCTTTCTGCAACAATTCCAAGTTGCTGGACTCAGATGGTAAACCAACAGGAGTTCATGTCTGGGAGCGTCAGAATCCTCTTAGCGGCCAATGGCTTGGAATTCGCAACAGGGCAATCGGTTGGACTGATGGAAGACTGGTTCGTCTGGAAGTTGCTCAGGACATAAGTGAGATCAAGGAAGCTGAAGCTCGTATGAGGAAAGCTAACGAGTTTCAGGAACTTCTTTTATCGACAGCCGCCACGGCTATCTTCACGGTGGACGCCGACAGGATAGTGACCGGAGTGAATGAGGAATTTGAGTTCATAACGGGGTATGAATCTGCCGATGTGGTTGGGAAACCCTGCACGTTTTTCGGGGTTGAGCCTTGCACGGTGCGATGCGGGCTCAGTGAAATGCATCTCGGGGAAAACATTTCCCGAAGTGAATGTTCAATGAAAACAAAGAATGGAAGAATCCTTTCAGTTCTAAAAAACGCCGTCTCTCTGAGGAACGATGCCGGTGAATTTGTTGGTGGCATAGAGTCATTCGTGGATGTAACCGAGCTGATAGAGGCCAGAAGAGTGGCGGAGCAGGCTAGTAAGTCCAAAAGTGAATTTCTTGCCAAGATGAGCCATGAAATAAGGACTCCGATGAACGGTGTTCTCGGCATGACTGAGTTGGCGCTGAACACTGTGCTGACTGACGAACAGAGGGAATATCTCGAAACCGCTCAGGCTTCGGCTGAAGCGCTACTGGCCATAATCAACGATATCCTCGATTTTTCGAAGATAGAGGCCGGCAAACTTGTGTTGAGTCCGGATTCGTTCAATCTTCGTCAGCGATTGGACAACATCGTTTCCGGTCTTGCCATACAAGCGCA
>CAYNZA010000041.1:0-22966 GCA_964401595.1 uncultured Desulfomonile sp.
CTGGTGGATGATGACCACAACGTTATTGATACTATCAAACAAATGCTGGAGCCCCTTGGTTATAAGGTTAAAGGCTCTTATGGCAGCATGGAGGCGCTGAATACATTCAGGAACTCTCCTCAGGCTTTTGACATTGTCCTCACGGATCTGGCCATGCCCATAATGACCGGCTTGTTCCTGGCTAGTGAGTTGATAAAATTGAGGCCCAGTGTTCCAATCATAATTTTAACAGGATTTATTGCCGATATTTCCATCAGGGAAGCTAAATCGATGGGAATAAACACTGTTCTCGTAAAGCCCTTTTCGCAACTGCAGCTTGCGTCTGCAATCAGAAAAACATTTGACAACGTTCAGAACCGAGATTTCAGACCGTTAGTGGCAAGGCCGGACATTATTGATTGACACGTCAATCGAAAAATGCTACCCCTCACATATGGCGCGAAACGATGTTTCAACAGACTCACGAAAAGACAAAGAAGCGGTGATATTGGAATCCGCTTGCCGCGTCATTCGTGAAAGAGGCTTTCATCAGGCGCGTATAACTGACATAGCCCAAACAGCCGGCATATCATACGGATTGGTTTATCATTATTTCAAGAGCAAGGCTGATTTGTTTGACGCCATTCTGAAGGAATGGTGGACTGATTTATTTGCATTGATGGAGGAGTGGGAGAGTCAGAAGTCGGGTGTTGAAGATCAGTTGGGCGCGCTGGTAATTTATTTTTTGGATCAGTATCAGAAGAGACCTGATCTGGTACATATTTTCATCACTGAGATATCAAGATCTCCCTCTAATCTCACCCCTGCCAGACTCCACTGGTTCAAGGTATTTCTATCGAAGATCGAAGGGCTGATGTCCAGGGCCCAACACCAGAAACTGTTGAGGTCTGACATCAAACCCAGATATTTGACATATATTTTCTTGGGAGCCATAGAGAGTTTCATATCGGCGATGGTGCTGGAAAACCAGCCTCTCAAAAGCCGGGCCCAGAAACAGCGCATTGCAACAGGCTTGTTGCAGGTTTTTTTGAATGGCGCCAGGCCAGTTAAACCCGGTGTCAATTAGAATAGGAGAATGTTATGAACCTTACTTCAGTTAAAGAGATTTTTGAAAAAATGCCACAGGTTTTCAACGCTTCAGCGGCTTCAGGGTTGGATCTTGTGTTTCAGTTTCATATTACTGGTGATCAGGGTGGAGACTGGAACGTGAGTGTGAAAGACAGCGCTTGCAAAGTAGAGATAGGAGCGCATGCCAATCCTTCCGTAACTTTGACAATGGCTGATCAGGACTGGCTGGCCATGTGTAACGGAACCCTGAACGGCATGACCGCTTTCATGACCGGAAAACTTAAAGCCTCCGGGGATATTATGGCTGCTCAAAGAATACAGTCTCTTTTCCCTCTTTGATATATTGAGTGATCTGACGTTAGTTACAAGGGCGCATCAGGTATTCGCCCTTGTAACTGCTCCTTTATTTTGAATCTTTTGACACTGATGCCTCATCGAAAGTGGCCACATCTGTCAATATTCGACGGGACGCTTCAACAACAGACATGGCCAGCGCTGCTCCTGTTCCTTCACCCAACCTCATTTGAAGATCTAGCAAAGGCTCCTTGCCCAGTTTTGCCAGAGCGGCCTGGTGTCCAATTTCCACACTTTTGTGAGCCGCTATCATGTATTGAGCGCTAAACGGACAAATCGCCCGGGCTATGAGCCCACCGGCGGTGGTTATGAAACCATCCACAATTACTGCCTTGCTGAGTGAAGCCACTCCCAGAATGAGGCCGGCTATGGCCCCAATCTCAAAACCACCAACCTTGGAAAGCACGTCGATTGGATCAGAGACGTCCGGTTTGTTCAAACTGAGGGCTCTTTCTATGATTGACACTTTGTGGAGAAATTGAACATCGTCTATACCAGTGCCTCGCCCTGTCACTTTTTTAACAGACGTCCCTGTCAGCGCGGATGTTATAGCGCTGCTGGGCGTTGTGTTACCTATTCCCATCTCTCCAACACCGAAAATGTCATATTTTTCCGACAGGTTTAGCGCTATTTCTATTCCTGCCTCTACAGAGGCCATGGCCTGTTCGGGCTTCATTGCGGGACCTTCACTCAGGTTGTCTGTTCCCGGACCCATTCGTTTTGAGATGATCTGACCGCTCCTCTCCAGGTCACTCAAGTCACCCCTTACTCCCATGTCTACGATCACCACATCGGTGTTTGAGGCTTTAGCCAATGCATTGACACCAGCTCCACCATTTGCGAAATTTCTCACCATTTGGCAAGTCACCTCGGGTGGATATTTGCTGACCCCCGACAAAGCCACTCCATGATCAGCCGCCATTGTCACGATGACCCGAGAATTGATCTGAGGCCTCAGGGACCTGTAAATCCCCGCCAGATCGAGAGCCAAATCCATCAGGCGACCTAATGCCCAATGTGGCATCGTAAGCTGGTCCAGCCTGTTCTGTGCCAGGCGTCGGTATTCAGAGTCCTGAGGCCGTATTTTTTGAACTGTGGTATCTAGCAAACTCATGAGGAATCTCCTTTCTTAAGCCTTACAGGGATACCGCAAGAGACCATGAACACCTCTTCAGACACCGCAGCAAGCATCTGGTTACAACGACCTACAAGATCCAGAAATAACCGGGCTTGAGGATTAACCGGCACAACCCCCAAACCTATTTCACCGCTGACAAATATGACATCAGCTTGAGACTGATGACAAACGTCTAGCACTTCATTAGTCCTTGGAATCAGGTCGGTTTCACCAAAAACACATCCTTTTTGCTCCGCTTGAAACATGAGATTATTGATCCATAGTGTCACACAATCTATCAGAAAAAGTCTGAATCGACCATTATTCCTGATGATAGACGCCAGCTCCACCTGCTCTTCTATAGTGGACCATACCATGCCATCACGGCTCTGCTGGTGTTTAAGAATTCTCTCATCCATTTCGGTGTCCAATGAAGGACAGGTGGCTATGAATGCGTGCGGTCCCTGCATGGATTTCCCCAGTTTGATCCCAAAATCGCTTTTGCCACTTCGACGTCCGCCCACTATAAGAAATACTTTACCCATTTTGTGTCCTGATGCTCGTACAGATTAATGTTTAGTTCCATGTCCGAATGTCGCACAATGTTCTATGCAGGCTATTGATAAGCCCTTATGTGCGGATATTTCCGACTGTTCCTCCAAGTATAGTCTATTCGGCGTTTTTAGGGACTAAAAAGGTTCATGATATGACAATTCATTGATAATGTGGTAACGGAAAGCCATCTACGAGTAAAATGTTCGAGATTTTCTCCCATGTTAGAAGTTGATTTAGGGCCAATCTGATGCTAATTTAATTCGACTTAAAAACCAAAAGAGACCGGAGTCGTGATGAATCTTAGCGAAATTATTGATCATGCCGCCAGTAACTGGCCGAACAACCCTGCATTAGTTTTCGAAGACAGGACGATCTCATATTGTGATCTTCTTGGCTCGATCAACAGGCTGTCCAATGCTTTTGTCAAGGCAGGCGTCGGGGTCGGTGACCGGGTGATGACATTGATGGGCAACCGCCCGGAGTTTGTCATTTGTTACTATGCCGCAATAAGAATTGGCGCAATAGCGGTGACGATCAACCCGCTTTCCACTGCATACGAGCTTAGCCACTATATGGCTGACTGCAAACCATCGGCAGTGGTATGCGGACCAGAACAACTTGCCAAAATCAATAGCATAAAAGATACCTCCAGTTACATCAAACTGATTGTCACGACAACTCCGACTGATGGGGCGGTTTCTTTTGGCGAAATCATGAACAATTTTTCCGACATATTCGCAGCCGTCAACATGGACAAACACGACCCGGCCGTGATCATTTTTACGGCAGGGTTGCTTGGTAAAGCTTTGGGAGCTACTTTAAGCCATCACAACCTGGACACCAACTCAGATCTGCTCAGGGACATAGCCAAAGTCGGTCCTGAAACCAGGGGATTGGCCATAATTCCCCTCTTTCACGCATTTGGCGCTTCAACCAACCTGCTAGGAACCCAGAAAGTCGGAGGCAGTGTGTATCTGGTTGAAAAGGTTGACTTTCCCAAACTGATACCATGGCTGAAAAAAGCGCAAATTACATGGTGCGGACTGGTGCCCATGGTTTACTACGGTCTGCTTTACCATCCCTCGTGCCGAGACCTGGACCTTACATCCATAAAAATTGCCATCAGTGGTGGAGCCCATTTGCCTTTTGAAATTTACGAAAAATTTACCGCCCGGTATGGAATCGATGTTCATCATGGCTATGGATTGACTGAAGCATCCCCGGTGGTTTCATGGAACAGCATTAAAATACCTAACAAACCGAGAACCGTCGGAAAGCCGGTAAACCACGTTACAATTCAGATTCATGATGATAATGGCAATCCTCTCCCTGCGGAATCAGAAGGAGAGGTAGTGATTCAGGGACCGAATGTCATGTTGGGTTACTACGGAAAGCCAAAGGAAACGGCAACTGTAATCAGAAACAACTGGCTGTACACTGGTGACATAGGCAAACTGGATGAAGACGGCTATCTGACATTAACCGGACTGAAAAAGGATCTGATCATAACCTCGGGGTTCAATGTTTATTGTCAGGAAGTAGAAGAAATCCTGATCAGACATCCACACGTCGCTGACGTGGCCTTGGTGGGAGTGGATGACCTCATGCGGGGTCAGGTTATTGAAGCCATAGTAGTCCCTGAATCAGGCTCCAAGCCGGAAGATCGCGACATCATGAGATTCTGCAAAGAATATCTTTCACGTTACAAATGCCCTAGAAAGGTAACTTTTGTAAAAGAGATACTTAGAGACGCCAATGGAAAAGCGTCTGGATGGCGATGACTTTAGAATGAACGATTATTCAATCATATTGGCTGCAGATTTGCCTTCAACGGATCAGGTCATCTCATTGATCAAAGAGGTGGCTCCGATTGTTGATGGTCTGAAAATAGGTGTGCCAACCCTTTTGCAGTCCGGCGTCGATATCTTGCGCCGGTTCTCGGACATGATCGGCGATAAACCAATGCTGCTTGATTTGAAGGTTGCCGACATCGGTTTGTTCTCTCGAGGGCGTTGGACCGGGACCAATTCAAAAATAATATCAAAGCTGGCGGGAACCGGGACAACTCACGTCACGGTTCACGGATTTCCCGGACCTTCTTCAATAGCCGAGGCTGTTAATACTGCCCACGAGGCCGGTATTCAAGTATTACTCCTGCCAACGATGAGTCATCCCGGGGCCGAACTATTCTTTTCCCACAGTTTTAGCAATGTCATCCTGGAAAAGGTTTCGGGATCTGAAATTTTTCGGGATAAAACCAATCTTTCCTGCGCTGGCGACATTACGGAAGCTATTCTGATGTTGGGCGAAGCTCTCGATGTTGATGGATATATTGGACCGGCGACCAAACCCGATGATCTTCAGAAATACAGGGAAATAAGCTCCAGACAGATCTGGTGTCCAGGATTCGGCAGACAGGACAGGCTTGGGAGAGGTATTGATCAACAATTGGCCGCATGGTCGAAAATAGTTGGCCCAAATTCTGCGGCCATAGTCGGATCGTTAATTTTTGGAGCGGATTCACCGAGAGAAGCGGCCAATGAACTTAGAAAAACCCGAGACAGCATTTTAGCCAGGCTCCAATAATTTTTACGAAACATTATTCGGTTGAGGTTTGATACATACTCTTGCCCCGAGCCTTAACATGGGAGAATGGCGTGATGAGTTTAAATGAAGAAGAAAAATCCCGAAACGAATGCGACTTCACCAGTGGGCGGTGGCAATTTCATATTCAATCTGCCAGGCAGGAGAACGAGCATGTTGTTCCGGGCCTCACCGAAAAGCATCTGCCCGCCAAAATAACGGATGCAGATCAACTCTTGTCCGTCCTGGAAGACCTTTTTCTCAATCAGCGTCTTGCTGTGCTTTGCACTCAAAGAGAAGGGGCGCCCTACGGAAATCTGGTAGCATTTTCAAGCTCCGATGAACTCACCAGGCTTGTTTTCGTAACCCCCAAGGCTACGAGAAAATTCAGCAACATTACTGCCGATCATAGAGTCGCCATGCTCATAGACAATCGTTCAAATGACAACATCGACTTTAGCCAGGCAATTGCGGTGACTGCGACCGGTAGAGCCTTTGATTTGAAGTCTGCTGAAAGAGATCGACTGCTGGATGGCTACCTTTCGAAGCATCCACATCTGGCTGAATTCGCCAAATCTCCTAGTTGCGCCGTGATATCAATTGAAGTGGAAACCTACTACTGCGTTTACAGATTCCAGAATGTCATGGAGCTTCACCTCAAGCAATGTTGATCAGCATTTCAGAAGTTAGAGCCGACGCCTTCGATCGCCGGCAAATAGGAGGGAAAGCTTATTCTTTAGCCAGATTGGCCTATGCAGGCGTGAAAATTCCCGGAACCTACATACTCCCTTCCTCTGTCTACACCAGGTTCATCAATAGCACTGCGCTTTCCCAAAAGATTATGGTCGAACTGAGCCGCAAGGATTTTTCTGAGATGCGATGGGAGGAGATTTGGGATGCGGCCTTGCGAATAAGGAACCTGTTCATAAATACACCTCTGCCTGAAGATTTGAGATCTGAACTGATTTTGGAACTTTCAGCAAGACTCAGCAATGAACCTTTGGTGGTTCGCTCCTCAGCTCTTTGGGAAGACGGGTCGAATGCCTCATTTGCCGGCCTTCACGAATCTTTTGTGAATGTCAAAGGCGTTACAAACATTCTGGGGCAAATCAAGCTTGTTTGGGCTTCATTGTGGTCGGATAAAGCGTTGATGTATAGAGCAGAGCTTGGTCTGGATGTCGAAGCAAGCGCTATGGCCGTTGTACTACAAGAGCTTGTGGAGGGTGAAAAATCCGGAATTGTCTTCTCAAAAAGCCCCGATGAAAATCCTCATTCCATCATTGAATGCGTCTATGGTTTGAACCAGGGACTGGTCGATGGAACCGTATCACCTGACAGATGGATATTCTCGAATGTCTCTAAGGACTTGCTCCAATTCCACGCTGCCTTGCGTCATGAATGTCTTGTGAAGGACAGTGAGGGTGGAACAAGAATTGCGAAATTGTCTCCCGATCAAATGCAGAACCCTCCCTTGACTTCCGATGAACTCCATGAAGTTTATCGTCTGGGACAGTTTTGCGAAGCGCTTTTCAACTCTCCTCAGGATGTTGAGTGGACCTACCGACTCGAAGAGCTGTTCACCCTCCAGTCCAGGCCAATCACCACTTTAAGTAACGATCCCTCAGACCAGCGAATCTGGTATAGAAGTCTGGTCCGGACATTTGATAACTTGAAGGAATTACGCCAGAAAATAAGCGCTGAATTGATTCCGGGGATGATTGAAGCGGCAGACAATCCAGCCGATGAAAACCTTGATCAAAAGTGTGATACGGAACTTGCCGATGAGATACTCAGGCGCACTGAAATCGTTCAGAAATGGACAAACGTCTACTGGCAGTATTTTATACCCTTCGCCCACGGTATCCGACTTTTTGGTCAATTTTATAACGATTCCATCAAACCTGAAGATCCTTACGAATTCATGAGTCTCATGGGACGGACCAACATGCTGAGCCTGGAACGCAATGAATCTCTAAGAAACCTCGCTCTGCGACGAAAGAAAATGCAGGGATCGAATCTTGGACATACATCTGCAACATCGCGGGATGAACTTAAACTGACTGGAATGAGCCAGGAATGGCAGGAATGGCTTTCACAATTTTCCGAGGGAGAGAGTTTCTCTTCTTCTTTTTCTGCATTCTTGGAACAGTACGAAAATGCTCGTTCTTTGCCCAAGATTTCCGGGAAAAAGTCCGTGGATGAAATGATAAATGATTTTTTGGGGAAATTTGAAGGTGAATCCAGGAGTCATGCCGAAGAATTGCTTGATTTGGCCAGATATAGCTATCAACTACGGGATGATGACAACATTTATCTGGGACGAATCCAAAAACATCTGGATGAGGCCATGAAGATTGGTGTCGCGAGACTGTCGATGCGAGGACACAAGTGGTCAAAAGGTGTCAAACCAGAAGAGATAGCACAGGCCTTAAAAGATCCTTCATACATGCCCATGCCGGTATCCAGTCATGAATTTGGCAAAAATCATACTTTTACTTTGAGGGCGCGCCAGCTTCGGGGACAACCTGCAGGCCCCGGTTTTGCGACAGGGTCCGCCAGAGTAATCCTGGACTTCAAGGATTTAGTGGAGTTCAAGGCCGGAGAAATAATGGTTTGCGACGCTATTGATCCAAATATGACTTTTGTGGTTCCACTGTGCTCGGCAATTGTTGAACGACGTGGAGGAATGTTAATTCATGGGGCAATTATCGCCCGTGAATACGGCTTGCCTTGTGTCACGGGTGTACCGGAAGCCTCAACATTGATAAGAACAGGAGACAGAATTTCAGTAGATGGATACCTTGGTCTGATAACCTTGGGATGAGCGCCTCCAACGTTCTGAATCAAGTCTCATGACTATTTGTTATTTTTACTGTTTACCCCTGAACTGACTTCCCGGAACACATTTCATGATAAATTCCGATCTAAACAGGACATCTGAAATTCGATCTTCACTGGAAGGATACTATATTGGTTAAAATCTGGTCTCGGGTCACCATAGTGGTTGGCGCGCTGATGGGCACTATCCCGTTATTTCATGTCTTGGAAATGTATTCAGTAAATTCGAGCAAGGGACAGTCACTATCCGGCGCTCTTTTTTTCGTGTTTGGAGTGATGACCTGGCTGATTTACGGAGTCCTCAAAAAAGACTGGATAATCACTGCCTGTAACGGGATTGCGGTAGTAGCGGGGTCCATCTACGTAGTCGCAATAATTTATTTTGCGGAATGAGGTGGAAACTACGGACTCAATAGGCGTGTTATTTAGAATGTTATGAGCGCCACACAGGGCAAATGGACAATAAATTTGGTTTAGATTATAAGAGTCTTGACATAACTTGCTGGTGGTATTGATGACTTGACATCTGACAGCCGACATTGATACCTGACGAAACTGTTTGCGGGAATCTTAGTCGCCAACCCATGCGACCAGTAAAAACAGTCATCAATTTTACGGAGCGTCCAAATGATCTCGGAGAAGGCCGGTCGAAGTATTCTGGTAGGAAAACATGACCTTCGTGATTCTTCCAAGCTGTTCCTGATTGCAGGACCATGTGTAATTGAATCTGAAGACGTGGTCATGAGGGTTGCCGCTGAAGTGAAAAGGATCGGGGAAATCTTTGACATACCCGTTTTGTTTAAATCCTCATTTGATAAGGCGAACCGGACATCCATCCACTCATTTCGAGGACCTGGAATCGTAAAAGGCCTGGAGATCCTGTCTAAGGTCAGAGAGAGGTTTTCAATCCCGGTGGTCTCGGATATACATGTTCCGGATCAAGCCGCACTTGCCGGCCAGGTTTTGGATGTAATACAAATTCCTGCCTTTTTGTCCCGACAGACGGACCTGCTGGTGGCGGCAGCCCGAACCGGAAAAACAGTCAACATCAAAAAGGGACAGTTCCAGGCTCCTGAAGACATTGATTACGCCATTGGAAAAGTCTCTAACGCAGGCTCGGATAGGATACTGGTCACGGAGAGAGGCTCGAGTTTCGGCTACCATGACCTGGTTGTAGATATGCGCTCGATTCCAGTGATGAAAAGACTGGGCTATCCTGTTGTGTTTGACGCAACTCATTCAGCTCAAAAACCCAGCGCAGCAGACGGTAAATCGGGAGGAAACCGTGAACTGGCCGAGCCTTTAGCCCTGGCGGCGGTGGCGGCGGGGGCAAATGGCGTCTTTATTGAAACTCACCCCAATCCGGAATCAGCATTGTGCGATGGGCCTAACTCAATGGACTTGTTCAGACTTGAACAGGTTGTGGAGAAACTGATCAGGATTCATTCCATTGTATCTGAGGACGTGAATTCTGATTTCGAGGCCAACCTCCCTGTCAGGCCATGTCGTGAGGAAACCAACCGTGAACTCACCGGCAGGCTTGGCAAAATAAAACTGATAATCTTCGATGTTGACGGGATTTTAACCGATGGTCGCATTGTTTTTGGGAATAATGATCTGGAGATTAAATCCTTTGATGTAAGAGACGGACATGGTATAAAGATTGCTAAGAGATTTGGCCTTGATATAGCTCTGGTAACCGGACGAAGCTCCAAATCGGTAAGGTGGAGAGCGTCAGACCTTGGTATAGATCATGTTTATCAGGGCGTATGGGACAAGAAACCTGTGCTTGACAGAATTGTCCAAGAACTAGGCATCGAGAACGATCAGGTTGCGGTTGTTGGCGACGATGTAGTCGATATCCCGATGATGAGATTGGCAGGCGTTTCTTTTACTGTTCCGGAGGCGCCATTTGAGGTTTTAAACGCAGCCACGGTGATTACCCAACATTCAGGTGGACGTGGCGCCGCCCGTGAGGTAGTTGAGATGATTCTCAAGGCTCAGGGTAAATGGCAGCAGGCAATGAAAAGGTATCTGCAGTAGGCAACAGAAGGATTCAACCCAGATATAACCAAGAGCGAATCTCGAAGACAATCTAATGAATCACAAGGAAATTGAGAGATGGTACAGACTTAAAAACCTCAGAAAAGCTATTCAGGCCCTGGTTCTTCTGTCAGTCATCGCTCTCGTGTCTGGATTGGCGCTCTCTAGGTATGCCAACAATGACAAGAATGAATTCAAGACGTCGAATGTGTCTGAACCCGGAATAAAGGTTGAAAAATTTACTTATTCCTCAGTAGGGTCAGACCAGTGGGATTTGGAAGCGGCCTCAGCCTCGGTTAGTGAAAAAATGGATCATGTGGACCTGAAATTGCCCAGAATCGTCTATTATGGGGGTGATGGGGGTAAAATCCTTTTAAATGCCCAATATGGAAACCTTGATAAAAAAGACGGCAAAGTAGAAGCTAGGGGTTCTGTGTCAATAAAATACCAGAATTTCAAATTCATTACAGACAACGTCAAGTACTCGCAAGGACTACTGGAAGCCCAGGCAGCCGATTCAATCCTGATGGAAGGGGACGACTTGAGGCTCTCCGGAAAAGGACTCAGATTATTTGTCGATAGGGAAGAGATAGTCATTGAACAGGATGTCAAAGCCAGTCTTTTCAATGTCAAATGGGTCACTCCAGGTAAAAAGCTTCCTATGTGATGATCTAAATGGAAATCGATGATCAAGAAAACTATCATAAACATTTTCCTGGTTGTTTTTTTTGCTGCGTCAAGTGTATGCCTGGCTCCTTGCAATGATTTTCTTGCGTTGGGACCTGATTCGGATCAGCCGATAAATATAACCTCCAAACGATTCACCGCAAAGAATGTCGCTGGAGGCAAAGAAGTGACTTTTGAAGGAACTGTCAAGGTTCAGCAGGGAGATCTAACCTTAACCAGTGACCGTCTGACCATTTTGTATGATGAAAAACAGGGATCGGGAAATGGGGCCTCTCCTTTGAAAAAGTCCCAGAAGGAATTACAGAGCGCCAGCGGAATCAAAACAATTGTGGCCTCGGGTAACGTCAAGATCGTTCAAAACGATAGAATGGCGACAGCAGGAAAAGCTACCTTCGATAATTTGAAAAGAACGATAACTCTGTCCGAAGGTCCTCCTAGATTGTGGCAAGGACCTGACGCACTCACTGCTCAAAACATCGTCATCTACCTGGACGAAAACCGCTCAGAGTTGGTTGGAGGAGATGACACACTAATCACGGCGGTGATCAATCCAACCAGGCAAAAAAAGGAAAAAGACAAGGAGAAGTAGTCGCGAGGGCATTTGAACTAACAGCTCGGGGCCTGGTCAAAGAATATTCGGGTCGGCGCGTTGTTGACAACGTGAGCCTGCGTATAGAAGCCGGGAACGTGGTGGGTTTGCTGGGGCCTAATGGCGCTGGCAAGACAACCACTTTTTACATGATCACTGGTCTGGTAAAACCGGATTTGGGAGAAGTATACCTGGATAGCCAGGACATATCGGACTTGCCTGTGTATTTACGCGCCAGACTTGGAATAAGCTATCTGCCTCAGGAGACGTCTGTTTTTCGCAAGCTCACGGTAGAACAAAATATTATGGCTATTTTGGAAACTGTGGAGTCTGACAAAAAAAAACGGGCCAATCGATTGGAGGAATTACTGGCAGAACTGGACATCACGAGTCTTCGAAACCAGAAAGCGGAGAGTCTGTCCGGTGGGCAGAAACGGAGACTCGAGATAACGAGGGCTCTCGTCATCAATCCGAGCTTTATGCTGCTGGATGAGCCTTTTGCGGGTCTCGATCCCATCGTGGTCCTTGAGATTCAGAAAATCATCGGGAAACTCAAGGAAAGAGGTATAGGGGTGATTATTACCGATCACAACACTAGAGAGACACTAGGAGTATGTGATATAATATATCTTTTGGATAAAGGTAAGATTTTCGAACAAGGTGATCCTCAGAAAATAGCTACGAGCGACAAGGCCAAAGAGGTCTATCTTGGCAAACAATTTACGATGTAACATGTTTTGAAACAATTATGGCTCTTCAGATAAAACAACAATTGCGTCAAATCCAGCAATTGGTTATGACGCCCCAGCTTCAGCAAGCTATCAAGCTCCTTCAGTACAACCATCTGGAGATGATAGGCGCCTTGGAGCAGGAACTAAGAGAAAATCCGATGCTGGAAATAGGCTCTTATGAGGAACCTCTTGCCAGTCAGGATGAGCCCTTTCATAATGATCTTGGTTCCCTGGAGGAAATGGTCGCTGAGCCCAAGAAGCCGGAAAGCGATTTCCTGGACGTCGATTGGGAAAATTATCTGGAAAGTTATGGGGCAGATTATCTTCCGAAACAACGTGAGTTCTCCGAGTTAAATCCCCTTGAGAATATGACCACTTACAAGACAAACCTTTTCAGGTACCTGCTCGAGCAATTGCAGTTCAGCCGTGTTGAGGGATTAGACAGGGAGATTGCGCTGCAGATCATCGGTAATATTACCGACCAGGGTTATCTGGATGTAGAGATTGAAGATATAGCACAAAATCTGAATGTGCCCGTCGAGGAAGTCGCGAGAGTCCTTAAGAGGGTTCAGGAATTCGAACCACGTGGCGTGGGGGCAAGGGATTTAAGAGAGTGCCTGATGATTCAGGCCCGTTATATGGATGACTACGATTACAATGTCGTTAACATTCTGGAAAATGCTTTTGATTTGCTCCAGCAAGGGAAGCTCGACCTCGTAGCCAAGAAGTTGAAGATCAGCATTGAGGAAACTCAGGCGGCCGCCAAGCTCATTTCAAAATTTGAGCCCAAACCCGGACGACCTTTCATGGGGTCTGAAACGGTATATGTGCAACCAGACATTTTCATATTTAAAACGGGACGGGACTACTCGGTAGTAGTCAATGACGATGGCCTCCCACGGCTCAAGATAAGCGCAATGTTTCAAAAAGAGCTTTACAACGGATCATCCAATCCTAAGGCTAAAGAATACATACAAGAAAAGATGCGAAGCGCTATCTGGCTTATAAAGAGTATTCATCAGCGTCAAAGAACCATATACAAAACCACGAAATCCATTATCAAATTTCAAAGGGAGTTTTTTGATAAGGGAATAGACTATCTCAAGCCTTTGGTGCTTAAAGATGTTGCCGACGACATTGAAATGCACGAGTCAACCGTTAGCAGGGTGACAACAAACAAATATGTCCATACGCCTCGAGGTGTTTTTGAACTCAAGTTCTTTTTCAATGCAGGCATCAGACATGGCACGGAGGCGATTGCATCGGAGTCCGTCAAAAACCAGATCATGAAGTTTGTTAAGGGAGAGGATCCCAATAAACCTGTCAGTGACAAGGAGATAGCGGATCATCTGGCTAAATCACAAATCATGATAGCCCGCAGAACAGTGGCAAAATACAGGGATATGTTAGGGATCCCCCCATCCAGCAAACGCAAGAAGAAATTTTGAGTCTCTCACTGAACATGGGAGATCGTTTCAAGGAGGTAATTTTATGCAGCTTGCAGTAACATTCAGACACATGGAGCCATCGGACGCATTGAAGAGCTATGTTCAGGATCGTACGATGAAGCTTACCAAGTATATTGATCGCCCACTGGAAAGTCAGGTAACCCTGACAGTTCAAAAATTCCGACAAATTGCTGAAGTGGTCATAAATGCGGATGGTCTCAGAATAGCGGGACAGGAAGCTCATGAGGACATGTATGCCGCCATCGATTTGGTCATGGATAAAATCGAGAGGCAGGTAAAGAAGTATCGGGAAAAGATTCGAAACCACAAGCCTATCGCCGGTAAGGAAATTCGTTGGAAAAGAGAAGTGTACCAGCATGAAAGCTTCGAGGACGACAAAGAGCCCATAATAATCAAAACGGAAAATTATTTTGTAAAACCGATGTCGGTTGATGAGGCCGCCATGCAGATGGACCTGTCTCACCAGGATTTTCTGGTTTTCAACAATGCGTCAACTCAGTCCGTAAATGTTATTTATCGGAAAAAAGATGGTAATTATGGTTTGATAGTTCCCCAGAGTTCATAGTAGAAGAAAAGCATTCAACCTATTCAGGAGACATCCGACGGGTATGATGTTTAATAAAGGCTTGAGGGCGTCAAACGGACGCCCTCTTAATTATTGAACATCTTGATTCAACGGATACTTAGTCGCCTAATTGATTGGAAGACTTGTGATCGGAAAGGTTCCTGCGCCCGTTTGGTCATCTACGAAAAGCATTGAAAAGAACCAAATCGAACCAGTTGGCAAAAATTGGCTATCAAAAGACTACGTATTTTTCATTTTCTAGTGAGTGTGTTTTATGAGGATTTTAGACTTCCTCCCGAGCGAATCAATTATAGTTTCACTCAATTCAGTTTCTAAGGTGGATGTGCTGTCGGAATTAACCGAACCGATAGTGTTGTCTCATCCGAATCTCGATAAAGCAGAGTTGATGAAAACTTTGATCGAACGGGAAAGACTAGGCAGCACCGGATTAGGGGGTGGCGTAGCCATACCTCATGGGAAGTGCGAGGGCTTGAACAGATTGGCCGCCAGTTTCGGAAGAAGCTCACGCGGGGTCGATTTCAACTCCATGGACAACAAACCTACCTACCTGTTTTTTCTTCTTCTGGCTCCCAAGAATTGCGCTGGAGAGCACTTGAAGGCGCTGGCTCGAATTTCGCGTCTTTTCAAAGATCCGTTGCTTACCAACAGCCTTAAACAGGCGGATAGCGCAAATCAGGTGGTAAAACTAATAGAGGAACATGATCTGCGCTATCCTTAGAATCGAATTTCAGACACATGAATCAGCTTTGTAGGCGCAAAGGTCACCGCACATTGAACAGGTTTCATGATCCTGGTCACAGGTTTTGGCCCTGATCTCCCTTGCCAGGTCAGGGTCTAGCGCCATGTCTATCTGTCGAGCCCAATCCCTTTCTTTTCGAGCCTTGCTCATCTGGACATCCCAAGCCCAGGCCCCTGGAATTCTTCGCACAAGATCTGCGGCGTGACCAGCAGCCCTCGCGGACAGGACCCCCATCCTGACATCCTCAACTCCAGGCAACCCCAGATGCTCGGACGGAGTGACATAGCAAAGAAAATCCGCCCCGTGGCAACCGGCGATAGCCCCCCCAATGGCCGAAGTAAGATGATCCAGTCCAGGCGCAACATCAGTGACCAGTGGTCCCAGAACGTAAAAAGGAGCGTCATCGCACAGTCTTTTCTGGAGGAGCATTTGAGTTGGAATTTGGTCAATCGGGACATGACCCGGCCCTTCAATGACAGCCTGAACGCCTGCAGCAACTGCTCTTCTGTTCAATTCTCCCAATGTCATCAATTCTTCAAGTTGCGCAGCGTCAAGAGAATCTGCCACGGCTCCCGGGCGTAGGCCGTCTCCTAAACTCAGAACCATCCCATACTGCTTGCAGATGTCCAGAACATCGTCGAAACGCTCGTAAAGCGGATTCTCAGCTCCGTTGATGCGCATCCATCGAGCCAGAAAGCTGCCTCCCCTGCTGACTATTCCGCAAACTCTCGGGCTTTTCTCCAACCTCTCCAATACTGCTCTGGTGACCCCGCAGTGAACTGTGACAAAACTTATTCCGTCTTCTCCGTGCAAACGGATAGCGTCGAGCATTTCTTCAGCGGTCATTTTCTCACCGCCGCCCTTTTCTCGCACGGATTTGACGATGGCTTCATAAATTGGGACCGAACCAACTGGAATATCAGAAGCCGATACTATTTTTTTTCTCACCGAACGAAGGTTTCCTCCGGTCGAGAGATCCATTACGGCGTCAGCTCCGGCTTTTACTGCCGCCTCGAGCTTGCGCAGTTCCAGGTCTTCATCATGAACATCCCCTGAGGTTCCAATATTGGCGTTGACTTTTATTTTAAGACCTTTGCCGACTGCAACCGGTCGACCATTAGGTGGAGCTTTGAAAATTACCACTTTACCTTCATTCATGCCGTCAGTCAGAACAGATGAATTAACTGATTCAGATCTGGCCAAGGCATCAATTGTTGCTTCCAAAATATGTACTCCCACTCACAATTTTTTCTGTAGTATATGAACGTAATGACATATTGTCCAGACTGACATTTAAAAAACGGCCTCCCAATATTACATAAAGCAATGAGGGTAAACAAATGAGTGGCTCAGCCTCCGGCCTCAGGTCTGTCTTGGGATGCGCAGGTTCCCTGTTCTGGTCAGGCGCCTTTATTTTTGGTTTCCCCGGTGTCATGGCGCCCTACTGGAAAACGCATCTCAACGTTTCGCAGGGGGCCATCGGATCAATAATGTTTTTTGTTCTGGCAGGAGCCGGAATATTCATGTTTTCTGTGGGCAAATGGCAGGAGATTCTGGGGATCAGGCGAACTATTACCATCGGAGTTGTAATCACCTCGTTGAACGTCCTGCTGTTGAACTTTGCATCAGACCTTTACATCATCTATGTGTTCGCATTCATCGCTGGGGCTTCATCCTGTCTTATTTATGTTCCTTCGCTGACGTGCGTTCAGAGATGGTACCCTGAAAAGAGAGGGCTTGTTTCCGGAGCGGTCAACATCACTTTTGGGCTGTCTGCCGGCTTGATGTCGCCCATGTTTCTACGACTTCTGGACTCTATCGGCTACGAAAATATGATCTATTTGCTCGGTATGGTTTCGCTTGTTTCAGGGATATTTTCAGCCAGGCTGGCGCATGTTCCACCAATCGTTGACGATTCTCCGGAACATCATGTTTCGGCGACGGCTGCCCTAAGACAGATGAATCTGGATGTGCAGATGACTGCCCGCGAGATTGCAGGCTCAAGAGCTTTCAGATTTTTGTGGCTTACCTGGGCCCTCCAGGGATCAACCGGTGTCGCTATGGTTTCTCTTTCCACCGCGTATGGCATTTCAAAAAATTATCCGGTGGAATCAGCAGTGTTGATCCTGGTGGCATTCAATCTGGCTAGTGGGGCCATGAGACTGATAAGTGGAATCCTATCAGATTATGTTGGTAGGAATTTGACGATGAGTGTGACCTTCCTGCTCTGTGGAATGGCTTATATAGGATTGATAAATTCCAATAATATTGGCTGGATGTGCATTTTTTCAGCTTTCATCGGGTTCGCATTTGCGACCCTCTTCACCGTGTCCGCCCCTCTGATCACTGATTGTTTCGGAATCCAGAATTTTGGCGCTGTTTTTGGATTGGTCTTTACTGCTTATGGATTTTTCTCGGGACCATTGGGACCTGTGCTGAGCGGATTCATCCTGGATATCACCAAGGATTTTTCAATCGTGTTTTACTACTTGAGCGCATTCAGTTTCATTGCGAGTGTATTGATCCTTTTTGTCAGGCCTGCTCCAGGAAGCGCACGCCGTTGACGCTCGATCCAGTCCAAATTTCAGGTAATTATTCTGTTCCGGAGTGACCGACCCTTTGAATTACAAGCACACCATTCCAGAAAGTAGGGTGACAGTTGTGTTTTGTTCTGACGTCTAAAAGCGTCCTGTAAGAATTCCCACTTTCTTTCATGAAGTCAAAAGTAGCCTGATACGGCTCATCCCAGTTGGTGTCATCTACCAAGACAATACAGTCCGGACTAAAAAAAGGCTCGGCTACCTTTAGTCCTTTCAGTTGGTTTTCATAACTGTGATTGCCATCATAAAAATAAAACCCTATTGAACCCGTGTGGATGTTGGCAAAATAGTCCAGATAATCCATGTCATGAAAAAAGTGATTTTGACTTTTGAACCTGTCGAAACGCGGAAGGAAGTATTTTTTGGGGCCTCCAAACTCAGAAAAATTGTCGATGCCTATGCAGATTTTCTCCGGATTGCTCATCAACGCCGACAGGAAGGAAAAACCATGCCAAATCCCCACGTTTACGAATGCGTCTTTGCGGGACATGGTCTTCACTGCCTCATTTATGAGGGCTGCAATGGCCAGAGTGGACATCCTCGGAGTATCGATAAGTTTAAGGAAAGACCTTTTTAGCTCTGATGCCCGTTCAGGTAATGCCGTATTGATCAACTCCAGGAACATCCCAAACTTCTCCGGGAACCCGGTTGCGCCATGATTGATAATATATCCCAGTCTTTTTTCATAAAAATCTTCGTTAACCGGCATTTTAAACTGAGGTTTTATGAATCTGAAGGTCAAATTTTTTAGGAAGTCCTGGTAAATCATGTTGTTGATTTTTATATCCAATTAGTTTATTTATCGGGTCAGGTTATCACTATTCAACGGTTATTTCAATTTTCGCGGCCTGATGTTCTGGTAATACCGCCATGATGGAGTGGGCGCCGCTGCGGGCTTCCCAGAGGAATTCATAGGGGGGGCCTGTCCGGGCCACTTCCACACCATCGACGATCCATATTACTTCAGGAACCATTTTAGTGAGAGAAGCTCTAAGAGGAATTATCGGATTTGTCCCTTTGGGCCTTGCAAATCTGTCACCATCATGGGGGCTGACGATACTTACCATAGGGCCTTGAGGCCTTGAAGAGGCCAAATGAATTGAGCCCGGCCCGTTCTCAGGCCGAACATTTTGGACTTGTGGATCCTCAGTGACAGTAGACTCTTCCAGTCTGTATCTTCCCAATCCGAGGTTCAGTTCTCTTTTATGGATCCAGGCCGCGTATTCAGCGCCCAGATACAGATGGTCATCAGGGGTAACATTTTTTTCCGTGTCGGTCTTCCGGAGATTTACCTGACCCTCCGAAATGGAGGATGAAGTGTCAAGGCTTGAGATGACATCCTTCAGGATTGGACCGCATGCTGTGGCCCCAGACATTCCTGAGGATGGTCTACCATTGAAATTTCCGGCCCAGACACCCACAACATGCGCAGAAGTGTAACCTATCGCCCAAGCGTCCCTGAAGCCGTCACTGGTGCCGGTTTTTAGCGCCACAGGAAATCCAAAATCAAAAAAAAGCGGGTTGCCAAATGCGGGAATGCGCGCCGAATGACTTGAAAGAATTTCTGTAACCTCGTTTACAGCCCAAGTCTCTAGCGCTTTAGCGGCGGAAACAGGCTCATCCGACATCAATCGAAGGTTTCCAAAGACTCCGTGCCGCGATAGACATGCATAGGCTTGAGTCAACGCGAATAAACTGACTTCAAGGTTTCCTATCGCAAGGCCGTAACCGTAATGATCAGTTGGTTTTGACCGCGCATCAACAAGCTCCAGGAACCGCAAGAGATTGAAGAACTCTGAAATGCCCGTTCTTTCTATTATTTTAATGGCCGACAAGTTCAGGGAGGATCCCAAGGCTTCAGAAACGCTAACAGGACCATATTCCACCCTGTTGGCATTCAACGGGATATAATCACCTACCGGCGTTTTATAACTGCGAACAATGTCTGGAACGGTAGAAGCCGGCAGAACCCCTTTTTCGAATGCAAGAGCATAAAGAAAGGGTTTTAACGTCGATCCAGCCGATCTTCTCGCAATCGCTCCATTATTAAAACCTCCGTGAACTGCGCCGTAATCCATGCTGCCCATCAACGCCAGCACGCTCAAGTCTTTCACACCGACTACAATTAAGGCAACCTGCTTTATTCCATTGCGCTCAAGTCTTAATTTGTGGGCGGCTAAGGTCTCCTCAACAATCTTTTGAATACTGCTATCCAAGGTCGTCTTGGCTGTTCTAGAGCCGAATGCGCGTCTCTTGAGAACCATTTCCGTGAAATGAGATGCTTGACGCGGAATACGTCTTTTTCTGAAGACAATGTTTTTACCTCTGTTTCTGTCAGCTTGTTCGGATGAAATAAACCCGCAGGCTAGCATGCGAGATATGATCCTGTCCTTTTCATCCATAAGCAGAGCTTTGCCGGAGGGTTTTGATGGATCAAACCTGGATGGAGACCTCGGAAGAGCCGCCAGGGCTGCCGCTTCAGACACACTTATCATGTTGAGATCTTTATCGAAGTAAACTCGTGAGGCTATTCCAACTCCTTTCAGGTAGCCACCCATGGGAGCGAGGTTGAGGTTTAACTCGAGTATTTCCTCTTTCGATAATTGCCATTCCAGTTTTATAGCGGCAAAAAACTCTAGTATTTTAGACCGTACCGTTCTGGGTCGAGGATGGAGCATCCTGACCACCTGCTGGCTTATGGTAGAGGCTCCAGAAATTATCTTGCCCGCAGAGTAGTAACCGTAAACAGCCCGGACTGTGGCCAAAGGGTCAAATCCGAAATGTTGATGAAATCGTTTGTCCTCCGCGGCTACAACTGCATTTTTCATCAATTGCGGGATTTGATCATGCTTCAACCAGATGAAGTATTCCCCGTGTTCATCCGGCTCCATCCTCAGAATTCGGCCTTTTCGGTCAATTACCATCTGATTGGCCAGGTCTCTTTTTTCATGCAAGGCTTCAATGTAATTGGGCGTTTTGAACGCAAAGACATACATGCCCGTAGATATAAACAATAAAAACGGGAACATTATGGTTAAGGCTAATCTTTTCAAAACGGATTTCACCGATTAATACGGCAGAGCTTTTGTCAGCACAGTCGTGAACTCGCCTGTGCCAGACTTTCAGGATATGAAGTTTTGCAGACAAAAGAAAGAGCAGATTTCTTCTGATTACCCTCTTAAAAGGGTCACTGCCGACGCAACAATTTCTATGGTCCTGTCTATTTCATCCTCAGTCGTATCCTTTCCCAGGCTGAATCTGACTGCCCCTTTGGCATAATCCAGAGGGACTTTCATCGCTTCCAGGACGTGTGAAATCATCATGTGATCTGAATGGCAAGCGGCTCCAGCCGAAGCGGCAACTTCCAGCCCTACCTCTTCAAGCAGACGATTGGCCTGAATGTCCTTGAAAGACACATTCAATGTGTTCGGCAGACCATTCACAGGATGGCCGTTACACCTGAGATACTGAACATTATTCTCCAGGCCAACCTTGAGACGATCTCTCAATCTTCTCATGCGGGTTGAATTTTGAGTAAGGTTCCTTTGAGCTATTTCGCATGCTTTTCCCAGTCCTACGATTCCGGCCACGTTTTCAGTTCCAGGGCGTTTTCCCATCTCCTGGCCGGCGCCATGCATGATTTTTTTCAATTCTATGCCTTCCCTGACATACAACGCTCCTATCCCTTTTGGAGCATAAAGTTTGTGCCCTGCGACAGTCAGCATGTCAACCCCCAGTGAACCAACATCGACAGGGACTTTTCCCAGGGACTGGGACGCGTCGGTGTGAATGACGATATTTCGACTTTTGGCTACCCTGGAAATTTGTTCAACAGGCTGTATCGATCCAACCTCGTTGTTCGAGTGCATGACGCTTATTAGTACAGTTTTGTCGTCTATTGCAGATTCAAACATATCAAAAATTACGGTCCCGCAGGAATCAACCGGGACATAATAGACTGAAAGACCTCGGCTTTCCAGGTATCGAAGAGGTTCAATGACCGCCGGATGTTCAACGCAACTGGTGATTACTTTCTTTCCGAATAGATCATCAAAGCCTGTTGTCCCTAAAATGGCAAAATTGTTGGATTCAGTTCCACCGCTTGTAAAAATTACTTCTTGGGGGACACAGCCTATGAGAGACGCAACCTGCTTTCTGGCTCTTGCAACAGCGCGTTTAGGCTCTATGCCGTAAAGATGAGAACTTGACGGGTTGCCGAAGTCTTCCTCCAGAAATTGTTTCATCGCATCGACCACTTCGGGATCAAGCGGAGTTGTTCCGTTGTAGTCCAGATAAATTGGTTTTCCCAAATTAATCCGCCCCTTCAAGGTTAATCATCAACATTTCAACAGAGGCCAGAATTCTCTTGCAGTTCCTGTTTACAGCCGGAAATTCGTCTGATTTATCATAAAGTTTGAGTGCTTTTTCTTTTAACTCAACGGCTTCCAGATAAAACTCTTTCAATTCGGTCTGGTTATACATATATCCCTATCCCTTCCCACGTAAGTCTTTGAACCTTTTGGCTTTTACCTCATATCGCGGCAAACTTCCCTCTGGAAACACCTTTATGTGATAACCAAGATTAGTTTTCAAACGTAATTCAGACCGCAGCCTTGACTCTAGTTCTTTCATTTGTTCGGGAGTTGAAACCAAAGCCTCCACTTTGAGTGAAATGTCGTCAAGATCGCCCTTTTTCTGAACCGTGACCTCAAATTCATTCCCAAGCTCGGGAATGGATCTCACGACATCTTCAATGGCTGATGGCGCCAGAAGCACGCCCTTTACTTTGGTAATGTCATCTGCTCTGCCAATTACCCCACCTTCAAAAAGTCTGAAAGTGCGGCCACATTCGCACCGGTATCCAGAATATTCAACAATGTCTTTTGAATCAAAACGCACGCAGGGTTGAGCTATTCGATCAAGAGCTGTTATTACCAATTTACCCTTCTTTCCGGGCTCAGTAATTATTTCACCTGTTTCCAGGTCCTCAACTTCCGCCAGAAACAT
>CAYNZA010000042.1:0-12912 GCA_964401595.1 uncultured Desulfomonile sp.
CAGGCTCCCCCCGGTTCACCCCCACGCCTGTGGGGACAACTAGGAAGCGGCATGCGCGAACTATCCATTACCCGGTTCACCCCCACGCCTGTGGGGACAACGCTTTCCTACCCATGACATACATATACCGCCACGGTTCACCCCCACGCCTGTGGGGACAACACATAAAAATTAACTCAACGTCTGGACTCAGGCGGTTCACCCCCACGCCTGTGGGGACAACACTGAAACAAATGGCGTTTTCAGGAGGTTCGCACAAGAAAAAGGCCATCGAAGTCAATGATCTGCCTGCTGGTTTCACCAGATGATCTGATGGAGAATCCTTGCTCTGAGTTGTCGGTGTAGATCATCATGCAGGCGCCGTTTTTTGATTCTTCTCTCACCTTTGTCCAGAGATGCTCCCTGACCATGCCAGACAGGCTACCCACGAATACGCCTGTTTTAGGCTCCAGCATCCATCTCGTGAGTTCACCCCTGAGGCTTCGGGAAACTTTTTCAAGAATCACCACTATCATGTTCATCTCCAATGTTGTAGTCATCGAAGTAGTTTTTTCCCCCGTGGGTATAATCGTCCAGAGGATCCCACAGAGTTCCCGGCAATGCCGGATCGGCGTCGAAATTAAAATCCGCGCTGTCGGTGCGGGATTTGTTTTTCAGATCAAGCACGAACTGTATGTCAGAGACGATGGATTTGAGGAGTTGAGATTCCCTCAACTTATCCCTGACGGATTTGCGGATGTTTGTTTCGAGAGCCTCAACACCATTTGCTGCTGCTTGAAAGGCAACAGGAATAGAAATCCGGGTTTTGTAGAGATCAGCAATATCGTAAACGAAAGAGAGCATTTTACCGGTATGGATAAATCCCAGGGCCGGCGACAAACCCAAGGCAATGATCCCTGCGTGGCATATCCCGTAAAGGCAACTGTTAGCCGCTGATAAAGCCCTGTTTATGGGATCGCCCGCTTTCCAGTCGGTCCGGTCATAATTTCGTCCGTGCCATTCCAACCCTGTTTCCCGTGAGGCCTTTGCATAGGCTTCTCTCACCCTGATGCCTTCTTTTCCCCTGATTTGCTTCAGAGTGAGTGAGTCATCCAGCCCAGAGTCAAACCTCATTGAATACATTTTTCTCACTATCTGAATACGGGAATCACTGTTTGCCCAAAGTTGGGCCTGCATCATCAGGTTATTGGAATGTCTGGTTGTTCCATGCCCATGTGCGTAAAAGCGCACTCCTTGCTCACCAGACCAGGCGACGAGGCAACCGTTGTCGGCAAGCGCTGAAACAGCGGCATGGGAAATTGATGTTCCCGGGCCTAACAAGAGCAGACACAGGGTAGCGCAAGGAACGGGGACTTTACCTGATGCGTCTATCAGAGCAATTGACTTACTTTCCTGCTCGATCTTGCAGTGTTCGGCGTAAAGATAGCTCCAACCATCCTTAAATCTGGGCAATATGTGGAGATCTTTCACTCTCATGACACGTTCACCGAGGGATCAACCAAATTTGAAAGTGTCAGCAATCCGAAACCGAATGCTTTGGCCGGTCCGATTCCTTTGATCAAGGTTTTGGTAAAATGATCGGCATTGGTAATTTTGAGTACCCCTTCGTATCTGGCGGATCTGATTTTTCGGCCTTTTTCATCATCCTGACCTTTATTCACGTAAACGTAACCGCGCTGAATATCCGTAATCCTCAATATTTCAAATCCCGGCGGGGTCTGAGTTTGAGACAGATTCTTGGGCCCCTGCCAGAGCGGTTCAGCCCGTCGCTCCAGCCATCTGGGCAAATCCGGAACTGCAACCGGCACATCCTTTCCGATCCATTTTCTGTCGAAAGGATTGCCTGCACAATCCAATGAATTTTTACTCACTTTTCTGACCGGATTGGCCAGGATATTGAACCTCCTTTTCTCCCCGGTCTTAAATTGAGGTTCAAACTTTCTTACTTCAGGCTCTGCTCCCAAGAGCACTGCTGCATTTTGAAAGGCATAATCCCAATCCGGGGGAGCGGCTGACTGCACCAGGATTATGGCCGAGCCAGATTCCGGATGCGGATCGATCCTGAAGAGAAATCCATTGGTGTCGGTCCTACGGGCATTAACTTGTACAATCGTTGATGTCACGGAACTTCCATCGATGGTCGCAACCTGATTCCCTCCCTCCGAAAAGTCATCAGGTCTGTAAGGCTTCAAAAAGGATGGGTCATCCAGTTTTCTGGCGGATGATGGAAACGCCATACATAAACGCTGATGCACCCTGTAAATGTTTCTGAGCCAAAGCCTTCCAGGCCGTGGTCTATCCGGATTTGATCCTGTATCTATCAATAGAGTCGATATGTGCATGGTCACTCGACCTCCTGAGGCCCAAGCCTTCTACGACGTGATTCGATCGACCGGAACTTTACGATTGCGTCTCTCTTGGCGATTATTGCGTTCCTCCAGTCCGGAAGACATGGGTCTATACGATCCATTCCCATACCGGAACCGTATTCGAGCATTGTGACGGCATCATGACAAAGCCTGCACAGTGAGCGCAGGTCCCCATGATGTTCATCACCGCCGGCGCGTTTGTAAGTTACATGATGCACAGTGGTCGCCGGCATCTTGCAAAAAACGCAGAGTTCGTTGTCATCTTTGAGTCTCTGGTCTCTAGCCCGTTTATACTGGCTGTCAGTGTAGTTTGCCCTTGGTCTCGGAGGATTGGGGGTCTTTTTCTGTAATCGCCCCTTTGAAATTTTGACCTGACCATTTGACCCTATTCCCAGAAATTTTATCAGGACAAATCGTGGGCCATGCGCAGGAGGTTGAAAAGTGACAGGAGCGTCGTAATGGACGAGGGCGTCCAGAGGGGCTTCCAACTGAGAAGCTGAGGCTTTCCATTCAATGAAGCACTTGACGTCTTTGGGAACCGGATCAACGGCCAGCCGCGGATACCAGGCCTTCGACGATAATGCCTCATCAAGATTGTCGAAAAACCCTGTGTTTTCCTCTGGATTCAACAACGGCAGTGACGGCGGACAAGATTTCCTACCTAGGAACACGGTCCATTTTGGGTTTTCCAGTGCCGTGTTGAGTTCGCTGATCAGTTCCGGGGTCCCTTGAAGGGCCACAAGAAATGAGGCGTCACACAGATACTCTCTGCGTGTCAGCATGGCGCCGGGCTTGGTGGAGTCGGAAGTTTCAGCAGTTCGCATCCTCATACCGGCCCCGACCGTGTGATAATCCCACCAACGAACCCCTGGCCTGTCTATCCTGACACCCATTGTAATCCTGTTAAGTTCGTCAAGCCAATGTCCGTCCGCATCCTTTCTGGAAAGACCCAACGCTGCGCACAACAGTCCTATGACCCCTGATTTGGTGGGAGCCTCCGAAGTTCTCCTAATCACAAATTTGGATTCTTGAACTCCCCACGATTGAAGTGCCCCCTCCAGCCTGATAAACAGCGTGTTGTGGTTCATGAATCAAACTCCGGATTCACATTCACCTGTTTAACGATTTCCCAATCGTAACCAATTGCGCCAATTACATTTCTAATAAGTTCATCAAGCGATTTAAAGTTGTTCTCGGTCAAAGAAATTTCTTTTGGGTTACCGGATCCATGCTCGATGACGCTGAGACGATGACGAAGGTTAGGAGAAAACCAGAACCTTTTTTGAGGCTTGCCGTAACCCTCATCGATGTCATGAACATATTGACCGAGTTGCGCCAGGCTTTGAGATACGAGATCACGCACATCAGCGGGAACCGGTTGAGCAAAGGCGTTTGCATAACTGATCGGACTGTTTTTGATTTCTACCAGAATTCCATCCGGTGGGTTGTGAGCGGCGAAGCTGTTTTGCTTTCCCGTTGGATTTGCCAGGGCTGCCGAACGAATAAAGGCCCCTACCGTGTGGGCCCCCAAATGCTCCCTTTTGCCGTTAAAGCCGCCCAGATTGTTTACAAGTGTTTCCCAATGTATCGAAAAGTACTTGTAGAAACAAGCTGATGTGTACATCGCTTCGTCCAGGTAGCCTGCGCCCGCGTCATCCCCGGGAATGTCGTCGGCAGCCACGTAATAATCAATCATAGGCAGGGCCTGATGGGTCGATATTGCGTGCGCCACCTGCAATGACGCCTCAACATTGGTTTCAAGATTTTTCCATACTGCTTTGGCTTCCTTATCGGGTTCCAGCATGCGCCCCGAAAGGGCCATGTCCGGCACAGACGTTTTTTCAGCTATCAACCGCCCAAATTCTTCGGCAAGATTCTCGTCCTTCTCATCTTTTCCCGATTTCAGGAGTCGCGCCATCTCATCTATGGCCTCTTTAGTGGTGTATATGAGCATTTTGCTCTTTTCATCATCCCGGCGCTCGTCTTCTTCTTTTTTCGGTTTACCCGTCTTTGGCTTGATGCCGCATAAAACAAGTATCTTTTCAATTCTTTTCTGCTCTGCCGAATCGGCGTTAACTTTATCAGTGAGCAATCTGACTAACTGTCTGGTGCGGATACCGCCACAAAGGCTTCTAAATTGTTCGCTGGTCCTGATGCTTCTTTTAATGCACTGGCTGGAAATGCGGGATCGTATGACACCGCCGAAATAACAGGTTTTTGGCGCTCCCAGATCATCGCGATTGAGATTCGAGGGGCTATGATTCTGAATGACATGAATTTCTATCAACATTGTACGTTCCTTTCATTGGGCGCCAAATAAAGACAAGCCCAATCGCCGCGGGTTTTTTCAATTTCCCAGACTGACAGGTCATCCGTCAGTTTCACCCAGTCCACTTGAGGTCTTGTTTCCTTCAGCCATGAAAGCCCCCATTGCAGCGGGGCTTCCAGATGACCTACCGGTGAAACGAGTATCTGATTGAATCTCTTCTTGTGATTCTGAATGGCCCCCGATTCAAAGGGTCTGGTTATTCCAAGCTGTTTGGCGAAAAAAGCGCCTTTGACGTGTTCAAGTGGATTGGCAGCATAAAGCTTTGCCACCAGCCATGCTATCTGACGGCGTGGCGCCCTCTGGTTCCTCTGCCTCAGAGGCCACCACAGACCGGCAAAAAGATCAAAGCCATCCACGGAGTCTTCCTGGCCCCGGCTGCCAAGGCGCCTCAAAAGTCCCAGATCGCCTTCCTTCAATCCGCTGAGAATCGATATGTAATCTTCCGTTGCTGACATCCTTGCCCCCTGTGCTCTTTATTTTTTCTTGTGTTTCCTCTCCGGATTGATGTTCGGTCTGAGGTTGGCTATCTGTGTCCGGCGTTCCAGTGCGTCAGTTGTGAAACCTGGAGCATAAGACTGGCTTAGAGCATTCATCATAACATCATGGTCGATCATGGCTTTTGACCAGAACCCATTTTCGGTGGTCATTAAATCATTCATTCTTGAAAGCAGACCATGTTCAACATGTGGACGGATGATTGACGTCGCTGTTTTTGCTTCTATTTCGGACCTGAACAAAACTGATGCGGGTCTGCTGACAAGCTTTTTTGGAAATTTTCTATATTCTTCGTTCCACTGGGAAATTGAATGGCTAAAACTGTCATCTAAAATTGCCGGTAAGTCCCAGAGATTTATTCTATATTCCTTTACTTCCAGATACTTGTCGTTTTTTACGGTGGCGAAACCCACTCCAAAAACATGAATTTCTTCTGGGCAAACATGGCTATTGACAATTTTTTCACGAAGGCTGTTTAGCAATCTTCCATCAGAGAAAAGGCTGGCCACCAGAGACTTCCACTGACCCACCGACGCGTCCATGGCCCCTAACGCGTCTCTTTCGGAGAGTAAAATCACATCTTTGCCTTTGTTCGGTTGCTCTATGTATAGCGCATGAGGGTCCCGCCATATTCTTGCAGGGCCTTCTTCATCGGTTTTTTGACTCCCTATCCCATCAAAAACACATGAAGCGACAAGGTTGTCCTCAATGCCACATGAAATACATCTTTTGAGGTTTTCCGACATTCCACCGAGCCATACTCTTCGCGGCGTCCATGTCAAACCGTTGAGCAGAGGCACTTTCTTGTCCAATGGGAGTTCAAAATCGGGAGTTTCCCAAAAAGGGGTCCCCAACTCATCTGTTTTGGCCCACAGAAGCCTGAGAGTTCCTGCCAGAGTTTTCGCGATTGGCATGACGTAACACGGAGGTTTTGAGTTTATTCCGGGAGGTTTTCCCCTGCCGCCCGAGGTGGAGAAAACCGGTAACCTTAAAAGCCCAAGTGCGCAACATGCAGGACAAAGACCCTCAGCAACATCTTCCACATGCCTGAAATGCACAAAGTTTGATCCAGTGGGTATTTCATGTATCAAATAATTACTGGAAACAAATTTTGGTCTGGAATTTGGCTTCGAAATCGGACTGATCTGACAAAAACGGTGGGACTCTCCAAATAGATTAAACAAATTGACGTTTGACTCCAGTTTTTCGAACCAGTGGCTTTCAAACGAGCAGTCAAGACACTCTGGAAAGTCATCAACAGGATTTCCCCTACACCAGTAAACGACGCTGAGTAGAAATCGCAGTATTGCCATGCGATCCATGGGGTTGGATGTTGCAATCTGCCGAATATTGTGGGCCTGTTTCAAGGTATCAAGGATGCCCAGTCGCTGCGTCGTTCCATCACTTCGCAAGACAGGTATCCACGGTTCAGACAAGAGGTTATAATTCCCGGTCCGGTATTGCATCGTTTCCCCTCCTGAATCTTTATTTCCCTGAAAGGAGTCTGCTTACATATTAATACAAACGCATGCCAGAGCAGGACAAATGTAAAAAAGATTTTTGTTTTTATAAAGCCTTGTTTTTATTGTTATATTATAAAATTACTAACTGATTGCAAATTTTCCCAACAAATGTGGATCAATTATTTCTAATTATCGATGTAAACTTGATAGTCACTTTCCCGGACCAAATCCAACCTACGCGCTCGGAAACAGGCGCTAGCCGATCATCCTACTTGCCGTCAAAAAACCCAGGATACAGTTTTCGGGCGCAATCCGGGCAGATGCCATGACTAAACTCGGCGTCTGTTCGATCCCTGATGTAGACTTCAACTGCTTGCCAGTAGCCTCGGTCGTCTCTTATTTTCTTGCAAGAGGCGCATATGGGAATCAAACCTGTGAGTGTTTTTATCTCTGACATGGCCGTTTCGAGTTCGGCTATGAGTTTTTTTTGAGCTTCTTCGGCGGCCTTGATATTCGTGATGTCTACCATTGCGGCAATGAAGAGCTGTTGCCCACCGCTTTTTATGAGCCCACCTGAAAAAAGTCCGTTTATGACATCCCCATTCTCTTTGCGGACTCTGATTTCAACATTTCTTATCGAATCACCTGCGAGCGCATGTTGAGTCAGGGCTTCCTCGACAGGTTTGTCAGCAAAAATACCTAATTCAGAAGTTGTCTTGCCCTGGACGAATTCTCGTGAAAACCCGGTTGTTGTCTCGAATTCTTCGTTAACATCGATCAATTTCTTTTCCGGAAAACTGGCTATGGCCATAGGACAGGGATTATTATAAAAAACGCTGTTAAATTTCTGGATGGCTTCCTGTTCCCGACTGACATCCCTGGAAATGCAGTAGACGCAATCCTCACCGCTCCACTTACCGATCCACGCCCGTGTTTCCACCGGAATCGGGATGCCGTCTTTCGTCATCAAAGGGAAGTCACATTTTCCTGATTTGTTGGCAATTATATCTCCGAGAGCCTGTTCCACCGCCAGTCGCGTCACCGGATCGTGCAACGTCAAGGCATTCATGTTTTTTAGCTCATTAGGAGAATAACCCAGTTTTCTAGAGGCGGCCGGATTGATGTAGAGTATTGAGCCATCAGATTTATAGGCTGAAATGATGTCATCCACCCCTTCAAAAAAAGCGCGGAAATTTTGCCGGTTCTCCTCAAGAATATTTTCAGCCAATTTTTTTTCGGTCACATCACGGAAATTCCCTATCACTCGCTTGGGACCGCGCTGATCAGTCCACTCCATGACTTTTCCGCGAGATAATATCCACTTCCATGAACCGTCCTTGCAGCGAACACGTAATTCGGCCTCGTAGTACGACCTTTCATCTGAGAAATGTTTCTGCATGATCTCATAGCACTTCACCAGATCATCGGGATGCGTTATGTCTTCCCAATCACCAATCCTGTTTCCGATTTCGTGGTCTTCATAGCCAAGAATTGAATTGCATTTCTCAGAATAAAAAACTTCCCCGGTAATAACATTCCAGTCCCATACTCCAAATTCGGAGCCCTCCAATGCAAACCGCCACCGTATTTCACTGTCTCTAAGTGCGCTTTGGACCAGCTTGACCTCGGTAACATCCTCGTAGAGGGCCACAACCTCCCCGTTAGGGAGTTTATAAATGTAGTTATCCCTCCAGCCCTCTCTCTGTTCATCCCGGTAATAGGCGGCAGGCAAGTGTTCCGCCTTACCTGTCCTGTAGACTCGTCTCAATGTGCCCAACAGACCAAATTCATCCATGTGCGGGAACATTTCAAGAAGTCTCTTGCCAATTACCTTTCCCCTTTTTACCTTGCTTATCTCTTCAGCCGCTCGGTTAAAGTCCTTGAAAATGAAGTCATCACCGTCACTTATTGCCTCGTAAACCGCCACACCGGCCTTCATGTGCTCAAAAAGACCCTGATATCGTTGTTCACACTGCTCAATGATGCCCTGATTCGGGTTCATCGAGCCATTTTTGTTGGGTAGTTCTTCAATTCCCATGGGTTTTCAGCCAACGGAACAGGATTATAGATTGCGGTCCGTATACACGCTTGAGAACCTTGTGTAACATTTATGTTTATTTCAAGCTAGTTATAGCTTATCTACCGTTCGGACAACAACAGGAGTAGCCCAAAATCAAGAGCTACCCTATTGATACACTTTTCCCCGGTAAAGAGTTGAGAACAATTCCCTTTGGAAACTATTTCTTGACTGCGTCCTTAAGCGCCTGGGCCGCTGTAAATGATGGCGCTTTCGTCTCGGGGATTTCCAGTTTCTCCTTGGTACGGGGATTCAAACCTGTCCTTGCTTTTCTGGTAGCCACGTAAAACTTGCCAAAACCGGGAATGGCTATATCCTGTCCTGAAACCAGAATTTCAGAGATGGTTTCAAAGACCAGTTGAAGGTCTTCCGTTGCCTGTTTCTTACTTACGTTTCCTTTTTCAGCAAGCAGCGATATTAACTCAGCTTTGGTCATGTCCTTACCCTCCTAAAAAATAAATTAATCCTGAATTGACAAAAATTCATAAGCATCTATAAAGGACTCTGGTGTCAACTGTCAACAAAAAGTCCCCTAAGAGTCAGTAAACAAGCCGTTGAATGACAAAAAAACTGTAATAGTCATAAATTTGGGGAACGAATTGAGCTAATCAGCTAATTTGATCGCGTATAAGCAAAGGTTTTTTTGGGATTTGTCTTGAGTATCCAGGAGAGCCTTTGGTCATTATCATGAAAAACAAGGCTTCAGGGGATGGTTTTCCCGGTTGATAACATCCTCTGGAAATGAATCCTGCTAGAAATGGCATAGCCGATTGCCTGAAGGAGATTATCCAGATGAATGTTACAAAGGAAAAAATTGTTTCGCTGAAACAAACGTTCTTCTCGGAAACCAGGAAATATTTGGCGCTGACGGCCTACATTTCCCTAATTATGTTTGGTCTGAAAATTTACAAGAAGATGATTCTCGATGAATTTCATATCAGCTATTTTCATCTTGGATTCAGTTTTTTCGAGGCCATGATCCTGGCCAAGGTGATCATGCTCGGAGACTTTCTCAAGATTGGAGACAGGTTCAGCAATAGGGCGCTCATTTTCAAGGCAGTCTACAAAGCCTTCTGCATGAGCCTGCTCGCCATGGTCTTCTCTATAATTGAATTCTCAGTCGAGGGACTGATCACTTTAAAAGGATTATCCGGTGTGTTGGCTGAAATAATTGTTAAAGGACATCGAGAGATTCTCGCCCACGGTCTAATAATGTTTATAAATTTCATACCCTTGTTCGCGCTTTGGGAGACTGCAAAAGCCTCTGGACAAAATGAATTTTGGGATTTGCTGTTTCTGAGAACAAGAACTTGTTCGCCGGTCAAATAACACTTGAACCGCAGCCATTTAATGGTTGATTCCCCGAACAACAGGCCTGATCAGCCCTGTGGCAATTTTTGATCAAACTTCGATCTACACTCCGGGCAAATGCCATGCGTTGTCTGTATGTCCATGTGCTTGCCGAGATAGTCTTCGACCCTATGCCAGTAATCCTGGTCATCACGGATTTTGTTACACCAGGCGCATATAGGCAAAAGCTCTCTCAATTCGCTGATTTCAATATCATCATCGATAATTGCCACAACATATGTGTTCCCATTATGTGTCAAGGGAATAGCCGATATTTTGAAATTGATCCTGCACGGCTTCCCCTTTCTTACCACCTTGAATTCACACCGGGTCTTGCTGCATTTTTCTCCCTCGAAAGCATTTCCTATACTTTTCCTCAAAACGCAGTCACTGCAATATGGTGTTTTCCCACATTCCAGCCCGCTTCCAAATGAGTTGAAACAGTTGATGGCTTCTCCGCATAACTTGAGGAAGTTTTTCTTGGGGTCGTTGCCGGTCAGATCGGAGGCAGCGGAATTGGAAAAGACTATTCTCAGATCCCGATCAAACACAAAAATGTTTGATGGAATGGCGTCCAGAAGGTCGGACAGAAAAGGAAGGTTTTTGAAGATAGTCTCCATTTGCTGGGAACTCCTACTTCGGGTGTATCCTTGAAACAAAAGCTATTTCATGAAGGTAACAGATTTGAACCATCTGAAAAGAAATTATATCACTTGGCCGTAAACTTTCATGACCTGATGATTCCCTCTGACATGCGCAGCGCTCCATCAAGAGCTTTGGCATACCTTCAGGTTCGCAAACGGGTCATAGTCCGGTCGCAGCCGGGCAAGAATTGCGTCCCTCGTTTTGGTTAGGAGTTCGGGCACATCCTTTTCTGTAAGACCTTTTGTGAGTATAGGCGGACATATTTCAAGAGTCACTCTACCCGGACGAAAAGCCAGCATTTTCTTGGGCATGATTTTGAAAGCGCCGTTACATACCACCGGCAGAATAGGTATGCCCGTTTGAACCGCCATCATGAAAGCGCCTTTCTTGAATTCCTTCAGGAACCCGTCAGGAGTGCGGGTGCCCTCCGGATATATCAGAACTGACCAACCATCGGTGAGTTTCTCGTCTTTTTCCCTGTTTAGTCTGGCTATCGACTCCGCGCTGTTTGATCTGTCCAGGCCAATCGCGCCCGTCGCCCACAAGGCCCAACCCCAGACCGGAACCTTGAACAACTCTTTCTTCACAACCCACCTGAAACGGACAGGCAACGTAGACACAATCGACAGAATGTCTGCAACTCCCTGATGGTTAGGCGTGATTATGTAAGAGGTGTTGGGCTTGAGATTTTCCAGCCCGCTAAGCGACACCCTGATTCCCATGAGTCTGGACACGATGATGTTCCACACTTTCATGGTGTAAAAGGTATACCTGCCGGGTTTGAACAATGCAGCCACAATGACCGCCGGGATCGTCATGACAGGGGTGATCAAGGTAACTCCAACGGCGGCCAGGGTCATCCTGAATATAGATTTTTTCGGAGGGTTCAATTTTTTCTCCATAACAGGGGATGATTGACGCAGCTACACTGAAGCGTTTTGATGGGATATCAAACAGATGTACAAAAATAACCGTGAATCTGATTCTGTTCAGAAATAACTGCGGAAAACATTTTTAGCATTCTTTGGGCCCACTGTTCAACAGTAACTTTTGCATAAATCGGTGCGACAAGAATAAACTAGCCGTTCTCCAGACAGGTTTTGGCAGATGAGAACGGATCATAGTCCGGCCTCAGTTTGGATAGCATAATGTCTCGAGTTCTTCTCATAAGTTCGGGCACGTCCTTTTCTGTCAGGCCCTTGGTAAGAATTGGCGGGCATATGGTTAATTTTATGTGTCCTGGACGAAAAGCGAGCATTTTCTTGGGAAGAATTTTAAAAGCTCCGTTACATACCACCGGAAGGATAGGAATTCCTGTTTGGACCGCCATCATGAAAGCCCCTTTTTTGAATTCCTGAAGGAATCCATCCGGGGTGCGGGTGCCCTCCGGGTAAATGAGGACTGACCACCCATCCTTTAGTTTTTCATCCTTTTCCCTGTTGAGTCGCGCTACCGCTGCGGTAGAATTGGACCTGTCTATCCCTATGGCCCCGGAAGCCCACAATGCCCAACCCCAGACAGGTATCCTGTATAACTCTCTCTTGACCACACCCCTGAAACGCATGGGGAGGGTAGATGCCAGCGCAAGCATGTCTGCAATACCCTGATGATTGGGCGTTACGATGTAAGATGTGTTGGGCTGGACATTCTCGGCGCCGATCAAGGAGACTTTAAGGCCCATCAACCAGGATATGGCCCGGTTCCATGCCCGTAACAGGAAAAAATTGAATTTCCCGGGTTTGAACAGCACCGCGGCAATAAGAGCCGGAACAGTAAACAAGGGAGTTATTAGTGCTACTCCAATTGCTGTGATGATCATCCTGAACGTGGACTTTTGGGATGGCATAAGGCGATTACTCCGAAATTAAAACGACATTGGCCAGCGGTTGTGGAGCGCCGAGACGGCGCCAGAGACTCATCACCGTCTGGAGTTGCAGGGTTTGAGCCAAATACCGCCACCTTTGGGCTAACCTCATCCAAATTAACATTGTTATTAATGTTAATACAAGGCCTTCACATTCTCGATGATCATAAAATAAAAACTTAACAGGTTATAATTTAAGGGGAATTACGTTGAATCCAGAAAATTCGACTGAGTTCCATGAACTGACATGACTCACCACATTTGTAGCGAGGTCAATTGTCTGAGTTGCAATTTATCTTGGGCAGGAATTCGAACCGGCT